>NZ_JBFEKM010000107.1:0-14723 GCF_041552635.1 Sulfitobacter sp.
CCGATCCTGTCAGACATTCCGCTGCTGGGGCAGGCGTTGTTTTCGCAGACACCCTTTACCTATCTGGCCTTTGCCTTGGTCGCGGCGACCAGCATCGTTTTGTATCGCACACCGCTTGGCCTTGCCGTGCGCGCGGCAGGCGAAAGCCCCGCTGCCGTAGCAGCACAGGGGCTTTCCGTCACGGCGATCCGCATGGGGGCGGTGATCGCGGGCAGCGGGTTCATGGCCATGGGCGGCGCGTTCCTGACCATGTCGGCCTTTGACAGCTTTTTCTTCGAAATGGTGAACGGGCGCGGCTGGATTTGCATCGCCCTGGTGGTGTTCGGGTCATGGATGCCGGGCAAGGCGCTGTTGGGAGCGGTCTTGTTCGCCGCCTTTGACGCGTTGCAAATCCGGGTACAGCAAACCAGCTTTGGCGCGGATATCCCCTATCAAATCTTCCTCATGGCACCTTATATCCTGTCCATCGTCGCCTTGGTGCTGGTATCACGCCGCGCACAGGTGCCCGCCGCCTTGATGGTGCCGTTCAACAAAGGAGAACGCTGATGTTTGATCTGATCGTAAAGGGCGGCACGCTGCCCGATGGGCGCGTCACGGACATTGGCATCGCGGGGGGTAAGATCACCGCGATGGATCAACTGGGCGATGCGCAGGCGGGCGAAGTGATCGACGCCACCGGTGATCTGGTCAGCCCGCCCTTCGTCGATCCGCATTTCCACATGGATGCGACGCTTAGCTATGGCATTCCGCGCATCAATGCGTCGGGGACCTTGCTTGAGGGGATCGGCCTGTGGGGCGAGCTGAAGCAGGTGATGACGCAGGACGAAGTTATCGCCCGCGCACTGACCTATTGCGATTGGGCGGCGTCCATGGGGCTGCTGGCGATCCGCAGCCACGTGGACACCTGCGATGACCGGCTGCTGGGGGTCGAGGCACTGTTGCAGGTGCGTGAACAGGTCAAAGATTACATCGACCTGCAACTGGTGGCCTTTCCGCAAGATGGCTTTTACCGCGACCCGACCGCGCGCGATAACACGATCCGCGCGCTGGACATGGGCGTCGATGTCGTGGGCGGCATCCCGCATTTCGAACGCACCATGGCCGACGGGGCCGCATCGGTCCGCGAGCTGTGCGAGATCGCCGAGGCGCGGGACCTGATGGTCGACATGCATTGCGACGAGACCGACGATCCGATGTCGCGCCATATCGAAACACTGGCCTATGAAACGTCACGGCTGGGTCTTGAGGGACGCGTGACGGGCTCGCATCTGACGTCAATGCACTCGATGGACAATTACTATGTCTCAAAGCTGCTGCCGCTGATGGCAGAGGCGCAGATTAACGTGATCCCGAACCCGCTGATTAACATCGTTTTGCAGGGGCGGCATGACACATTCCCCAAACGCCGTGGCCTGACGCGGGTCAAGGAAATGTTGGCGATGGGGATCAATGTCGGCTGGGGGCAGGATTGTGTGTTGGACCCGTGGTATTCGCTAGGCACGGGCGACATGTTGGATGTGGCGTTCATGGGGCTGCACGTTGCACAGATGACCAGCCCGGACGAAATGCGCAAATGCTTTGAGATGGTGACCACGGCCAATGCGCAGACCATGGGTCTGCAAGATTACGGGCTGCGCGTGGGGGCCAAGGCGTCACTGGTGGTGCTGGATGCAAGCGACCCGATCGAGGCGCTGCGCCTACGGGCCAACCGTCTGTGCGTGATTGCCAAGGGCAAGGTGATTGCGCGAGGGCCACGGTCTGACACGGCGCTGACCCTGCCGGGGCGTCCCGCCAGCGTGGTGCGGCGGCACAGGTCCTGAAATTAGCGCTTTAAATCAGGCGCTTCAAATCTGGAGCGTGAAATCCAGCCAGATTGGCAGATGATCCGATGCGCGCTTTGCGTCGCGTGTTTCAACCACGCCGCCATCGACCAGTTGCAAGTCATCATCCATCGCAATCCGGTCGAGGGCGGCCATGGGCAGCCGGGCATGAAAGCTTTTGCCCGGTGCATAGATGGTAAAGTGATGCGCTAGACGGCCAAGCCCCACGGTCTGCGACCACTCGTTCATATCGCCTGCGATCAGCGTGGACCGCCGCGACCGTTCGTCCAGATGCGCGATCAAGCGTGACAGTTGCGCGCGCCGCGAACTGCGCATCAGGCCCAGATGGGTGGCGATAATCCGCAGGGACACGCCGTGAATATCCGCATCCACAACCATGGCACCGCGCGGTTCGGCCCCCGGCAGGTCAATGTGTTGCACTTCGATGATCTGGGCCTGCCGGTGCAGCAGCACTGCGTTGCCGTGCCAGCCGATGCTGGCGTCACCGGGAACGGGCACCGCGACCAGACCTGTCTGCATCGTTACCGTATCGATGGGCAGCGCCGAGGGACGCGCGCCAAGGCGCATGTCAGCCTCTTGCAGGACCACGATATCGGCATCCAGATCGCGGATGATACGCATAATCCGGTCGGGATCCCGCTGGCGGTCGGTGCCTTTGGCCTTGCGCATGTTATAGCTGGCGATGCGCAGCGTGGGGGCGGTGCCGGACTGATGCGCGGTTCTGGAATAAGGCGCGGTCATAACATGGGTGCCCCGATACGAAAGATAGCTTCGGCCAACCGGCGGGGCAGGTTGGGACGGGGCGTATTTGTGTGGCATTGCGCAAAGCCAGCGCTGAACCAGTCGGACATATCCGCCACGCTGCCCGCATCATAAACGAACAACATCGTCTCAAAGTTCAGCAACATGCTGCGCACATCGAAATTGACCGTGCCCATGGCTGCGGCATCGTCGATGACCATTGCTTTTGCGTGCATCATCGCCGGGGTGTAATAGTGGATCACCGCCCCCGCTGTTTCTGCTTCGCGCAGATACGCGCCACGGGCGAAGTCGGCGATGTGCTGGAATGATTTCTGGGGCACCATGATCCTGACATCTACGCCGCGCAAGGCCGCGATGCGCAGGGCATTGGACAGCGGTTCGGTAGGCACAAAATAGGGCGTCGCGATCCAGATACGGCTGTGTGCCAGATGCAGCGCGCGGATCATGCCGTCATGCAGGGGGTCTTCGGCAATGTCGGGCCCCGAGGGTATTAGTTGTACTGTCGCACTGCCTGCAGATGTCGGGGCGGGGCTGATCAACTCGATATCGCGGCCGCTTGCGACCTCCCAATCGGATCTAAAAACATCGCAAAAACCCTGTACCGCCACGCCTTCAAGGGTAAAGGCCAAATCGACCCAGCATGCATCTGTGGGCGCGTCCGACATGTAATTTTTCCCGATATTCATGCCGCCTGAAAAGACGCGGGCGTGATCGGCAATGATCATCTTGCGGTGGTTGCGCAGGTTCAAATGGCCAGAGCCTGGGGTTTGCAGAAAGGGCGAGAAAAACAATACCTCGGCCCCGGTTGCCCTGAGGGCGGCCAGCGCCTTGGCCGGGCCGCGCAACGTACCGACACGGTCCATGAGCAACCGGACTTGAACACCGGATTTCGCCTTGGCGGTCAGGGCCTCTACAAAGCGCCTGCCGGTGTCGTCATCGGCAAGGATATAGAACAGGCAGTCAATGCTATGCTGCGCGCTGTCGATGATATGCATTACAGCCGCAAAAGCATCTTGCGGCGTTTTGACCAAAGTCAGTTGCTGGGCCTCCATCGCGGGGGGCATGGCAAAGTTCTGGAACGTATGGTCAAGGGTGTGAACTGCCGTTTGATGCGGTTCTGACTGGTGAAAGCGGATCGGCGCATAGCGTTTGCCCTGTTTGCGAAACCCCAACCCCAGAAACAGTGGCACGGCGACATAGGGCAGCACCACCAAAAACAGGATCCACGCCACAGTGGATTGCGGGCTGCGGCGTTGTTGTTGGAGGATAAATGCCATCAGCAATGTCACAAGAATGACGCCGACGACTTCGATATGGGCGATGATATACGTGAACACGCGGTTTGTTGCCTTTTCAGGACAGAGATTTAGCCCCTGTCCCGAAGATACTATCAGGGTGCTGCGCGAAGATCACGCAGGCAGGTGGATATTGAACCTCTCGCGGATCTGGCGGTCGGTTTCGGGGTCAAACCGCGCCTTTGCCCGCTGGGCCAGTATTTCTTCTTTGCGGGCCGTTGCCTTGACCAGCAGGTCAGGTCGGCCTTGTTCAACCCATTCCTTGGGCGAGGTGCGGTCAGCCAGCGCGGGGTAAATGTATTCGGTCTGCATCAGGCTAAGTGTCTGGTCAGACCCAAGGTAATGGCCGGGTCCGCCGATACAAGTGGCGCGCATGACCTCAAGGCTGACGCTGTCCTCGGTTACTTCGATGCCGCGCACGCAGCGCAGGGCCTGACCGATCAGATCATCGCCCAAGATCAGCGATTCAAGGCAGAACCCCAGCAAGGACGCATGCATGCCAGCGGCCTCGTAGACCATGTTCAGGCCCGACATCCCCGCCATGACGTTGGACATGGCCTGTTCCCAGCCCGCTTGCATGTCGGGCAGCTTGGCATCCGCGATGCCAGCGGCAGCCCCGCCGGGCAGATCGTAGTAACGGTGCATCTGCGCGCATCCGGCGGTCAGCAGGGCTTGTTCGCCGGACCCGCCTGACATGGCACCGGTGCGCAGGTCGCTGACAAAGGGCCAAGTGCCAAAGATCGTCGGGTGACCGGGCTTGATGGCATTGACATAGACCAGCCCCGCCAGACATTCCGCGACAGCCTGCACAATGGCACCGGCAATGGGGGCAGGGGCCGTGGCACCCGCTTGGCCGGCTGACAGCAGCAAGATGGGCATGCCACCTTCGATCAGTTCCTCCATCACGAGACAGGATTCGGTGGCGAATTTCATCGGCGGTACGACAAAGCAGTTCGAATTCGACACGAATGGCCGCGCACGCCATTTGTCTTCGCCCCCCGCGATCATGTGCAACAGTTCGAGCCCCGGTTTCACGTGGGCCGGTTCGCCGAAAGACACGCCCACATGTTTGGTTGTGCCCGCACAGCAGGCATAGATCGAATTCAAATCCATCTCGAGGTTATCTGGGATGTCACGGCACACCATGGGGCGCTGCACGAAATGTAGATTGTCCAACGTATCGGCAATGCGGGCTGCATCATGCAGGTCTTGCACGCCGCATTCGCGGTAAGAGCGGCCATCGACCTCAACCAAATGCACGGCAGCGCCGGCAGTGCCATAATGGACTTTGGTGCCTGACAGATCGAGATCATGCTTGGGGTCGCGGGCATATAGGGTCGTTGACCGGTTGGCCGAGGCGATGGTGTCTTCGATCAAGGCCCGTGGAAAGCGCAGGCGGCCATCGTCGCCCAGAATGGCCCCGGCACCGGTCATATGCGCAATACCCGACGGGGGCGCATCGGCGAGGCCGATTTGTTCCAGCGCATCCAGAACGGCAAGGTGAATGCGGTCCATCGCAGCGGGGCTAAGCGGGTTGAAGGTGCCGCCGGTCATGCCGGGGCGCACGGGGCGCAGATGGTCTGCCAAGGGGGCTGCGCGTGACGCACGGCGCGCAGCGCGCCCGCCCGAGCGGTGAGGTGTCTGTACGGTCATGATGTGACTCCGGTGATAAGATCGTGAAAAGGCGATGCAATCGGGCGGAATCAGATGGGGGCACCTCGTGCCGCGCGCCCGCGGTCGGCACCGATGGTGCGGCTTACACGCTTGAAGATGCAGTGATCTAATTTCATGGGCCCCCTCCGGAGATTGTTCCAATGCTGCGAAAATAAATCGGGGCAAGCTGTCTTGTTTGCGACGTAAATTCCGTTTGCGACCCAGTGTGTAAGGGCAATAGCGGCAACCCTCCGCCGATATGCTGGCGTAAAACGGCAACTAACCGCCCTCGATTGATCTGTGACAAGCGGTGGCGGAAACATCTTCCTATGTTGCGGGTTGTGTCATCGAAGCGGGATCACCCCGCTCGGACAAAATCAAATCGAGGAGTTATCCGATATGAAACATACAATGAAATTTGCTACTGCCGCACTTGTTGCATCATCCGCTTTTGCCGGGTCCGCATTCGCGGGCAGCCTAAGTGAGCCAGTGGTCGAGCCTGTCATGATGGAACCGGTTCCGGTTGTGAACATGGGTGGCGAATGGACCGGCTTTTATACTGGTCTGCAGCTTGGCTATGCCGATGCCGATGGTCCGGGTGCGCTGGACGGCGACAACGGTAGCTATGGTTTTCACGCAGGTTACAACTATGACTTCGGTCGTTTCGTTGCCGGTGCCGAACTGGACTATGACAAAACTGACATCGACCTGAACAACGGTGCCGCGACTGTCGATTCCGTTGCACGCGCCAAGATCAAGGGTGGCTATGACTTTGGCGATTACCTGATCTATGCGACCGGTGGGTATGCGCAAGCGGACACATCGCTAGGTGACGAAGACGGGGCATTCTACGGCATCGGAATGACGTACCGCATATCCGAAAGCTATAGCGTTGGTGCCGAACTGCTGGAGCACCGCTTTAGCGATATCGGTGGGGTTTCGGGCAATGATCTGGATGCCACAACCTTTACAGTGCGCGGATCGCTGCACTTCTAATATAGGTTGATACCCCGCCGGGGGCAAAGACGCCTCCGGCGGGGATATTTACGAGCCAGAGAAGCGGGCCGGGAGAGTGATCCTTTGGCCCGCTTTGTATTTGGCCTTTTGTCTATTTGCTGTGGGACTTTGCGAATTGGCACAAGACATCCAGAGCCTGTGCGAAACGGGTGTCATCAATGGTCATTGCCACCCGGATATGGCCTGCGGCCGCTTGGCCAAAGCTTTCGCCGGGCATGACGGCGATGTGATGCGCATCAAGCAGGGCAAAGGCGAAATCCTCGCCGGTCATGCCGGTGCTGCGGATATCCAGCATCAGGTACATTGCCCCGTCTGCCGGCACCAAGGATACGGCGTTCTGGTTTGTGATGATCTCTTGCGCCAGCAGGCGGCGGCGCTGGAAGGGGGCTGCGATCTCATCCTCGAAACCGGTGCCCTGGTTCAACGCGAAATGGGCTGCATCCTGAATGAAACCCGGCACGCCGTAGGTCGTATGGGTGGCAAGGTTGGTCAGGTGTTCGATAGCATCTTCGGGCCCTACGATCCAGCCGCAGCGCGATCCGGTCATGGCGTGGCTTTTCGACATGGAGCCAATAACCAACGTACGTTCGGCCATATCCGGTAGGGCGCGCGGCGATAGATGTGTGCCGGTCCAGACTTGTGTGTCATATACCTCGTCCGAAATCAGCCACAGGCCGTGGTCATTGCAGACATCTGCGATGCCTTCCAGCGTCGCGCGGGAATAGACCACACCTGTAGGGTTGTTGGGCGAGTTGATTAGCAGGGATTTCGCACCGGGCGCGGCGGTGGCGATTGCGCTGGCCCGGGGTTGAAAGGCATCTTTGGCATGGGCAGCAATCGCTTTGGGAATGGCGCTGACACCGCGGATCGTGCCGGGATAGGTGGCATAGTAGGGGTCAATGAAAAGCGCGGTATCGCCGGGGTTCACGGCAGCCGCATGGGCCGCGAAAAGGGCGGCTTGCCCGCCGGGGGTGATCAACACGTTTTCGCGGGTCGTGGGCACGCCTGTGCGGTCCTGCACGCGCTGGGCAACCGCATCGCGTAGCGCTGGCGTGCCAGGGACCGACGCATACCCCGTATGCCCGCCCATTGCCGCGCGGTGCATGTCTTGCAAGATCGGGGCCGCCGTGCGGATATCATGTTCGCCGATTGTCAGTTCAGTCACCGCAGTGCCGTCTGCAATCATCTGACGGGCCCGTAAGAAAACGCCCCAACCGTCTGATCCGCCGCCCAAAAGTCCGGTGATGCGTGTGGATAATTGCATTGTGTAACTCCGATAAACCCGTTTGCGCGCAGGGACGCAGAGGTGGCGCGTTTTGTCAATCAGGCTTGACCTTTGTGGGGACCCCGCGCTAGGCAAGCGTCATGACCATGAGCACACCCATTATTTGCTGCATTCCCTGCTGAGATTTCCCGGCGGGCCTGTTCATAGCGTTTTCTTTCCAAGACATATGTGCCAAGCCCGCGCCATACTTGCGTAAGGACGCGCCACATGACGACGATCAAGCTGCACAACACCAAGACCCGCAAACGCGAGGTTTTCACGCCCATCGACCCCGAAAACGTGCGGATGTATGTTTGCGGCCCCACGGTCTATGACCGTGCGCATCTTGGGAACGCGCGGCCTGTTATCGTGTTTGACGTGCTATACCGGTTGCTGCGGCATGTTTATGGGCCGGACCACGTGACCTATGTGCGCAATTTTACCGACGTGGATGACAAAATCAACGCGCGCGCGGCCGAAAGCGGTCGGTCGATTGGGGAAATCACGGCTGAGACGACCCAGTGGTTTCTGGACGATATGGCGGCTGTCGGCGCGCTGGAGCCTGATCATATGCCGCGCGCAACGGCGTATATTCCGCAGATGGTCACGATGATCGAAGGGTTGATTGCCAGCGGCCATGCTTACGCAGCCGAGGGGCATGTGTTGTTCGCGGTGGAAAGCTATAAAGAATACGGTGCGCTGTCCGGTCGGTCGATTGACGACATGATCGCGGGTGCGCGGGTCGAAGTGGCCCCCTACAAGCGCAACCCGATGGATTTCGTGTTGTGGAAGCCGTCTGATGCGGACACGCCGGGGTGGGACAGTCCTTGGGGGCGTGGGCGTCCGGGATGGCACATCGAATGCTCGGCCATGGCCCGCGAGTTGTTGGGAGATCACTTCGACATTCACGGTGGTGGCAACGACCTGATGTTCCCGCACCACGAGAACGAGATCGCGCAAAGTTGCTGTGCCAACGGGACAGACAAGATGGCCAACGTCTGGATGCACAACGAGATGTTGCAGGTCGAGGGCAAGAAGATGTCCAAGTCGCTTGGCAATTTCTTTACAGTGCGTGACCTGCTGGATCAGGGTGTGCCGGGCGAGGTGATCCGCTTTGTGATGCTGAGCACGCATTATCGCAAGCCGATGGACTGGACGGAGAAGAAGCGGGAAGAGGCGGAGAAGGTATTGGAACGCTGGCTCGAACTTACCGTTGATCTTGAGCCGAGCGACCCAAATGAGTTTGTGCCTAGGCAACCTTTGATTGATGCATTGGCTGAAGATCTTAATACGCACAAGGCTTTGCAATTCCTGAATTCAAGCACGTATTCAGAACCACAGGCATTGCTTGATCATGCGCGTTTCCTTGGCTTTTTATCTGACGAAGCTCGCGAAAAGCACCGTGATCGTTTTTTCAGCAGAAGTGAGGGCGGTGGTTCTTCCGCCGACTTGGCTGAACTGGCGGCCCGGCTGGACGCAATCAGGCGAAAAGCGATGCTATCGAAGGATTTCACACAAGTTGATGAAATGAAGCGTCAACTTGTGGCGATCGGTCTTGAGGTGCGCATGGACAAGACCGGCGTCGATCTGGTTGCGAGTTCCTCATTTGACCCAATGAAGCTGGAGTCCCTTAAATGATGTGCTCTTGGAGAATGGCTTGTGGTTTTGGCAAGGACTGGAGTGAGGGGCCAGCCCCTCACGCTCCCCGGAGTTTATCTGGCAAAATGAATCCGGGGGTGGTGAAGTGACGAAAGAACGTCTTTATCTTTATGACACCACGCTTCGCGACGGGCAGCAGACGCAAGGCGTGCAATTCTCGACCGAGGAAAAGCAGATCATCGCCCGCGCGCTGGATGCCTTGGGCGTTGATTATATCGAAGGCGGTTGGCCGGGGGCAAACCCGACGGATAGCGCGTTTTTCGATACGGCACCCAAGACCCGCGCCAAGATGACGGCCTTTGGAATGACCAAGCGGGCAGGGTTTTCGGCGGAAAATGACGATGTTTTGGCCGCCGTGATGAATGCGGGGACGGACACTGTTTGCCTTGTGGGCAAGACCCATGATTTTCACGTGACCACGGCCCTTGGCATCAGCCTTGAGGAAAATACCGATAATATCGCCCGCTCGATCCGGCATCTGGTAGATCAAGGGCGCGAGGCGCTGTTTGACGCCGAACATTTCTTTGACGGCTACCGCGCCAACCCCGATTATGCGCTGACGGCGGTTAAAGCGGCCTATGACGCCGGTGCGCGTTGGATCGTATTGTGTGACACCAATGGCGGCACCATGCCCGCCGAGGTGGGGCGGATCACGGACGAAGTCATTGCGGCGGGCATTCCGGGCGATCATCTGGGCATTCACACCCACAACGATACCGAAAACGCGGTGGCCTGTTCACTGGCTGCGGTGGATGCGGGCGCACGGCAAATCCAAGGCACGTTGAACGGTTTGGGGGAGCGCTGCGGCAATGCCAACCTGACGACGTTGATCCCGATCCTGCTGCTGAAAGAACCCTATGCCAGCGCCTATGACACGGGGATCAGCCTTGAGGGGTTGGCGGGCCTGACGCGGATCAGCCGCAGTCTGGATGAAATCCTGAACCGTGTACCGATGAAGCAGGCGGCCTTTGTGGGGTCATCCGCTTTTGCGCATAAGGCGGGGCTGCACGCCTCTGCGATTCTTAAAGACCCCACGACCTATGAGCATATCCCGCCTGAGCTGGTGGGCAACGCGCGGATCATTCCGATGTCGAACCAAGCAGGGCAATCCAACCTGCGTCGCCGTCTGGAAAGCGCAGGTCTGACGATTGCCAAGGGTGATCCGGCGTTGGGGCTGATCCTTGATCAGGTCAAGGCGCGCGAGGCTGACGGCTATAGCTATGACACGGCGCAGGCCAGCTTTGAACTGCTGGCACGGCAGGCGTTGGGGCAGATGCCGGACCTGTTCGAAGTCAAGCGGTACCGCGTCACGGTTGAGCGGCGCAAGAATAAATATGATCAGATGGTCAGCCTTTCCGAGGCGGTCGTCGTGATCAAGGTTGATGGCGAAAAGCGCCTGTCGGTCAGCGAAAGCATGGACAAAGACGGCTGTGATCGCGGGCCGGTCAATGCGCTCTCCAAGGCGCTGGTCAAGGATCTGGGGCAATATTCGGCGATGCTCGAGGATATGCATCTGGTGGATTACAAGGTGCGCATCACCCAAGGCGGCACCGAGGCCGTGACCCGTGTTATCATCGACAGCGAAGACGGGCAGGGGCGGCGCTGGTCCACGGTCGGGGTATCGGCCAACATCGTCGATGCGTCGTTCGAGGCGCTTTTGGATGCGATCCGGTGGAAATTAATCCGGGATACCCAAGCGTAAGGTAGCCGTTACATGATCCTTATGGTTCTGGGTCTGTTGGTGTTCAGTCTGTTCATCAGGCTGGTGGTCGCCATTGTTCTGGTTCAGACGGACCCCGCCAAACCCGTCGTGGGGCAGTGGACTGGATTTTGCCGGTGTAGGGCTATTTGGGGATTGTTGATGCGCCTGAAACCGAGGGAATAATTTTGGATTTTCTAGATGAATTTTGACGATAACCTGATTGCGTGCGCTGCCTTGGTTGAACGCGCCGACCCTTTGCGGTTTCGTGCCACAATGGCCGCGCCGGTATCTGCACGGCAGGTCTTGTTTCCGCTCTACGCATTCAATCTTGAGGTCGCGCGTGCGCCATGGGTCACCCAAGAGGCGATGATCGCCGAGATGCGCTTGCAGTGGTGGCGCGACGTTTGCGAAGAAATTGCCGAAACGCGGCCAGTGCGCCGACACGAGGTGGCGACGCCTTTGGCAGCGGCCATCAGCGAGCGAAATGCGAAACTGCTTGACGATCTGGTGGCTGCGCGCCGTTGGGATATCTACCGTGATGCGTTCGAGGATGCGGCCCATTTTGATCACTACATTGATCAGACGGCAGGTACCTTGATGTGGGTGGCAGCGTCGTCCTTGGGGCAGGCGGACGAGAGCGTGGTGCGCGATGCGGGCTATGGTGCCGGGGTTGCTGCGTGGCTGCACGCGATACCGCAATTGGTGGATCAGGGACGGGTACCGTTGCTGGATGGTACCGATGCAGGCGTGTCTGCGCTGGCGCAGAAGGCATCGGCGCGGTTGAAAAGGGCGCGCAAGCACCGGACCATGGTTTCGGCCGCCGCCAGACCCGCGCTGTTTAGCATCGGGGCCAGCGCCAAGGTGCTGCAAGCGGCGATTGATGAACCTGCGCGGGTAGGCGATGGCACGCTGCCGCATGTGGATGCCTTTTCGCTCCCTTGGCGGGCGCTTAGCGGTCGGTGGTAGCTGCTATTGCCCCGCGGGGCGTTGCCGCAGCACCAACCAGATCAGCGACCCGCCGGCCAGCACCAGAAACGGGATCATCGCGATATTGACCGCGGCCCAACCTTCGACCGGGTTGCCGCCCGAACAGTTCATCAATCCGCCGCTGGCCAGCGACGCAAAGGTGACGCCGCCAAAGACCAGCAGATCGTTCAGGCCCTGCATTCGGCCCCGTTCATGGGGTTCGTGGGCACCCGCCAGCATCGACGTGGCCCCGATAAAGCCAAAGTTCCAGCCGATCCCCAGCAAGATCAGTGCAATATAGAAATTACTCAACTCAACGCCATTCAGCGCGACCAGACCCGCCACGGCGAGAATGGCGATGCCAAGGCCCAAGATTTTCTCGACCCCGAAGCGCGCGATAAGGTGGCCGGTCACGAATGACGGCGCATACATCGCCAGCACATGGCCCGTGACCACATGGGACGCATCCACAATGTCATAGCCACAGCCGACAACCGCCAACGGGGTCGATGTCATCACAAGGTTCATCAATGCATAGGAAACCATTCCACAAATGACAGCGACAGCGATGCGCGGTGTCTTGAGAAGCTCCATCCGCGATCGACCCTTGGGCGCATCCACCGCGGGGATCGGGGGTTTGGGGATGCGCAAAAACGCAAACAGGATCATACCGAAGGCGTTCAACGCGATTGCTGCGATATAGACGGGGAAAAACCGCATGACGGTGGCATCGCCGTTCGATCCGGTCAGCAGACCCACCAGTTGTGGCCCGATGATTGCGGAAATCAGCCCCCCCGCCATGACATATGAAATCGCCTTGGGACGGTATTCATCAGACGCGGTATCTGTGGCAGCAAAGCGGAAAAAACCCTGCGAAGACATGTAGATGCCCATCAGGTAGCTGCCCAGCAGAAACATCGTAAAGCTTTGGAGCGTCAGCGCATAAGCGCAAATTGCAGCCCCCGCCATGCCGCCAAACGCGCCGGTTATAAAACCTGCGCGCCGGCCGAATTTCTGCATCACGCTTGATAGCCAAGGTGCCGTGGTCATTGACCCGAACACGATCATCGAGATCGGCAGCGTTGCCAGACAGACATTGGGTGACAGCTGCTGTCCGGCCAATCCGCCAATTACGAAATACATCGGCATCTGACTGCCAAGGAAGGCCTGCGCGGTAACCAGAACGGCTACGTTGCGCTTGGCGCGGGTGTCATCAATCATTGTCATGCGAACGGCGTAAACCTAGGATTTGGCAACAGCAAGCCCCTTGCGTCTGGCGGGCGGCTGGCGGATCATGGCGCAATGGAAAACAGTGCCCCCATTTTGCTGATTGCCGGCAGTGCCGAAGCCCACGAGATTGCGGCGAAGATAGCGCAAACATATCAAAAATTGCAGGCGATCTTGCGGCGTGCAGAGCGCAGCTTTGGCCCGCTGGCGGTGCCGTCGCAGATTTGGACTCCGGGTTCAGTTGAAGAGATGAAAAAATTTTTGATCGACAGAAAAATTACCGCGATTTGTGACGCTGGGCATGGTTTTGATTCCGATATTGCTGATTTGGCGGCCGCCGCAGCGCATGATCTGGCGCTGCCTTACGCACGGGTTATGCGTCCGGTCTGGCCGGTCAAGGCACCTGTGCTGCGTGCGCGCAGCGTGGCAGACGCCGCCGCGATGATCCGGCCCGGCGCGCGGGTCTTTGCGGCGACAGGGCGCGGGACTGTCGGCCAATTTGCCCCGTTTGCAGGGGACACGCTGTTCTTGCGCCAGACAAGTACCGGCGCGCGGACCCCGCTGCCGGATTTCGCAGAGCCGGTATATGGCACGCCGCCCTTTAGCGTAGACGAAGAGATTGCCTTGTTTGAAACGCTTGGCATCGACACATTGATCTGCCGCAATGTTGGCGGCAATCCTAGCCGCCCCAAGCTGGACGCTGCGATGCGATTGGGGCTGCGTGTGATTGTCATTGACCGGCCAGCGCCGCCTGAAAACGCGCCCCTTTTGGAAACCACCGACGACGCGTTGCGCTGGATCAAGGCCTTGGGCGCGTTGGCGGGATGAGCATTGGGCGGATCATCACCTGTGACGCGGATGTCGCCGAAGGTGCCGCATGGCTCGCGGATTTAGATTCACGTTTTGCCAGCGCATTGCAGGCCACCGGCCCCTTGCCGCTGCGCCTGCGGGCTGACGGGTTTGATGCGTTGATTGGCGCGATCATCAGCCAACAGGTCTCCGTCGCGTCGGCCAACGCGATGCGCGCCAAGATGGATGCGCAGGGTCTGACCCACGAGGCCGCGATCATTGCCGCGGGCGAAGACGGCTTGCGGGCAGCGGGCCTGAGCCGTCAGAAAATCCGCTATGCTTTGGCGCTGGCAAACGCGGGCGTGGATTATGCAGCCTTGCGCGATGCCCCCGATGCGCAGGTGATCAAAACCCTGACCGCGATCCCCGGTGTGGGCAGTTGGACCGCACAAATTTATGCAATGTTCTCGCTTGGGCGTGCCGATGTCTTCGCCGAGGGCGATCTGGCCTTGCAAGAGGCGGCCAAAGTGCTTTTTGATCTGCCCGAG
>NZ_JBFEKM010000108.1:0-14593 GCF_041552635.1 Sulfitobacter sp.
CATGACCACGCTCAGCGTTGCACTGTCGGCGGATGCCAAAATGCCGAACGACTGGCCTCCGACATCGACAAAGGCGGTTGCCGTGGGCGTGGCGATTCCCACCCCGTCTGCCGCAGAAATCCGTGACACTTCACGAGGCCAGCCACTGGTGTTCAAGGACATGCAAATCAACGCGTTATCAGCGGCAGACGAAACCAACAAAAACGGCTTGCCGCCCACTTGCGCAACCGACATTCCCGTGAACCCGGCCTCAGAAGCTGTGCCAGCCGTGCCACCTTCGACCAGCGTGACAGAACCATTGTCATTCATCCGCCAAACGCCAACCTCGTCAGATCCGCGGGCAATCCCGTATAGAAATTTTTGCCCATTCACTTCGACGGTTTCGGTGGCCAACATCTGTGACGGCATCGGTGCACCGGTCACCGCGGAAACAGCGCCAAAGCGGCCATCAGCCCCAATGCCGATCTTGGTCAGTGCAGCGTTCTGCACCCCGGTCAGAAACAGCTCGTTATCAACCAAGGTCAGTTTGTTTACGCTACCGGCCTGTGTCTCTCCGGACATCGCGCGGCTGTCCAGCAGGGTCAGGCCACCATCCGCGCCGATGCGATACGCAAGAAGATCCCCGCCCCCGAACCGCGATGTCGTATAAAGCACCCGCCCCTGAGACGTTTCTGCAACGACCATATCCGTGACACCGGTAAGGAACATATCTGTCCTACCTGCCAACGTTGTTAGATGATCGAACTCCATGCGCACCAACCCCATATCGCCACTGGGGATGATATTGCCGCCCGAGTGGTTTCTCGGGCGGTCGACTTTATGGCAAGTTGGTGGAGCTTGCTTACAATTCGCGAAAAACGGTACTCAATCCTTAGATATATTGACCGCCCGTTTGAACAGTACCCGCCACGTCACCGGGCAAAACAACACCACCACTTTGGATAACCGCATTGGCGGACACAGCATAGCGTTTGCCCGTGGCCGTCCCGGCAAAGCTTTGCCCGGCCATGCGCGCCAGACTAACGGTGTCACAAACCACAAACGCATCGCTAAAATCCGGTGCGCTTTCCAACGTCACAGTTTGCCCATTGCCGTCAAATCGACCCCCGTCGGTAAGGCGTAAATGATAGGTGGCACCGTCTTTGACCGCATACCCCCCGTCAATCCGCAGCACGCCACCTTTGATGTCGATATGCCCCCCCGCTGGACCGAATGAAACCTGATCCAGCGTCAGTGACCCGCGCGCAGAAACAGTTACCGCCGCCGCAGTAGGGCTTGCGTTTTGCACCCGGATGCCGCGCACGCAAACATCTCCTGCCGTGACAATCAGAACCTCGCCAAGCGCCTCGACGGTCACCTGATCCGGATCGCCCGAATTTCCTTGCAAAATCAGATACCCACCCCCGACAAGCGCGGCCTCAAAGGCCATGGCGACCGAGGAAGTATATGTCCCATCTGCAAGCTGGATCGTAATATCATGCCCCCCAGTATCAATCCCCTGAACCGCGGCCACGGCCCGCGCCAGCGTGGCAAACGCGCCCGTGCCAGCAGACAAACCATCGGCGACATCATCCCCCAAAACCTGATCCACGAAATAGCTTCGCGGTGCAGTCAGCATCTCACGCCAGCCGGACACGCCAACAGTGACCCGACCCGTTGCCGCATCAACACGCAGCGCCTCTGTCCAGCTTGATCCATCTGCACTAACCTTAAGCGAAAAATCGTCGGTGCCGGCAGTTCCCATCTCGGCACGTCCACCATATCCGGTTTGAAACAGCAGGCTCGCCGTATCGCCTGCCGACGCCTTGTTTATCTTTAACTGATGGCCAGCACCTGCGTTGTTCAACAACACCGCGTCCGACGACACAACCAACCGGTTATAACCATCATAGCTGGCACCGATCCCCAGACCCGGCAGATTGCTCAACGACCGCGAAGCCCAAACCGTGCCGTCAAAAACAACCTCTGTGCCGTTGTCCACAACCTGCGCAACCCAGCCCGCCTTGGGTGCCGTAAACATCCAGGCCCCACTGACAAAGGTCGCAATCTGATGATCTTGACCAGCCCATGCCGCCTGACCGTTTGCCGCGACGATGTAGCGATCTCCCTCAACCGCCGTCGCCGGAGGCGTGGAAAGACTGACGGTTTCCACGGCAAGCTGCACGATCACATCCAACAGGCTAAGTGCCTCGTTATGGGTGACATGCTTTTGCGCCTGTGACGGCTGGATATAAGGCATCGCGAGAATGGGCGAGGTATCGGTCATGAACGGGCTCCGTGGCTTGGGCATTTGCAAGTCCCGAAGCTGCGCCAAACCGGTTAATCACCTGTTAGTGGACCGTGCGCCAATCTGGTGTTTGCCTCTCCCTCCAATCGGTGCTTTGCTGCGGGCAAACGGGGGGACACCATGACAGACGGATTAAAAATCGAAAGAACCGGCGGGATAACGACAATTGCGCTGAATGACCCAAAGACGCTGAACGCGCTGACGCCACAGCTTGCGAAAACATTGGCAGCTACGCTGATGGATGTGGAAAAGACCAGCCGCGTGATCATCCTGACCGGGTCAGACCGCGCTTTTTGCTCGGGCGCAAATCTGCAGGGTCAAACGGATACAAACCCTGAAAATATTGATGCAGGATCGTCTCTGGATCAGGCCTATAACCCCTTGATGCTAACGATCCGCAATCTTGATGTGCCAGTGATTACAGCAATCTCCGGCCCCGCTGCCGGGATCGGGGCCTCAATTGCGATGGCGGGTGACATTATCATCGCCGGCAAAAGCAGTTACTTTCTTGAGGCGTTTTGCCATATCGGCCTTGTCCCGGACGGTGGTGCGACATGGATGCTGGTGCGCAATGTCGGACGGGTACGCGCCGCTGAACTCGCGCTTTTGGGCGAAAAGCTTCCTGCGCAGCAAGCCTTTGACTGGGGCATGGTCACCCGTGTCGTCGAAGATGATGCGGTAATGTCCACCGCGCACGACTTTGCCAAGCGGCTGGCAAACGGCCCCACGCACGCGCTTGGCCTGATGCGCAAACTTTTGTGGATAGCGGGCGACACCAGTTTCGATAATCAGCTTTCCGAAGAACGGGATGCCCAAACCTCGGCAGGGAAGCACCCCCATTTTGCCGAAGGCGTCGCCGCTTTCTTACAAAAACGCAAAGCAAACTTCGAATAGGAATACGCCCATGCCCGGCCCGCTTCACGGTTTACGCATCATTGAATTTGCGGGTCTCGGCCCCGGCCCTTTTGCCTGCATGATGCTGGCCGATCACGGGGCGACGGTGATCCGTATTGAACGCCCCGGCGGCACACAGGGTGGCCCCGAAAGCGATACCACCACGGATATCCTGCTGCGGTCGCGCAAACGCATCGCCATCGATATGAAATCCGCCAGCGGCATTGCCGTGTTGCGCGATCTGATAGCCACTGCCGATGGCCTTGTCGAAGGGTTCCGCCCCGGCGTGATGGAGAGGCTCGGCCTTGGCCCTGACGATATGTTGGCCCTAAACCCCAAGCTGGTCTACGGGCGCATGACCGGCTGGGGCCAGACCGGCCCCTATGCGCCGATGGCAGGACATGACATCAACTATATCGCGCTGTCGGGGGCACTGCATGCCTTTGGCCGCAAGGGCGAAAAACCGACCCCTCCGATCAACATGATGGGGGATTTCGGCGGTGGCGCGATGATGCTGGCCTTTGGCATGGTTTCAGCGCTTTTGCATGTCCAGCGTGGCGGCGACGGCACTGTGATCGATGCGGCAATGACCGACGGGTCTGCCCTGCTGATGTCGATGATCTACAGCTTTCATGGCCAAGGTTGGTGGCAGGACGAACGCGGGGTAAACATGCTGGACACCGGCGCGCATTTTTATGACGTCTATGAAACCCGCGACGGTAAATTCATCTCTCTTGGCCCGATAGAGCCACAATTTTACGCCAAGATGCTGGCGCTGACGGGCCTTGCAGATGATCCCGCCATGCAGCCCCAGAATGACACCGCCAAATGGGACGACATGCGCGATAGGTTGGCCCGTATCATCGCCTTGAAAACCCGCGGTGATTGGGATGCCGTAATGGTGGGCTCGGACGCCTGCTATGCGCCGGTCCTGTCCCTGACCGAAGCACCCGCGCATCCGCACAACCGCGCCCGCGAAACGTTTTTGACCGCAGGGGGCGTCAAACAACCTGCCCCAGCGCCGCGCTACTCCACGATTGCTACGACCCAGCCGGAAATGGCTGACGGGCACACCCACACGCGCGAAATCCTTGCGCAGCTTGGCTATTCAGAGACGCGGATAAAAGAGACATTGGCCCAAGGCGGGGTCTCTTGAGTACCCCTTAGCCGACAGCGAAGCCTGCCTTTGGTCGGATGGAAATTTCGCTGCTGACCCACAGAAAGTTCAACCGCGACCATACGCCCCTACTCAAAACCCTTGGGGCCAAACTGCCTGCATGTTAGCATTCAAACAGGCGCGTGAAAGATTTGTATCACTTTGCAAAGATGGCGATGTACAACGTCTTTCATTCAAGTCTTAAATAAACAAAGGCCTCGTGAAATCACGGCCTTTGGCACATACCAAAATAAGGATCACGAATTTGGCAGATCTGACAAGTGCTGTTGCGGTGATCCGCTTATGAGCCTGATGATTCCAGCTTGGGTCCGGGGGTCATTGGTGCCCGTCGAAAAGCTGGAGGTCCATCAGCGCGGCCTGCGCCACAAAGCGATTTCGGTCTTTGTCATGCGCGGCACCCAAACTCTGATCCAGCGCCGTGCCCTTGAGAAATACCACACCCCTGGCTTGTGGGCGAATGCATGTTGTACCCATCCGTTTTGGGATGAACCCGCCTTGGCCTGCGCCCGCCGCCGTCTGGAAGAAGAACTGGGGATTACCGGTTTGCATCTTGAGCACCGTGATCAGGTCGAATACCGCGCCGATGTCGGCGGGGGCCTGACCGAACATGAGCTGGTGGAGATTTACACAGCCGAGGCGATTGCATTTACTACCATCGACCCTAATCCCGCCGAAGTAATGGATACCGCTTGGGTGGAACTGGAAGACCTCGCGCGGCAGACCCGTGAAACCCCAGAGAAATTTACACCTTGGCTGCGGATCTATCTGGCTGAACATATGGACAGCATCTTTACCGCTTAAAGCGGGTTAGCTGACCGACGACTGCCACAGCAAAAATGCCCTAGATGAATTCTCAACGATCCCGAAACACGTCCATCTACTGCAAACGGGCGTTCCGAAATAGGATCGACACCCGCCCCTAGCGGCTCTCTTGGGCCAAAATCATCTTGGCTGCTTTTTCGGCAATCATGATGACCGGAGACGCCGTATTGCCCGACACGATTTTGGGCATGATCGACGCATCCACAACCCGCAACCCGTCCATCCCACGCACCCGCAACTGCGTATCCACGACGGCACGGTCATCACTGCCCATTTTGCAGGTGCCGACCGGATGAAAAATTGTCGTCGCAATGTTACCCGCCTCGCGCAGCAATTCCGCGTCCGATGCGATATGTGTGCCGGGCAGCATCTCGGTCGGCGAATATTGGGCAAGCGCCGCGGCTGTCATCAATTGCCGCGCCTGTTTGATAGATTGCACGGCGACCATCCGGTCCCGTTCGGCGCTCAGGTAATTCAAGCGAATGTCAGGCTGGCGGTTGATGTCGGTGCTGTCGATATGGCTCGCACCCACGGAATCGGGCCGCAGATTGCATACGGACACGGTTATCGCGGGAAAGGGATGCAACGGATCGCCCAGCTTGTCGGTCGACAGCGGCTGGATATGATACTCTAGATCGGGGCTCTCAAGGCTGGGGTCGCTTTTGGTGAACATGCCAAACTGGCTGGGTGCCATCGACAGTGGTCCGCTTTGCGTCAAGGCATATTGCAGCCCGATCCGCGCCTTCCCCCACAGGCTGTTGACGGTTTCATTCAGTGTCTTGACCCCGGTCACTTTGAAAACTGTCCTGATTTGCAGGTGATCCTGAAGGTTCTCGCCAACACCTTGCAAGTCATGCACTGGCACAATCCCCAGATCGCTGAGCCGGTCCGGTTGCCCGATCCCCGACAGCTCCAACAGTTTCGGAGAATTGATAGCCCCCGCAGCCAGGATTACCTCGGCCCGCGCAGTGGCTTTTACGATCTGGCCTTTGTGTTCAAATTCAACGCCTGTCGCACGCTTGCCTTCAACGGTGACGCGGCGCGTATGGGCCTGCGTCATTACCTTTAGGTTGGGCCGTTTCTGGACAGGGCGCAAAAACGCCTTGGCGGTGTTCCACCGGACCCCGTCCTTTTGGTTGACCTCAAAAAATCCAGACCCCTCGTTTGTGCCGGTATTAAAGTCCAAAGTAGGCTCTATTCCGAACTCTTTTGCGCCTTCCTGAACGGCTTCCAGAATATCCCAGCGGACACGTTGCGGCGATACCTTCCATTCCCCACCTGAATTGTGCAGGGGCTTGGTTTCGTCGTGATGGTCCTCGCTTTGCAAGAAATAGGGCAGCACGTCGTCCCAGCCCCAACCGGCATTGCCCATCTGCCGCCAGCCATCGTAATCAGCCGCCTGCCCCCGCATGTAGATCATCCCGTTGACCGAACTGCACCCGCCCAACAGCTTGCCCCTAGGGTAAGTTAACGACCGCCCGTTCAGCCCCGGTTCGGCGGCCGTTTTCATCATCCAGTCCGTGCGCGGATTTCCGATGCAGTACAGATAGCCGATTGGCACATGCACCCAGTGGTAATTATCGTTCTTGCCCGCCTCAAGCATCAGCACCCGTGTCTTGGGATTAGCAGACAACCGGTTGGCCAGCACACATCCCGCCGTGCCACCCCCTACGATGATATAATCAAATTCCACGGCAACTTCCCCCAGCTTTTGCCGCATCTTACTGTGCAGCCTACTGTGAGCAACGGAATAAGTTTTATCTGGACCGTTAGCGCTGACTCCCCTAATCAAATTGGGACGAAGCCGGTGGGAGCGGAAAAGATGATACTATGTTGCGGCGAAGCGTTGATCGATATGATCGAAAACGATGGTGCCTTTAGGCCCTACGCAGGCGGGGCTGTGTTCAATACGGCGATTGCCCTCGGACGGCTTGAACGTGAAGTCGGGTTCTTGTCAGGGATCTCAACCGACATGTTCGGTACTTTGCTGCGCGATACATTGCAGGCCAGCGCGGTCGATACATCCACGGTGATCCTGTCGGATCAGCCCACCACCTTGGCCTTTGTACAACTGACAGACGGCAATGCGACCTATTCGTTTTATGATGAAAACACTGCTGGCAGGTCCCTGAACGCTAATGCACTGCCTACGATCCCGCCCGCGGTATCCACACTTTATTTCGGTGGCATCAGCCTGATCGGCATGCCTGCGGCAGATTTCTATGCCGCCTTGGCCCAGCAAGAGGCGCAGCAGCGCGTCATAATGATAGACCCCAACATCCGGCCACAGTTCATCGCCGACCAAGACAGCTACCGTGCGCGCTTGGCCAAGATGATCGGCATCTGTGATATTTTGAAGGTCTCGGATGATGACCTGCATTGGATCACGCCCGGCGACGCCCCGATCGAAGAAAAGGCGCGTGCGCTGATGGCTTTGGGGCCCAAACTGCTGATCCTGACCAAAGGCAGCGCAGGTGCTTCCGCTTATCTCGCCAGTGGTGAAACCGTCGATGCCGCATCGCGCCGTGTCGATGTCGTCGATACCGTGGGGGCTGGCGATACGTTCAACGCGGGCGTCCTCGCGAAGCTGTCTCAGCTGGGATGCCTGACCAAGGACGGGATCGCGCAGTTGACCGCTGATGATGCTCTGGCCGCCCTGCGTCTGGGGGCCGAGGTGGCATCAATCACCGTGTCGCGTGCTGGTGCGAACCCTCCGATGTTGTCAGAGCTGTCACAAGGCGTCTGAATCAGCATCCTCAGGCAAGGGGGTGAAAATCAGGAAAGTGCCAGCATCGCTGCGACGAACGTGAATTTCAACCTCGCCGGTGTCACCCAGTTCTGGCTGGGCGGGGCACAGATCAGGCGTTGTATCGCAACTGATAACATCACGTCCGGTCAATAACTTCAGCCGAAACGGCAGCGCCTCGCGCGATTGGATACCAGCATCTTTACCTGATGTGATTTGCGACGGGTCACCGTACACAAAGACATCGCCGTCCATCACCGACATTTCTTGGGCAAGCGCCTTTGTGTCAGCGCGCCATGTGCGGAACTCGCCGTAGAACAGAAAAATCATGATGAAATAGACACCAATAACCAGCAATGCCGCGTTACGCCCCAACCGCCCATAAAGGCCATCGGTCACGCTAAGCAGTTGCACGGCGCGCACAATCGTCAGCGCAGCAAAGACCCAAGCAAACATAAAGGCACGCGGCGGGACAAGTACACCAAGTTTCAGCACCTGAACCACGACCAATGCGATGCCAACCGACAGACCGGCAAGCAGATACAGCGCCTCCATAGGGGCTTTTCTGCGCAGGACGAAAAAGGCGGCGATCAACAGAACGGGGATAAACCCTATCAGCGGTGCAAAGCCAAAGCCGTTGCGGTGGAAAATGATCTGGAATGTCTCAAGAAGCTTTGGCAGGTTTTCCATCATTCCCGCCAGACCACTGGCCGCCGTAGGCTCGCGCCATTCTGCAACCGGAACCCCGAAAACACCGTGAACCTGCCAATTGATCGCATAAACCGTCAAGACAGCCAAAACAAAGCTGACGCAGAACAGCGCCATCAACCCGGCTAAATCACGCAAGGACCGATCTTGGGTCTTCGCGATGCAGACGGCCAGCAAAAGCAAAGGATAGGTCGTGTAGGCAATAAAGCTGGCGAACACAAAAAGCGGCAGCAACCCGCGCAAGGTCGCGCTGGTCACCCGACAGGCCAGAAACGCGAACAGCGCCACAACCGCAAGGCCAGGGATCAGCGTGTTAAACCAAAGCGAAATCAGCATCGCTGAAGGCGACACCATCATCATCAACGCCAGAACGATGGTAAACCATGTCGCCCCTTTGGGACCACTTGCCACCACGGCAAGCGAGGCGACAAAAACCGCCCAAAGCCCTTGATAGACAACAAAATTCAACCACGCAGGGGTCACAACCTCGCGCAGGTGCCAGATGTAATTCAGCCAACGCCCTTCGTGCAGGGTCTTGTTCCAGAATGCAGCAGCATCGCCAAAGAACGCCGGATAATCGTCATGGCGGATCATTGGATCCATCAGATTCAGCGCCGACATCAACAACGCAGCGCCCAGAACCACCACAAGGGTCGGACCAAGCGTCAAGCGATGAGCCTTTTCAGCCGTTCTTTCAAACATTGCCACCGCTGCGGTCATGCCTGCACGCGGCCAACTGTCTTGGCGCGGCGGGCGCGGATAGCCAGAACCAACGCACGGGCCTGCGCAATGAACGTCACGGCGCGGCGCGGCAGTTTGCTGACCACAGCCAGACGCAAGCGCCACGCCAGATTGCCAACGTTCTTGACGGGCTTTCCCGCCTTGATCTCTGTCGCCAAAATCTCGGGGGGCAAGTCTTTGCGACCTGCTTCATTGACATAAAGGATCGCATTATAGCGATACCACGGTGCCATTTCCTTGTTGTCTTTCAGTTCGGGGCGCACGCAATCAAAAGCGGTATAACCGCGCGAGGCGAACAGGTCCTGCCAGAAGGAAAGCGGCTGTTCATTCACGTGGAATTCCCCACCTTGGCCCGTCACAGCCGCAGAAAACAGCACGCGATCAGACGCGCGGGTCAAGCTATCAACCAAGGTTTCTGATGCTTCGGTCGGAAGGTGTTCGCCCACTTCAAGGCTTTGCGCCAGATCAAAGCGGCGACCGGTTTCAACAGGGGCCGTCAAGTCGGCGGCCAGAAAATCCTTGGCGGCCACCGCCAGTTGATCGCGGCTGACATAATCGCCATCAACCGCCAGCACGTCACGCGCCCCGGCGCGTTGCCATTCATCCAGCCACACGCCACGGCCACTGCCCAGATCAATCACGCTTTGGGGCTGCAATTTCGGGAACAGCAAGGCGATCAGCGGCTTAGCCGAGGCCCGCGCGCTTTGGTTGATGTAATCAAAGAATGTGTCGTTATAAATATGGCTCATAGTTTGATTTCCGTTTTAGAAATAGGAGATACAAAGACCCACAGGGTCATGAAGATGTAATTTTGAACCGGCAAGAGAACGGTCACGATCGCTGCGGCAACCCATGGGTTCAGACCCACCATCAAAGATATCGGTCCGGTGATGAGTGCAGAGCTGACAAAGCCAAGCCCGACCATCACGCAAAATCGGCTGATCTGGTTACGATCTTGTAGCGGTTGGCCAAAGGTAAATGACGCTTGGCCCGCATATTGCAGGATCACGGCCAGCAAAAAGGCGACGCCATTGGCGACAACTTGCGGCAGGCCCACTGCCAGAAACGCCATATACAGCAAGATATAGGCCAAGGCCGTCCCACCGCCTACCATCGCAAAACGGACAAGCTTATGACGTAGCAAGCCCATAATCAGGCGCGCAGACGCTGGGCGACAGGCGCGATATCGCGCGCCTCTTCGCTAACGAAATACAGCGGACGGTTCTTGGCCTCGACATATAGGCGACCGATATATTCACCCATAATCCCAAGAGTCAGCAACTGTGCGCCCGAGAAAAAGCTGACGGCAAGCACGACAGACGCCCAACCCGGGGCTGTTTGGTAAACGACCAGTGAATAAATCACGTAGACCGCCATAAACGCGGCCATCAGCAGGCTGACAAAGGCGAGGCGCGTGGCCAGCTTGAGCGGCTTTGTGGAAAACGCGGTCATCGCATCAATGGCAAAGCGCATCATGGCGCGGAATGGGTATTTGGTTTCACCCAGCTCGCGCGGGGCGCGGATATATTCAATGCCAACCTGCTTGAAACCAGCCCAAGCAAACATACCACGAATAAAACGCGCCTTTTCCGGCATTGCCAGAACGGCGTCCAAGGAACGGCGATTCACCAGACGGAAATCACCGGTGTCACGGGGGATCGGCACGTCGGACATCGCGTTCAGGAAACGGTAGAACAGATGGGCAGTGGCTTTTTTGAACATCGTTTCGCCACGGCGTTCGCTGCGGCGGCCGTAAACCACGTCAAATCCGCGATCCATCATGAACATCATATCGGTCAGCAGCTCAGGCGGGTCTTGCAAATCGGCGTCCAGCATAAAGATGCGGTCGCCTTGCGCGGCTTCAAGCCCGGCAGTCAAAGCGATCTGATGGCCCCGGTTTGCCGACAGCTTTAGACCAACCAACTGGGGGCAGATCCTCTTGGCCGCCTCAATCGCTTTCCATGTTGTGTCGGTAGAACCGTCGTCGACCAAGATGATCTCGGCCTGATCTTTCCAAGGGCTGATTGTTTTTGACAAACGCTCAACCAATCCCGGAATCGAGGCCTCTTCGTTCATGCATGGGATCACCACTGAAAGATACATTCCGACACTCCGCACAGATTGCTGATCATCAAAGTGATAATTAGGGTATGTGGCCGAAATGGGGCAGCGATTAGGTTAAACTACGCATCTGATTGTTTTTCAAACGAGGACAATCAAAATTACATTTTAAGTAAACCAAACGCAGAAAGGCCGGACAACATGCCCGGCCTTTTCGGAATTTAGCGGTTTGATCAGTTGCCAGACAAGGTATTTCCAGCGGACAGAACCTGTGGGATGATCTGGGATACAGATCGGCTCCACTTGGTGACGGGCTGCTGTGCGATAAAGATGATGTCGTCAGGGCGCAGTTCAAACCGTGTCGCCAAGGCCAGATTTGCCGCATTGCGCGTATCCAGATGCCATGCAGTCACAGCGCCAAATTCACGAGGATCAGCAGACGCGCGCAATACATAAATCTGCGATATGTCGCCCGTCGTAGACGCCACACCACCTGAATCATAAAGCGCATCGGCTAGGTTCGCCTTGCGTTCAAACGGCAGGGCAAACCGCGACTGCGTTCCGACTTCACCGGCAAGGTAAACGTAATCGCGGTTATCGGCACCCAAATCGACGCGTGTTTGATAGTTTGCGCGCGCCTCGTCAAGATTGGATCGGCGCAACGTTACCTCAAGCTGAAGTTCGGCAAGCGCGGACTGACGGGCCACCTGACGGGCTTGAATCAGGGTAATCTGCTGGGCGAAATAATCCTGCGCGCGGGACAACTCATACTCCGTATCGACAAAGATCGCATCCCCGGGCAGCAAACGTGTTCGGGTCAAGCTAGCCCGCGAATACAGCTCGGACAGCGGAATTTGGTACAGCGTGCCATCCCGGTACAAACGGATCGAAGCGTAATCCTGATCTGCAACGGTGATACCGCCCGCAGCGGCAAGCGCCTCTTCGAGGTAAAGCGGCGTCAGTGTCACGGGCACGACGGCAGGCTGGCCAACTGCACCACCGATAGACACTTTGCGCGAGTTGAACTCCGAGATCTCAAGGCTGAACGTAGGATCAATCTGGTTTTCAACCAACCGCTGGAAAAGTGCGGCTTCGGCGTCTTCGATTGTCAGGCCCGCAATGCGGACGCGGCCAACATCGGGAATGTTGATCGAACCATCATCCTGCACGGTATAGCCTTGGCGCGCGTTCTGCGCTGCCAGCAATCCTGAAAGCTGTTCGACCGAAGTCGCAGCGCGCGGTGTCGCCAACAATACCACATCGCCGACACCAATCTGATAGGGGCCGGGGTCAGCACGCGGAGGCAAACGAAGTTCAAGCGCCTTGGGGCGCACTTCATCTTGGAACGTCGGTGATGGCAAATTACTACTGCCCCGCACACTGGATCCAGTTCCTGCCGTCTGCGAAAAATATGCTGGCAGCGACTTCGGCGCGAGAGAGGACCGGTTTGCTTGAATCACAGATTCTGCCGTCACGGCGAGAACACGCACGTTGGTGCCGCCCGCAACGCCTTCGACAACGTCAGATGTCCGGTACACGGTACCGCAACCCGCAATGCTTAGACCCAAAACGGCCACCAAGAGGTATCGCACGATAGTCACTCCACTTCACTCTGCTGCCAACACGACCTCGGTCGGGGGTGCTGGCTGTCTCGGTTCTCTGGTGGCCGATTGGGTCTTGATATACCCCAGCTCGTCCCCAGCCCATTGGCGCGCCTGAACGATCGCACCACTATTTTTACTGACCCAATACGTATTTTGAAACGACTGGTCCAGACTCTTACAATCTTCTGTCATTACACGCGTAGATACATTTCCTATTTCAAGCGAAATGACGCTTGAACCCTCGGTTTCGACAAGGCACCGGAAGGTGGTTGTCTTGATCTGGTCATTGCCTGTCAGATTGCTGTGCAGACGGTCCGAATATCCGGTCTGGCCAGACAGGATAAGCCGCATTGGCTCTGAAAGGTCAGCGGCAAACAATTCGGACCCAAGACCGCGCGTGCCTTGCATCATCCCTTGTTCAAGCATGATCGCTGACAAATCCGAACTAAGCCAAGTATCGACGCCGTTGATCCGGCTTTCCAGCAGCAATCGACCGGTTTGGGCACGGCTTTCGACTGTCAGGATCAACGCCGGAACCGACCGATCAGCAACAAGGGCTGCAAACCGGGGGGGAAACTGGTCAGTGGGTGCCGGCCCAGAAACGGATTCATTCAACACGATGCTTGCACCACGATTGAACAGGTTTTGCCCAGCCCCGCAGGCTGACAATCCAACAAGACAAAGGCCAAGGGCCGCCATACGCATGATCATCGCAGATACCCCGCCCAACCGTCGCGCATATCTTTGCCGCGATACTCTCTTACAACGCTATGCAGACGGTTTGCCACGGCAAGCCTTGCACCACCGTCCCGCACAATCGGTCGAATGGTCTGGGTCAGGTACCGGCGCGATGGCCGCCCCGTGAACCACGACAGCGGGATTTCAACTTTCAGACCTTTGTCAAAGGAGCCTTCACCAAAGGCATCGAAAGGAACATCGGTCAGCGTAAAGAAACCGCCAACTTTGAAGCCGTTGTTGAATTCGCGGTCAATAGACACCGTCGCACCGTAATCCCCGGCAAGATAGCGGCCCACATCAAGCTGCCCAAAGAACCCGTTGCCAAAGTCGTAATAGGCCGAAGCATGGCCGGTCAGCACGTCGTAATCCTGAAAGCCAAGTAGCATGTCAAAGTCACGCTGCTTGACGTAGTTGATCTCTCCACCCAGGGCCAAACGGCTTGCAACTGGATACCAAAGAACCTCGGCGGATACGCCCCCGAAGTTACTTTCCAGATAGCCAGCTGAAACACGACCGAACAGGTCCTTGCCCGGACGGAACATATATTCAGCCGTCAATGTATTAAGCTCCAGATCGGATTCCTGAGCATATCTGACGGCATTGGTCCGGACCGGTTCGATCTTGGAATCTGAGACCCGATCTGAATCCGCAATGTTCCCGATCAAGGGATAGCGCAGCTGCCCCGAGAATGTCAGGCCCGGTGACGGACGATAGGACATGCGCAATTGCGCGCCCAGATCGGCACGAATGGGGCTGTCAGGGTCAAAGAATGATGTCGCGAGATATGGCCCAAAGGACGCGTCGAATTCGGGAAA
>NZ_JBFEKM010000109.1:0-14582 GCF_041552635.1 Sulfitobacter sp.
AAATCGAGTTGTGCAGAATGATCAGCCGAGGTTAATCGTCGATCTCGATGACCATTAACTCCCGCTCGGATGCCCCTTTGGCATGGGAAAGGGCTTCTTGGTAGGCGTCAGAGTTGTAGCAAGCGACGGCCTCTTCCAGCGACGGGAAGCGCGCGACGACATTGCGGGGGCGCTCTTTGCCTTCAAGCTGCACAAAACGCGCGCCACGGGCCAGAAACTTGCCACCATGGTCCGCAATCGCGGGACCGGCAAGCGTGGCGTATTTCCCGTAAGCATCATTATCGGTGACGGTAACATGGGCGATCCAGAGGGCTGGCATAGGGTTATCCTTTCAAGATGGCTTCGGCAGCCGAAATGGCCGCATCTGCATTTGCAACGTCTTTTGCGCCACCTTGGGCCATGTCAGGACGGCCACCGCCGCCTTTGCCGCCCAGTTCAGCCACGACTGCCTTGACGATATCAACAGCAGAGGCTTGCGCCGTCAGATCAGCCGTCACGCCAGCCGCAACCGCAGCTTTTCCGTCAGCATCAGCAATCAGCAGCACAACACCACTGCCAAGTTTGGTCTTATATTCATCAACCAAGGCAGGCAAATCCTTGCCCGTCACACCAGAAAGCACCTGCGCCATGAATTTAATGCCGTTCACATCGCGTGCCTCTGGCGCGGCAGCACCGCCGCCGGACATAGCAAGTTCGCGGCGCAACTGGGCGACTTCGTTCGCCAAGGCACGGCGTTCGTCCAGCAAGGCCCGCACGCGGTCTGGGACATCAGCCGTCGAGGTTTTCAACTCTGCCGCGACGCGCGACAAAGCGGTTTCCTGAGCGCGCAGCCATGTCAGGGCTTCGGTGCCGGTGAGGGCTTCGATCCGGCGCACACCTGAACTGCTGGAACTGTCGCCCAAAAGGACAAATGCACCGATATCGCCGGTCTGACGCACATGCGTCCCGCCGCAAAGCTCAAGCGAATAGGTTGATTTATCCGCGCCCTTGCCTGATCCGGACTGACGTCCCATGGAAACGACGCGCACCTCTTCGCCGTATTTTTCGCCGAACAAGGCCTGAGCGCCCAAAGCACGGGCATCGTCGGGGGTCATGATGCGCGTATCAACGGGCGCATTCTGGCGGATGTAGGTATTCACCTCTTGTTCAACCTGAGCCAGTTCATCCGCGCTCATTGCGCTGTTGTGGCTATAGTCAAAGCGCAGACGGTCAGCTGCATTCAAAGACCCACGCTGTGCCACGTGGTCGCCAAGCGCATTGCGCAAGGCCTCGTGCAGCAGGTGTGTGGCCGAGTGATTGGCGCGAATAGAGGTGCGGCGGGCGTGATCGACCTCAAGCACAGCGGCTTGGCCAGTGCTGATCGTGCCCTCGGCCACATCGCCGAAATGAATGAACACACCGGCAGTTTTGCGGGTGTCGGTGATGGTCACACTGCCGGTGTCGGTCTTGATAAGGCCGGTGTCACCGATCTGCCCGCCGCTTTCGGCGTAAAACGGTGTCTGGTTCAGTGCGATCTGAACCTTGTCCCCCGCCTTGGCTGTGTCGGTTTGCGCACCCTCTTGGATCAGCGCGACAATTTGGCCTTCGGCAGTTTCGGTATCATATCCAAGGAAATCCGTCTTGCCGCCATTTTCAGCGACATCGAACCAAACAGTCGCATCTGCGGCCTCGCCCGATCCGGACCATGCGGCGCGCGCCAATGCTTTTTGCTTTTCCATGGCTGCGTTGAATCCGTCAAGATCGACGCCTCGGTCTTGTTCACGCAGCGCATCCTGCGTCAAATCGACAGGAAAACCATAGGTGTCATAAAGCTTGAACGCCGCTTCGCCGGACAGGTTTACGCCAGCCGGAAGGCCCTTGAGTTCATCATCAAGCAGCTTCAGGCCCCTATCGAGGGTTTTCTTAAAACGGGTTTCTTCCAGCAAAAGCGTCTCGGAGATCAGCGATTGGGCTTGGCCAAGCTCTGGATAAGCGCCGCCCATCTGGCGGACCAGTTCAGGGACCAAACGGTGCATCAGCGGATCCTGAATACCCAACAAATGCGCATGGCGCATGGCGCGGCGCATGATGCGGCGCAGCACATAGCCACGCCCGTCATTGGATGGCATCACACCGTCGGCAATCAAGAACGAGGTCGACCGCAGGTGATCCGCAATCACGCGGTGGTGGGTTTTTCCAGGCCCGTCAGGGTCGGTATTCGACGCATTCGCGCTGGCAATGATCAGATTGCGCATCAAATCAGTGGCGTAGTTGTCATTGGTACCTTGCAGCAAGGCGGCAACACGTTCGATCCCCATGCCGGTATCAATCGACTGGTTTGGCAGTGGCTGACGCGTACCATCGGCAAATTGCTCGTATTGCATAAACACGAGGTTCCAGATTTCAACAAACCGGTCGCCATCTTCGTCGGGGGAGCCAGGAGGGCCACCCCAGATGTGATCGCCATGGTCGTAAAAAATCTCGGAGCACGGACCGCATGGCCCGGTGGGGCCCATCATCCAGAAATTGTCATCCGTCGCGATGCGGATGATACGATCGTCCGGCAGGCCAGCGACCTTCTTCCAAATCTCGGCAGCCTCGTCATCGGTGTGATAAACGGTGACATACAACCGCTTGGGATCAATGCCGAATTCCTTGGTGATCAATTCCCATGAAAACGAAATCGCCTCGGCCTTGAAGTAATCTCCAAAGCTGAAATTTCCCAGCATTTCAAAAAACGTATGATGCCGCGCGGTATATCCGACATTGTCGAGATCATTGTGTTTACCGCCCGCGCGCACACATTTCTGCGCCGTTGTCGCGCGCTTGTAGTCGCGGGTTTCGACGCCCGTGAACAGGTTTTTGAACTGCACCATGCCAGAGTTGGCGAACATCAACGTCGGGTCATTGCGCGGGACCAACGGGCTGGAAGGCTGCACGGAATGCCCGTGGCGTTCAAAATAACCCAAAAAGGTTGAGCGGATATCGTTTAGCGTCTTCATATGCGGGGCCTTTCGAGGGGCAAATTGGTTGCATATCAAATAGCTGTGCGAATGCGCACTGTCCACAGGGATGCCGCATGAAAAAGGGCGCGCCAAGTCGGCACGCCCTTTGAAAGTCTATCTGCGTTGGGATCAAGCTTCGAGAATATCGATATCGTCTTTTTCCGATCCGTCGAAATCAAGACCATGTGCGGCGCGAATCTTGTCTTCGATCTCCATCGCCATGGCTTCGTTTTCTCTCAGGAAGGTCTTGGCGTTCTCGCGCCCCTGCCCGATCCGTTCATCGCCATAGCTGAACCACGATCCGGATTTATCGACCACACCTGCCTTGACACCAAGGTCCAGCAGTTCCCCCATCTTCGAGATGCCTTCGCCATACATGATGTCGAATTCCACCTGCTTGAACGGGGCAGCCACCTTGTTTTTAACAACCTTGACGCGGGTGGCGTTGCCGACGACTTCGTCACGATCCTTCAGCGCACCAATGCGGCGAATATCCAAACGAACTGACGAATAGAATTTCAACGCGTTACCACCAGAGGTGGTTTCGGGCGACCCGAACATCACGCCAATCTTCATCCGGATTTGGTTGATGAAAATAACCATACAATTTGAACGGCTGATTGACCCAGTCAACTTGCGCATCGCTTGGGACATCAGACGCGCCTGAACACCGACCGAACTGTCGCCCATGTCGCCTTCAAGTTCTGATTTGGGTGTCAAAGCAGCCACAGAATCGACCACGACCATGTTGACCGCGCCAGACCGAACCAGTGTATCCACAATCTCGAGCGCTTGTTCACCGGTATCGGGCTGAGAGATCAGCAATTCGTCGATGTCCACGCCAAGTTTTTTTGCATATTGCGGATCAAGCGCGTGTTCCGCGTCCACAAAGGCACAAACGCCCCCTGCTTTTTGCTGCTCGGCTACGCAATGCAGCGTCAGCGTGGTCTTGCCAGAACTTTCAGGGCCGTAAATCTCGATGATCCGCCCCATTGGCAAGCCGCCAATGCCAAGTGCGATATCAAGACCCAGCGATCCGGTCGAGCTTGATTTGATATCCTGAATTGCACCGGGGGCACCCAGTTTCATGATAGAACCCTTGCCGAACTGGCGTTCAATCTGTGCCAGCGCGCTGTCGAGGGCTTTTTGCTTTTCAGCTTGTTTCTTGTTGTCCATTGTCAAAAGATCTGCCGTTGCCATGATAGGTTATCCCCTTATTGTCACAGTGGCCTGCAAGCTGCAATCGCCGCCGGCGCCACACGCATATGTTCTTCTTCTGTTCTATATGAGACTAAAAGAAGAACATTTCAATCAATTTGTTTGTGGTTCCATCTTTTCGCCGAAGTGATTAAAAAGTGGTGTACAACCCCAAGTTTTGGCGTAGCGAGAATAGGATTTAGTCTAAATGCTTGTTTTCTTTAAGGAACGTTTGGCGTTTTTGTCAGTACCAAAAACGGGCACGACGGCCTATGAAAGTGCGCTCGCCCCGCGTGCCGACATGGTAATCTCTGAACCTCCCATGCTGAAGCATGCCCCGGTCTATCGATACAATCGGTTTATCCGTCCAATGTTTCTCAAAGTTTGTGACGCCGAGCTTGAGTTGATGGCAGTGATGCGTGAACCGATCAGCTGGTTGGGCAGCTGGTATCGCTATCGTCAGCGCCCCTTTATGCAAGGCAAGCCGAATTCAACGTTCGATGTGACCTTTGACGAGTTCATTCTGGCCTATATGAAAGGCAACAAGCCCGGTTTCGCTGATGTGGGCAGTCAACTCAACTTTATGGCGGCGCAACCCAATGGCACCGGGATCACCCATTATTTCCGCTATGAAGATCAAGCACGGCTTCAGGACTTCTTGCACGACAGGCTTGGGGTGACGCTGGACCTCAAGCGCGAGAACGAATCTCCCAAAATGGAGCTGCCATTGTCTGCTGACGTCGAAGAGCGCTTTCGCCGGAAGTTTGCCGAGGAATTCGCGCTGTACGATTCGATCCCCTGATCAGCGCATTTGACGGTGCACGGTGTTGGTCAGATCCGTTAACGAGAACGGTTTCGGCAGAAAAACGGAGTTCGGGATCGCCATTTGCGCCGCCTCGAAACTGTCTTCTGCATAACCTGACACAAACACAACCGGGACACCGGGGCGGCATTTCAAAGCCTCGCGTACCCAGCTTGGACCGTCCATACCCGGCATAATCACATCGGTCACGAATACGTCGATGTTCAGTGTCTCGTCCTCAAGGGTTTTCAACGCAACTTCCGCCGAATCCGCTTCAAGCACCGTATAGCCACGCATCCGCAGGGCCCGGCTGGCAAAGGCCCGTACCGGTGCTTCGTCTTCCACAAGCAAAACGATCCCGTCGTCGTGTTTTGTGGTCACCGCCAGAGGTACGGCGACCTCTTCTTTTTGCGCGATGGCTGTTTGGACCATGATAGGGAAATAAAGCGTGAAAACTGTGCCGACGCCCACTGTGCTATCGACAAAAATGAATCCGCCCGATTGTTTGATGATGCCATATGCCGTCGATAGGCCTAATCCTGTGCCCTCACCGGTGCGCTTGGTGGTGAAAAATGGCTCAAATACTTTTTGCAACTTATCGGCAGAGATCCCGTGCCCTTCATCAGCAACCTGGACTGTCACATATTTCCCCGGAGGGACGGTCACGCGATCCCGGGTCAATCCTTCGGTGAGGTCAACGGTTTCTGTCGCAATCCGAATTTCGCCCCCCGATGGCATGGCATCGCGGGCATTCACTACCAGATTCATCAAAACCTGCTCCAATTGCCGCTTGTCCGCACGAATCGGATGTAAAACCGGGTCATGACTTAGGGTCAAGGTGACTCTTTCACCAACAAGCCGGTTTAACAGATGGGTCAAATCAGCCAACGTATCGCGCATGTTCAACGTTTCAGGACGCAAGGTCTGCTTGCGAGAGAACGCCAGCAATTGCCCGACCAATGCAGCGGCACGGTTGGCATTCTGGTTGATCTGCACCAGATCACTAAAGTCGGGATCGCCCTGATCATGACGCAACAACAACAGATCGCAATGCCCTGAAATTGCTGTCAAAAGATTGTTGAAGTCATGCGCCACCCCTCCGGCAAGCTGCCCGATCGCCTGCATCTTCTGGCTTTGTACGAATTGGGCCTCAAGGGTCTTTAGCTCTGTTGCATCATTCAAAACGGCGACCATTGCCGGTTTGCCCTGTTCGGTAACAAGGCTCAGCGTGACCTGTACGAAAACCTCGCGATCATCCCGCTTGAGACGCAAAAATTCCGACTTTTGAACCAAGCGGCCTTCCATAGTCTCTGCCAGCCAATCGTTGATCGACCGGCCCAGACCTTCCATCAGGTTGGTCAAATGGCATTCCGTGGTCAACAAGGGGCCAATCAATTTGGACGCCATCGCATTATAGGAAATGATCACGCCGTCAGGTCCCACCTTAATCAACGGGATGGGCAGTTGCTGAAACGCCTGCCATCCCAGATCAGCTGAATGACCAGGATGGCCGGGCAGCAGATAAAGCGCATGCCGACCTGCGCCCGCGGGAACTTCGGCCACCATCATCACTTCGGACCCGTGCGCGGTTACCACTTCGGCCAATGCACCATGCACCACAGGTAATTTCTTGAACAGCCGGTCAAGAGTTTTGACCCGCGTGCCCACAAGTCCACGCGCGGCTTCATTCATGAATAAAACGGCACCGGAACGCCCGACCATCAACATCGGCAAAAGCTGCTCGCTCGCCGCGCGTTTCTGAGGTGGTTTTTCCTGAACCGTCTCGAGCCGCCACAGAAATCCAGCGGAAACCTTATGCGCCGAAAGCCGCATCTGTCCGTCCTTGGTCACGATATCTTCGCGCGCAGAGCCCGTTTGAGAAGCGCGGGTCTGCAATCGAAACACAATGGCGGCCGGGTTGGCAAATTGGCTGGACAGCAGGGCCGTGACAGTCTGCGCGCCATGATCCTTGAACATCGCTGATGCCGCAAGGTTTTGCGTCGTCAAAACACCGTTTTCAGTGGCAAACATGCTGGGGCTGGCATCATTTGCGATGAAATCTATCACCACCCCTTGGGCCGTTCGGGATCTTTTTTTACGCAGTTCGACAGCAACAAGCTTGCACATCGCAACCACTGCGGTGGCCCCGGCCACAGACAACAGCACCACGGCCATGAGCCGCGTCGGCGCGAAATAGGAAGTTCCGCTTGCTATCGCCGAGAAGCACAACAGCAAAAACAGCCGCTTACGTTCAGATTTATCCGAATAGCCACGTTGAACTGACAAAAGTGTTCCCATCCGTATTGAACCACAGGATCATCTACGCGCAGGAAGGTTAATCAGCTATTAATCCACGAAAATTCGCTAGACCCATCAACCAAGCGGACACGCTTTGGGATACAGTACACAGCTTTATACACGCATCAAGTGTGTTGTGTAAAATCCGTCACCAAATTCATCGACATCAAAACGCTGCTCAAAGGTGATTTTCCAATCCGGATGCCTAGAAAGGAACGCCTTGGCGCGGTCCTCGTTCTCACATGAAAGCACCGAACAGGTCGCATACACCAGAGATCCTTTCGGCGCGGTAAGGTCGGCTGCAGCATCAAGAATGCTATCTTGAATGGCGTTCAATTCCTGCAGCCTTGCCGCTGTCAAAGTCCATTTCCCTTCCGCTGACCGCCGCCACGCACCGCTGCCCGAACACGGAGCATCGCACAGAACTACATCAAACGGGGCTTTTGCGGCCAGATCATCGGTTTCGAATTGCGGAATAACGCACCCGGCACGCGCCGCGCGGGCGGGCAGATCGTTCATCCGGCGTGGGTCAATGTCATGGGCAAAGACCTCAACATCCGGGTACATTGCGATCGCTAGTGCCTTGCCACCGCCGCCAGCACAGTAATCCAGTACCCGGCCTGCCTTGGGCATGGCTGCTACGATTGCCTGGCTCGACGCATCTTGCAGTTCAACTTTGCCTTCTAAGTAAAGGGAAGAGTTGCGAATTTTGCGTTCACCTTCGACTACGGTCAGGGCGGAGGCCGCGCGTGGATTGGCGCGTGTTTCAATGCCCAGATCAGCCAGTTGCGCCGCGGCCGAGCCAGGATTGCTTTGGGCCAAGTTCACCCGCAGCGTGATCGGCGCACGCGATTGCAGCGCCAAAGCAACAGCCTCGGCCCGATCACCAAGAGATTCCGTGAAATCAGGGATCACCCAATCGGGCAAATTCCAAAGGGTCGCGGAACCTGTCGGGGCGTCTGCGGCAGTCTGCTCGGGTTCGCTTAGTGGTTGGGGTGCGTGGCCTTCGCCTGTGAAAAGCGCCCCAAGATCAACGCCTTGTGCGCGCAACAGGCCTATCATCAATGCCCTGCCCGTTTCGCCGCCGCCAAAATGCGCAGCGGTACGGCGCTGGCGCAGCACATCAAAGACGTAATCGCGCACAGCAGCACGGTCTTTTGAACCCGCAAACCGACTGCTGCGCGCCCAACGGGTCATGGCCTGTTCGGCCGGAAGACCGTCAGCCATTGCGTTCAAAATTTCGATCGCCGCTGAGACGCGCGCGCCGGGGGTCATGTAAGTGCCACGTTATGTTGCCTTTCAAAGCAGTTTCTTATGAAACTATCCGATCCGGTAGTTCGGGCTTTCACGGGTGATTTGCACGTCATGCACATGGCTTTCTTTCAGGCCCGCACCGGTAATTTTGACGAAATTGCAATTCTTGCGCATTTCGTCGACGGTCGCACATCCGGTATAGCCCATCGCAGCCCGCAGACCGCCGACCATTTGGTGCACCACAGCTGCGGCAGAGCCCTTGTAAGCCACCTGGCCCTCGATCCCTTCGGGCACCAGTTTGTCGCTGGCCGCATCCTTCTGGAAATACCGGTCAGCAGAGCCACTGGCCATCGCGCCAAGCGAGCCCATGCCACGGTAGCTTTTGAAACTACGCCCTTGATAAAGAATGACTTCGCCGGGGGATTCGTCCGTGCCTGCGATCATTGATCCGACCATGGCGCAAGATGCACCCGCCGCAATCGCCTTGGCAAAATCGCCTGAGAATTTGATGCCGCCATCAGCGATCACCGGAATATCACCCGCCGCCGCTGCGCAATCCATGATCGCAGTAAGCTGGGGTACACCAACCCCTGCCACCATCCGCGTGGTACAGATCGACCCCGGACCGATGCCGACCTTGACCGCGTCCGCACCCGAACCGATCAGGGCACGCGTCGCTTCGCCAGTGGCGACGTTGCCGGCAACAACCTGTACTTCGTTGCTTAGCTTCTTGGCGCGTTCAACGGCGATTGCCACCCCTTCGGAATGACCGTGCGCGGTGTCGATGACGATCATATCTACGCCCGCATCCACCAGCGCTTGCGACCGTTCAAATCCGGCATCGCCCGTGGTGGTTGCAGCAGCCACACGCAAACGGCCCAAGCCGTCTTTGCACGCGGTTGGGTTCAGTACGGCCTGTTCGGTATCCTTGAGGGTCAGCAGACCTGTCAATTTGCCCTTGTCATCGGTCACCAGCAGTTTTTCGATCCGGCGCGCCTTCATCAGGCTGATCGCCTCTTCGCGGTCGGCCGGTTCGTGCAAAATCGCCAGCTTGTCTGTGGTCATCATCAAATGCACCGGTGTGTCATCTGCTTTGGCAAAGCGCATATCGCGGTTGGTCACAATGCCTACGACCCGGCCCATTTCATCCACAACAGGAAAGCCGGTGACGTTATAGCGTTGCTGTAATGCCTTAGCGTCGGCCAAAGTTTGATTGGCCCGCAAAGTAATCGGATTATAGACGATCCCGCTTTCAAAACGTTTGACGCGGCGGACCTCTTCGGCTTGCTCAGCAATGGTCAGGTTGCGATGGACCACACCCATTCCGCCGGCCTGTGCCATGGCAATTGCCATCCGGCTTTCCGTCACCGTGTCCATTGCAGAACTTAGCAGCGGAATATTGAGCGAGATCGATTGGGTCACGCGGGTGCGTGTGTCAGCCGTCGAAGGCAACACGCTTGATGCCGCTGGCACCAGTAATACATCGTCAAAGGTCAGAGCCTCACGAATCTCCATTTTTGCACCTCGGGTTGCATGGGTTCATTTGGCGGTTTCCTATTTCACGGATAGCCCCGGTTGGAAAGGGTCATTTGCGCCGTATCAGCATTGCAAATCGGGGATGGCTGGGGAAAGCTGCTGTCTAACAGTTTCAAATGGAGAGTTCGGATGGCCAATCACGGATATGAGCGCGGTAGGCTGGACCTGCCCTTTGTCGGGATATCGACCTTTGGCAAGCGGCCCTATCAGCCGGACTGGTCGGCGCTGGATGCCGACGTTGCCATTCTGGGGGCCCCCTATGACGCGGGCACGCAGTGGCGCGCAGGCGCACGGTTCGGCCCGCGTGGGGTGCGCGAAGCGTCGACCTTGTTCAGCTTTGGCCATGCGGGGGCCTATGATCACGAGGACGACGCCGTCTATCTGCCCGGAGACGTCAATATCGTTGATATTGGGGATGCCGACATCGTGCATACGGATACAGAGCAAAGCCATGCCAATATCGAAACAGGTGTGCGGGCGATCTTGGATGCCGGTGCCCTGCCCGTCGTGATTGGCGGCGATCATTCGATCAACATCCCCTGCATCCGCGCCTTTGACGGCCAAGGCGATTTTCATATCCTCCAGATTGACGCACATCTGGATTTCGTGGACGAACGCCACGGCGTGCGCCACGGGCACGGCAACCCGATGCGCCGCGCCGCAGAGCAGGATTATGTGACCGGCCTGACCCAGGTTGGCATCCGCAATGTAAGTTCCACCGCACGCGAAGGCTATGATGATGCACGCGCAATGGGGTCTGATATCATTTTGGTACGCCAAGCGCGGGCAATGGGCACGCTTGGTGTCTTGGGTCATGTGCCGGATGGTGCGCGGCTTTATGTGACAATCGATATTGATGCATTTTGCCCGTCGATCGCGCCCGGCACCGGCACACCGTCCCATGGGGGTTTCCTTTATTACGAAGTTTTGGAGCTTTTGCAGGCGGCGGCCAAGCGCCACGAGATCATCGGCATCGATCTGGTCGAGGTGGCACCCGACTATGACCCAACCGGATCTACCAATATTCTGGCGGCGCAGGTGCTCTTGAACTTTTTGGGGTTCATCTTTCATGCGCGCGGTGCTTGAGGTTGACGCCTTGGGGCGCTGCCCGTCGCGCCAAATGCGCGCAGTGATTAAGGGGCGACCCTTTGGGTCGACCCCCGAGATATTTAAAAGCCAGAGAAGAAGGACGTGGAAGCTGTAAGATATGACGCATCTTGGCTTTCGTCTGGCGCAGCCTTCGCTATGTTGCGGCAAAGGTTTCAAGGACTGATTTAATGAGCAACGATCCACTTGTGGTATTCACGCCTTCGGGCAAGCGCGGACATTTCCCCAAAGGCACCCCTATCCTGACCGCTGCGCGCCAGTTGGGGGTCGATCTGGATTCGGTTTGCGGGGGGCGTGGTATCTGTTCGAAATGTCAGGTTTCGCCGGGCTATGGTAAATTTTCCAAGCATGGTGTGACGGTTCAAGACGATGCTCTGACCGAATGGAACAGCGTCGAGCAGCGCTATAAGGACAAGCGCGGCATGATTGACGGACGGCGCCTTGGCTGTCAGGCGCAGGTCATGGGGGATGTCGTTATTGATGTGCCCGCCGAAAGCCAGGTGCACAAGCAGGTGGTCCGCAAGCGGGCCGAGGCGCGTGACATCGTGCTGAACCCGTCAACCAAGCTGTTTTACGTCGAGGTGCAAGAGCCCGACATGCATGACCCGTCGGGCGACCTAGAGCGACTGTGTGCGGCGTTGAAAGACCAATGGGAATTGGACAACGTAAAGGCTGATTTGCAGATTTTGCAGGTCATGCAGAAGATTCTGCGCAAAGGTAGCTGGAAGGTCACCGTTGCCGTGCATTTGGGCGATGATGAAAACCCGCCGCGGATCATGCATCTGTGGCCGGGGTTCTATGAGGGCAGCGTTTATGGCTTGGCCGTCGATCTAGGGTCGACCACCATCGCCGCGCATCTGTGCGATCTGCAAACCGGTGAGGTCGTTGCGTCTTCGGGCGTGATGAACCCGCAGATCCGCTTTGGCGAGGATTTGATGAGCCGCGTCAGCTATTCGATGATGAACGAGGGCGGCGCGGACGAAATGACCCGCGCGGTGCGTGCGGGCATGAACACCCTGTTTGACGAGATTTGTGCCGAAGGCGGCGTTGACAAAGGGCTGATCGTCGATGCGGTTTTCGTCTGCAACCCTGTCATGCACCACCTGTTCCTGGGGATTGACCCGTTCGAGTTGGGGCAAGCGCCTTTTGCCTTGGCAACCTCCAATGCCCTGCGCATGCGCGCGGTGGAATTGGACCTGACCATTCACCCCTCGGCGCGGATTTACTTCCTGCCGTGCATTGCCGGCCATGTGGGGGCTGATGCCGCTGCCGTCGCGTTGTCAGAAGCACCTGACAAATCCGATGATCTGGTTTTGGTTGTTGATGTGGGCACCAATGCCGAAATCCTGTTGGGCAACCGTGACAAGGTGCTGGCCTGTTCGTCGCCCACCGGACCCGCATTCGAGGGCGCACAGATCAGCAGTGGCCAACGTGCCGCCCCCGGCGCGATCGAGCGGGTAGAGATTGACCCTGTGACCAAGATCGCGCGGTTCAAGGTCATCGGCAGCGACCTGTGGTCCGATGATCCGGGGTTTGAGGCCGAGATCGGCGCAAGCGGTGTGACCGGCATATGCGGGTCTGGCATCATCGAGATGGTCGCCGAGATGCGCATTCACGGCATCGTAGACGCCCCGGGCCTGATTGGCACGGCCGAGCAAACCGGATCGCCCTCGGTCTTTGCTGACGGGCGCACGAATTCCTATCTGGTTTATGACGGCACGGCAAATGGCGGGCCAAAAATCACCGTGACCAACCGCGACATCCGTGAAATCCAGATGGCCAAGGCGGCACTGTATTCCGGCGCACGTCTGTTGATGGATAAATTCGGCGTCGACAAGGTTGACCGCATCGTGCTTGCCGGTGCCTTTGGCGCGCATATCAGCACCAAACACGCGATGGTTCTGGGCATGATCCCAGATGCGCCGCTGGACAAAGTGACATCGGCCGGAAACGCCGCCGGGACAGGCGCGCGGATTGCCCTGCTCAACAGCGCCAGCCGTGCCGAGATCGAAGAAACCGTTCGCAATATCCACAAGATCGAAACCGCGATCGAGCCACGTTTTCAAGAGCATTTTGTGAACGCATCGGCGATACCCAACGCGGTTGAGCCGTTTCCGATCCTCAACAGCATCGTCACCCTGCCGACAGCGACCTTTAACACCGGTGGCAGTGGCGGGGATGGTGCGGGTGGCGGACGTCGGCGCAGACGCGGATGACAGCATAAAAGGGCAACTCTGATGTCAGCAAGCAACAAAGACCAAGAAGAGTTCTGGACCAGCAACGCCGGACCGACCTGGGTCAGCCACGAAGGTCAGCTGGATGCGTTTCTTGGCCCTGTTCTGGATCAAGTCCTTGAAACAGCGGATATTTCGGATGGTCACGCCGTCCTCGATCTTGGCTGCGGAACCGGGCATTCGACGCTTGCGGCGGGCCAACGGGTCGGGCCGTCGGGCCGTGTGCTTGGGCTTGATATATCAGCGACCATGATCGCCCGCGCAGGTGAACGGGTGGCGGGGCTGCCGCATGTCAACATGGCGCTTGCGGACGCGGCCGTTCATCCCTTTGAGGAGGAGAGTTTCGACCACGTAGTTTCACGCTTTGGCGTGATGTTTTTTGCCGATTCTCAAGCCGCCTTTCGCAACATCGCACGCGCTTTGAAACCGGGCGGCAAGATGACGCTGGCGACATGGGGCCAAATCCCGCGCAACCCGTGGTTCACCCTGCCCGCAGCGATTGCCAAGGCAGAACTGGGCGCGCCGCCCAAATCAGACCCAGACGCCCCCGGCCCTTTTGCGTTTCGCGACATCGACAAGGTTTGCACCATGTTGCGCGCTGCGGGGTTTGCCGAGGTATCCGGTGTGGCACATGATATGGTTTTTTCCCTGCCCGGCGGAATGGCAGAGGTTGCAGAGCTGTCGCTGAAAGTCGGTCCGGCTGCGGGTACGATCAAACATTTCTCTGCCGATCAAGCGGCACAAAACCGCATTGAAACCGCCATGGCCCAAGCGTTCGAAGAGTTGGGCAGGGCCGGGATCCCCGCCGAGATCAACTTTTTCACTGCGACAAAGTCCTGACTTGACGCCAATCACACCACAGCCTAAATCGGTGCTCAGGCGCGCGGGTATGGTGAAAAGGTATCACGGCAGCTTCCCAAGCTTTAGTTACGAGTTCGATTCTCGTTACCCGCTCCAATTAACCCCACAACACCCTGATATTTTTATTAAGAATAGGCAGGCCGCATAGCAACCCGCCCAAATACCCGCCAACAGTAAAACGCTTGGACTGTGGCGCTAGTTTCGGTGCTGGTCTGTTTGCTAACCACACGTTCTAATACTGCAATCTTCTCGATCAGATCGCACATCGTTTCGATAGCCATGTCGATCAGACACCCCCCGCCGTTGTCA
>NZ_JBFEKM010000110.1:0-14580 GCF_041552635.1 Sulfitobacter sp.
GCCGTGAAATCGAACCAGCAGCGCATGAACTATACCGGCTTGAACACCAAGCCTTACACGCTGGCGGCCTTTGTCATCTCGGGCATGTATGCTGGTCTTGCAGGTGGTTTGCTGGCCTCGATGGACCCGCTTGCCGGGGCCGAGCGTATGCAATGGACTGCATCGGGCGAAGTTGTTCTGATGACGATCCTTGGCGGTGCCGGTACCCTTCTTGGGCCAGTATTGGGCGCGGGTTTTATCAAGTACTTCGAAAACATCTTCTCCAAGATCAACGACAACGTTCTGCATGGCTGGTTTTCCTTCATGCCCGACGGGATCGAAGACTTCATCATCACGATCATCCACCCCTTCGTGGGCAAAGGCTGGCACCTGACCTTGGGTCTGTTGTTCATGCTGGTCGTGATCTTCTTGCCCGGTGGTCTGGTCGAAGGTGGTCAACGCATCGGTCGCCTGTTCGGCCGCAAGAAATCGGACCCGGAAACGCCTGACGGCAAAACAACCCCAGCAGAATAAGGAGCGGACGCGATGAATATTCTTGAAGTCAAAAACGTCAACAAGCGCTTTGGCGGTCTGCAAGCGCTAGGCAATGTGAACCTGAACATTGCCGAAAACACGGTACATGCCATCATCGGGCCAAACGGCGCGGGCAAATCCACCTTGCTGAACTGCCTTGTCGGCAAACTGATCCCGGATACCGGATCGGTGATGTTCGACGGGCAATCGGTGCTGGGGCGCAAACCCTACGAGATCAACCAGATGGGCATTTCCCGCGTGTTCCAGACCCCCGAGATTTTCGGCGATCTGAGCGTGCAGGAAAACATGATGATCCCCTGCTTTGCCAAACGTGACGGGGCATTTGCGATGAACGGCTATAACTCGGTCGGCAGCCAGCGCGATGTCATGGACAAAGCCGAGGAAATGCTGGTCGAGATGAAGCTGGCAGACAAACGTCACATGCACGCGGCATCCATGTCGCGTGGTGACAAACGCCGCCTCGAGATCGCGATGTGTCTGGCACAAGACCCCCGACTGTTGCTGCTGGATGAACCAACAGCCGGGATGGCGCGCGCCGATACCAACAACACCATTGATCTGCTTAAACAGATCAAAGAGGAGCGCGACATCACAATCGCCATCATCGAACATGACATGCATGTGGTGTTCTCATTGGCCGAACGGATCACCGTATTGGCGCAAGGCACCCCCTTGGTCGAAGACACCCCCGATAACATCAAAGGCCACCCCAAGGTCCGCGAAGCATATCTGGGCGAATCTCAAGACGCTGCATGACGTTGGGCGGGGCTCGGCCTCGCACCTCTCGTAAGGATAGTATTATGAACACGACCCCCGATTTTTCCAATAGCGCCAACCACGCGGCGACCGCCCCCGCCTATCTGTCGGTGTGGGATATCCACGCCTACTATGGCGAAAGCTATATCGTGCAAGGCGTCAGCTTTAACGTCCACGAGGGCGAAATTCTCGCCCTTCTGGGCCGCAACGGCGCGGGCAAAACATCGACCCTACGGACAATCGCGCAGATCGGCGACCCGGAATTGCGCAAAGGCGAAGTGTGGCTTGACCACAAACCGCTGCACAAAATGGCCAGCCACGAGGCCGCGGCAAATGGCATGGCACTAGTGCCCGAAGACCGCCGGATCATCGCCGGCCTCACAGTCGAGGAAAACCTGCAACTGGCGCAAATTGCGCCCCCGATCGGCTGGTCGCTTGAGCGGATTTACGAGCTCTTCCCCCGCCTCAAGGAACGCCGCAAACAAGAGGGTGTGACGCTGTCAGGTGGTGAACAGCAGATGCTTGCCATCGCCCGTGCATTGGCCCGTGACATCAAGGTGCTTCTGCTGGACGAGCCCTATGAAGGTCTGGCCCCCGTGATCGTGGACGAGATCGAAAAAACGCTGACCTTGATCAAGTCCCAAGGGATTACCACAATTCTGGTGGAACAAAACGCCGTGCGCGCGCTGAAACTGGCAGACCGTGCGGTGATTATGGACACCGGCAGCGTCGTCTTTGACGGTTCGGCAGAAGAAGTGCTGAACAACGCCGAACTGCGGGCGGAATACCTCGCCATCTAAGCGCATTGATCGCAACGGGCGGCGGAATTTTCAAAAATTCCGAACCGGAAAATTCGAATTTTCCGGCGTCCGTTGCGGCGCTATGTTTTTACCATTTCACGCAGTTTCGTCTTTAGAACTTTGCCATAGTTATTCTTTGGCAATGCTTCCAGTCTCACATAGGCCTTGGGGCGCTTAAACCGGGCGATCTGCGACAGGCATAGTGCATCCAACTCAGCTTCAGGCGCGCAGCCTACGATAAATGCGACCACTTCTTCGCCCCAATCAGGGTGCAAACGGCCAATCACCGACGCCTCGATCACGTCTGAATGCTGTAACAGAACCTCTTCGACCTCGCGTGGATAGACATTGGACCCGCCAGTGATAATCATATCCTTGCTCCGGTCCCGCAGCGTCAGATACCCGTCGGCGTCCAGCACACCAATATCCCCAGTCTTCAGCCAGCCATCCTGCAACGTCTTGGCTGTGGCCTGCGGGTTATTCCAATAGGCTGACATCACCGTTTGACCGCGTACCATGATCTCGCCTGCCACCCCCGCGGGCAGCGGATCACCTTGCGCATCGCCGATCTGTACCTCGACAGCCGACTGTGCCCGCCCGACCGAGCCGAGCCGTGCGCGCCAGTTCGAATGGCACCTGTCGCTGACAGTTTCGCGCGGCAAGGCTGTTATCCCCATCGGGCATTCGCCCTGGCCGTAGATCTGCACAAAGACTGGCCCGAAATGATCCACAGCGTCTATGATGTCAGCGGTGTACATCGGCCCGCCAGCATAGACGACGGTCCGCAGCCCGTCGCCGCGACGCCCCGTTGCCCGCGCATGGGCTGTCAGGCGCGTGACCATCGTTGGGGCAGCGAACATATGCACACGCCCGAAATGCGCTGCCAGATCAAGAATCTCATCTTCGTTGAACCCGCCCGAGGCAGGACAGACATGGCGCGCGCCCCTTTGGACATGCATCAGGTTATAAAGCCCTGCACCATGACTTAGGGGTGCCGCATAAAGTGCTACATCCTCTGGTGATACAGGATCAACGTCACTGTGATAGCAAAGCGCCATAGACAGGGCCATACCATAGCTGATCATCACCCCTTTGGGGTTGCCCGTCGTGCCCGAGGTATAAAAAAGCCATGCCAGATCGCTTGGATCGCGAGGGGTGACCGCCGTTACTGGCGGCGTCGACAAAATCTCGCGATACGGGTCGGACGGGGCCACGACAACCTTGATTGATGTATCATGTCCCGGTGCCAACCCGTCACTGCAAAAAACAATTCTGGTACCGGAATCGTGCAAGACAAACGCCGCCTCGCGCGGGTGAAGCTTGGCGTTGATCGGGACCGCTGCGGCACCAGCATACCAAATGCCGTAGAAAACAATCAGATAGTCCGGCGTGTTCTTCATAAAAATCGCAACCCGGTCCCCAGCCCCGACCCCCTGCGCGATCAACCATGCTGCCACGGCCCGCGCCTGTGCATCAAAGCTGCCATAATCGGCGACCTGCACCTGCCCTGAAAACAAGGCTGGCCGGGTTGGCCCCACTTGGGCGCTTCGCGCCAGCCATATTGCCAAATTCATGATGATCCCCCCGTTTCGGGCTACTTTGGCAAGCAACCTTCCCTTAGGCAACTGGTTGCTTTCCATGGCGGCCCCCATAGCCTATAAGACGGCAGATTTGGGCTACAGGCGCAGCCCCCCGCTTATGACTGGTTGAGGAAAATATGACAAAAAACACCCATGACGCAGATGTGGCCTTTATCCGTGCCCTTGCCGAATTGCTGAACGAAAACGATTTGACAGAACTTCAGGTCAAGCGGGATTATGCTGAAGACGACAGTCTGAATGTGCGCGTCAGCCGCAAACCGCCACAGCAAATTATGGCCCCCCAGCAGATGCACGCGGCACCTGCGCCGATGGCGTCGCCCGCACCTGCCGCGATGGCATCACCTGCACCATCTGAAAACAATGACCCTGCCAGCGATCCCGGCGCAGTCGTGTCCCCGATGGTCGGCACGATCTATATGCAGGCAGAACCCGGTGCGCCGTCCTTTATCAGCGTCGGCACCAAAGTGGCCGAAGGCGACACCTTGTTGATTGTCGAAGCCATGAAAACCATGAACCACATTCCAGCGCCGCGTGGGGGTACCGTCAAGCGTATCCTGGTCGATGATGGTGCTGCCGTCGAATTTGGTGCCCCCTTGGTGATCCTGGAATAAGGCGCTGAAAATGTTTAATAAAATTCTTATCGCCAACCGGGGAGAGATCGCGTTGCGCGTGATCCGCGCCGCGCGCGAAATGGGCATCGGGTCGGTAGCGGTACATTCCACCGCTGACAGCGACGCGATGCACGTGCGCATGGCTGACGAATCTGTCTGCATCGGCCCACCGTCGTCGCAGCAATCCTATCTGTCGATCCCGTCCATCGTTGCCGCCTGCGAAATCACCGGAGCCGAGGCAATCCACCCCGGATATGGGTTTCTGTCGGAAAACGCTGGCTTTGTTCAGATTCTCGAAGACCATGGCCTGACCTTCATCGGTCCCACTGCTGCGCATATCCGCATCATGGGCGACAAGATCACCGCCAAGGACACCATGAAAGAACTGGGCGTGCCCTGCGTGCCGGGGTCTGACGGCGGTGTACCAACGTTGGAAGATGCCAAGCGCATCGGCGAAGAAATCGGCTATCCTGTGATCATCAAAGCCACGGCTGGCGGCGGTGGCAAGGGCATGAAAGTCGCGCAAACCGCCGCTGACATGGAACGCGCCTTTATGACCGCCCGCGCCGAAGGCAAATCGAACTTTGGCAACGACGAAGTCTATATCGAGAAATATCTGACCACGCCGCGCCACATCGAAATTCAGGTGTTTGGCGATGGCAAAGGCCGCGCCGTGCATCTGGGCGAACGCGATTGTTCGCTGCAACGCCGCCACCAAAAGGTATTCGAAGAGGCCCCCGGCCCGTCGATCACCCAATCCGAGCGCGAACGTATCGGCAAGGTTTGTGCGGATGCGATGGCCAACATCAACTACATCGGTGCTGGAACGATTGAATTTCTGTACGAGAACGGCGAGTTCTATTTCATCGAGATGAACACCCGCCTTCAGGTCGAACATCCCGTCACCGAAGGCATCTTTGGCGTCGATCTGGTACGCGAACAAATCCGCGTTGCAGCCGGTTTGGACATGTCTTTCAAACAAGAAGACCTCAAGATCAACGGCCACGCCATCGAGGTGCGGATCAACGCGGAAAAATTGCCAAACTTTTCGCCCTGCCCCGGCAAAATCACGCAATATCATGCGCCGGGTGGCCTTGGTGTGCGGATGGACAGTGCGCTGTATGATGGCTATTCGATCCCACCTTATTACGACAGCTTGATCGGCAAATTGATCGTGCATGGCCGGGACCGCCCCGAAGCGTTGGCCCGTTTGAACCGCGCCTTGGGTGAGTTGATCGTGGACGGTGTGGATACCACCATTCCTTTGTTCCACGCGCTGTTGCAGGAAAAAGATGTCCTGACAGGGGATTACAACATCCACTGGCTGGAACATTGGCTGGAAACAAATCTGGGCAATGCCTGACCTGACACCGGAACTGCTGCTGCGCGGCTATGCGATCGGGGTCTTCCCAATGGCCGAACATCGCGACGACCCGGAAATTTTCTGGGTCGACCCGCGGCAGCGCGGCATATTTCCGTTGGACAGCTTTCACATCTCGCGCAGTCTGGCGCGCGCCATGCGCCGGACCGAATTTACCATCACAGTGAACACCGCCTTTAGCGACGTGGTTGAAGGCTGCGCAGACCGCGCTGAAACCTGGATCAACGAACAGATCTTTACGCTTTACCTTGATCTGCACGCACGTGGATCGGCCCATTCCCTTGAGGTGTGGGAAGGACCAGAACTGGTCGGCGGAGTTTACGGCGTCACGCTAGGGTCCGCATTTTTTGGCGAAAGCATGTTCTCGCGGCGGACAAACGCGTCAAAGATCGCGTTGGCCTGTCTGGTGGACCGGTTGCGCCGTGGTGGTTTCACGCTGTTCGATACCCAATTCTTGACCGATCATCTGGCGTCGCTCGGGGCGGTCGAAATCCCACGCGCCGCATATCAAAAATTACTCGATGATGCGCAGCAGCATAGCGCAAGTTTTGTGGCACCCGCGCCTGCCACGCCTCAGGACGTGGTGCAGCGGATGGCCCAAATATCGTAGCGCGGATGCTCCAGCGCGGAGAGCGCTGGCGATGATGCAATCATCCAGCCGGAAAACAACTTGTCGTCACGGCCTGTTGTCTTGATCTCAAGCTCCACATAGGCGTCGCCAGCGGGGTTACCCTTTGGAAAGCGGCAGTCGGTCATCAACACATCCAGATTGCCGACCCGTGCGGTCTGTCCCCGCCTCATTTCGATGTCATGCGCGGCACCAGATACTTTATCCAATGCGCGCAATACCCCGCCAGAGGCACTGGTGGCTTGCTGCGCATGCAGTGGCGATGCCAGAACCGCCAGTAATACCAATATCTTGCGCATCAGTTATCCCCTTGTCCGGATACGAATTTCAGCAAAAGAGAGATCAGACTGACAGCACCTTGCGTGTCGCTGATCACGTCCCCGTCCGAGAAATAGAAAGGCGAACCACCCGGCACAATTTCCATATAATTCCCGCCCAACAACCCTTCGGAGGATACGACAAGCGCACTATCATCGGGAATTTCAATGCCGTCATTAATCGCGACCACAGTCTCGGCGCGGTACGTGTCGGCGTTTAGCGCAACATCCGTGACTTTGCCGATTTTAACCCCGGCCAGACGCAAATCCGTGCCGACATCAATCCCCTCAAGGCTGCGAAAGCTGGCCTTTAACACATAGGAATCGCGCGGCCCCGTCAGCCCCGCAGCTTGGCCCGCATAAAGTGCAAATCCAATTGCAGCGGCCAAAACGACACCGCCCACCATGATTTCGGGCAGGTCTTCGCGCATGGTTATTATTCCGGGCTCCAAGCCTCGTAATCGCCGCGGTCCTTTGGATGTTCACGGCGGATAGACCCAGCTGGCGCATAGGCAAGCGCGGTGCCGGTCAGGTTTTCCTGATGCGGCTTTTCCCATGCTTTATGAACCAAAGGCTTGTCTTCTGGTGTCTCGTTCCACGTCCGGTGCAACCAGCCGTGCCAATCAGGGTTAATGCGCGACGCCTCAACCTCTCCGTTAAAGATCACCCAGCGTTTGCTGTCATCAGCATTGCGGTAATAAATATTGCCTTGGGCATCCTCGCCCACTTTGGTGCCTTTGCGCCAAGTAAACAGTTGCGTGTTCAGCGTCTGGCCGTTCCACCAGGTCGCGCTGCGCAAAAGAGAAGTGAGAATGCCCATGAAGGTCTCCTGAAGCTTTGGATTGTCTATGCCCCATCAGCGCGCCTACGTCCAGTAGCCGGTGGGCAGCTGCCCGCCGATTTTATGGTTCAGTCCGCGCGATGTTGCCGGAATCTATGGAAAATTGGCAGCGTTCGACACAGATGTCGACCCTTTGCTGCCGCAATGTGGGCTTCATCTTGAAATCTTGGGCCAAGGATGGGCACGCCTGTCGCCGTTGCGCATAGGACCACGACGAAGCCCATCCCTGTCAGATTGCGATCAAGCGGTGGGTGCCAAAGCCGTTACTTCAATTTCGATCCGGTATTTTGAATCAATCAGCCCGCATTCGATCATCGTGGCGGCAGGCGGGTTGGCCCCAAAGGTCTCGGCCAGGATCGGCCAGCATGGTTCGAACTCGGACCGGTCGGGCAGATAGTAGTTCACACGCACAACGTCGGCCAATGTCGCACCGGCTTGCTCAAGCGCGCCTTTGATCGTTTCAAGGGCTGCACGGCACTGGTCTGTGACGGTATCCCCCTGCCCGACGGTGCCTGCCACATGAATGAATCCGCCTGCGACGACTGCACGGCAATAACCGATCTTTGCCTCGAACTCTCCGCCCGAAAAAATACGTTGTACCATCTGGTGTTCCTTTGGATGATTGTTGTCACTGACAAATCCCGACTTCGGGCAAGGGTCAAGACCCAAGAAGCGGCTGACACCTAAAGAACTACTTTCAAAAGAAAAAGGCGCACCATTTCTGGCACGCCTCGTTCAAAATATATGCAAAAGGTTTAGCCGGCCGTTGCGGGTTCTTTGTCGGCCTCGGCGTGGATCATCAACGGTGCGGCGTCAGACATGACAGCCTCTTCGTTCACGACCACCTCGGTCACGGTGTCCATGCCGGGCAAGTCAAACATTGTATCCAGCAAGATATCTTCGAGGATCGAGCGCAGACCGCGCGCGCCAGTCTTGCGTTCAATCGCACGTTTCGCAATCGCTGCAAGCGCATCATCGGTGAACGTCAGCTGCGTGTCTTCAATCTCGAACAAGCGCTGGTATTGCTTGACCAATGCGTTCTTAGGCTGGGTCAGGATCGTAACCAACGCGTCCTCGTCAAGATCTTCAAGCGTTGCGAGTACAGGCAAACGACCGACGAATTCCGGGATCAGACCGAATTTCAACAGATCTTCCGGCTCAAGATCGGTAAAGATCTCTCCAATCCCGCGGGCATCCTTGTCGCGCACATCGGCACCAAAGCCCATGGCCGACCCTTTACCGCGCGCTGCAATAATCCGGTCAAGCCCCGCAAATGCACCGCCGCAGATGAACAGGATGTTGGTCGTGTCCACTTGCAGGAATTCCTGCTGCGGATGCTTACGCCCACCTTGTGGCGGAACGGATGCAACCGTACCTTCCATCAGCTTCAGCAATGCTTGTTGAACGCCCTCGCCCGACACATCGCGGGTGATCGACGGATTTTCGGATTTGCGCGTAATTTTATCAACTTCATCGATATAGACGATGCCGCGCTGCGCCCGCTCAACATTATACTCGGACGATTGCAGCAATTTAAGGATGATGTTTTCAACATCTTCCCCCACATAACCGGCTTCGGTCAAGGTGGTCGCATCCGCCATCGTGAACGGTACATCCAAAATACGCGCCAGCGTCTGTGCCAACAGCGTTTTACCGCAACCGGTCGGGCCGATCAGCAGAATGTTGGATTTCGCCAGCTCGATATCGCCGCCTTTTTGGGCGTGGTTCAAGCGTTTGTAGTGGTTGTGCACGGCAACAGACAGAACCTTTTTGGCCATCGCCTGGCCGATGACATAGTCATCCAGCACATCACAAATATCTTTCGGGGTCGGCACACCGTCCGTGGCCTTCAACCCGGAGGCTTTGGTTTCCTCACGGATGATATCCATGCACAGCTCAACGCATTCATCGCAAATGAAGACGGTCGGGCCCGCAATCAGCTTGCGCACCTCGTGCTGGCTTTTACCACAAAAGCTGCAGTAGAGAGTGTTTTTGCTGTCGCTGCTCGAAGTATTGGCCATTTCAACCCTTTCAGGTCTGTCGTTTGATCTTGCCCGCCACTTGGGCGTGCACTTATGTCTTGTTCCTAGCCAGCTTAGGCCAGCGGTGCGCGGTCCACAATCGCAAAATCATAGACCGCGCCTGTCCGGTTTACTTGCCCTTTTTATCGGCGCTTGGGTCATCCATTTTGCCACGATTTTCGACGATCTCGTCAATCAGGCCCCAATCCTTCGCCTCTTCGGGGGACATGAAATTGTCCCGCTCAAGGGCTGCTTCGACTTTTTCCAGCGGCTGACCGGTGTGTTTCACGTAAATCTCGTTCAGGCGCGTTTTCAGCTTTTGCGTTTCCTGCGCATGAATCATGATGTCTGTCGCCTGCCCCTGATAGCCGCCAGACGGCTGGTGCACCATAACGCGGCTGTTGGGCAGTGAGAAACGCATGCCTTTTTCACCGGCTTGCAACAGCAAGGACCCCATAGAGGCCGCCTGCCCGATCACCAGCGTGGACACCTTTGGTTTGATGTATTGCATCGTGTCATAGATCGACAAACCAGAGGTCACGACACCGCCGGGGCTGTTGATATACATCGAGATTTCCTTGGACGGGTTTTCCGCCTCGAGGTGCAAAAGCTGCGCCACGATCAGCGATGACATGCCGTCATGCACCGGGCCGGACAGGAAAATAATCCGTTCTTTCAAAAGTCGCGAGAAAATGTCGTACGCGCGTTCGCCCCGGCTGGTCTGTTCGACCACCATAGGGACAAGCGTGTTCATGTATGTTTCATAGGGATCGTTCATAAAGCCTGCCTGATTGTGCCGTTCGCGGGACCATACCCGCGAAACCCTTACCTACAGATTAGTCGCGCCCAACTTGGGGTTCAAGGGGGGGTAACCGATCCAGTTGATCCTGCGCGCCGCAGGGCTAAGTCGCGCCATATGACAAACCTATTAACAAATTTTGAACCGACCCGCGCCGCTGGCCTTGAAAGGCTGAAAAATTTTGCCCCCGATGCGGGGCAAAAATATGCCATAGGGCGCAACTACGAGGGCAGCGCCAAAGATCCCGGCGCGGTATCGGCCCTGTCGCCCTATCTGCGCAGCGGAGTGCTATCGCAGTCCGAGGTGCTGCGCGCGGTTCTGGACCACCACAGCCCAAAAGAGGCGGATCATTTTATCGCCGAAGTCCTGTGGCGCAGCTATTGGCAGGGATGGCTGGCCTTGCGCCCCGCCGTTTGGGACAGCTATCAAGCTGATCTGAAACACCTTTTCAATCAGGTACAGACGCAGTCCGGCTTGCGCCAACGCTGGCAAAGCGCCTGTCTGGGTCAAACTGGAATAGCCCCGTTTGACGCATGGGCACATGATTTGGTCCGCAGCGGTTATTTGCACAATCACGCGCGCATGTGGTTTGCGTCCATCTGGGTGCATACTCTTGAATTGCCGTGGCAATTGGGCGCGGATTTCTTTTTGCGGCACTTGCTTGACGGCTGCCCTGCATCCAACACGCTGGGGTGGAAATGGGTTGCGGGCCTTCAGACGATCGGCAAGCCGTACATTGCCACGCCAGAAAATATCGCAAAGTTTACCCATGGCCGTTTTACGGAGGTCACGGGCCTTGCCGGCCAAGCCGCGCCCCTTGCTACACCTGCACATCCTGATCCGACACCGCTTTGGGACCCGCGCCAGCCGGACCGGGCCCTACCAACCGGATTGATTCTGCACGAAGACAACCTGAACCCTGCACATATCCTCACCGATGCCCCGCCGCTTGCGGGCCATGTGACCCTGATCGCCACCGCAGATCAGACCCCCTGGCAGATGGCACCGCATGTAGGGGCCTTTAGGGAACAAGCAGCGCAGGACATGCACCGCAAATTGGCCGACCGGATTGGCCCCGCAAGCGCCCCCCTGACGTCAGCGCAGGCGCTAAAAGCTTGGGCACAAGATCAAGGGTTTGCCCAACTGATCACAGCTGACGCGCCGGTTGGTCCGACGAAAGCCGTGCTTGATGCCCATGACACCCTGTCCGATGGGCCGCCCCTGATCCGGGCCCGCGCGCGTTTGGATGCAACGGCCTGGCCACTGGCCACAGCAGGTTTTTTCAAGTTCCGCGCCCATATCCCCAAATTGCTGGGGTTGATAACCTGACGCGCCCTGTCACAAAACTTTCATCCAGCAGGCACAATACTGTGACAAAATTACGGGATTTAGGCCACGATACAAACACCCAACTGCAGGAGCAGCCATGACACGGCGCGACATCATCAACGACCCCATGATCGGAAACAAGGCCGAAGCCTATGAGGCTTTTGACGATATCCCGACAAACCCCAACCTTGAGCGCACAATCGGTGATGTGATCAATGCGCGTTATGGCCGCCGGAATGTCTTGCAGGGCATGCTGGGGGTCACCGCAACAACGACGCTTTTTGGCACCTCGGCGCTGATCGCCCCCAGCCAATCGCAGGCCGCAGCCCAAGACAGCCGCTATGCGTTTGATGAACTGACATGGGGCAACGACGAAAACCACCATGTCGCCGACGGGTATGATGCGCAGGTTTTGCTTCGCTGGGGCGATCCCATCACAGCCGATGCGCCAGAATTCGACGTGATGAACCAGACTGCCGCAGCACAGCTGAAACAATTCGGCTATAACAACGACTACGTCGGTTTTGTGCCGCTGAATGACGATGGCAGCCGTGGTTTGCTGTGCGTAAACCACGAATACACCAACGAAGAGGTCATGTTCCCCGGTCTTGGCCGTCAGGATAACGTTGAATTTTCCGGCATGACGCCCGAACTGATCGACATCGAGATGGCCGCCCATGGCGGATCGGTCGTCGAAATCGCCAAGGACGCCTCTGGTGCATGGCAGGTCGTGCGCGACGGCAAAATGAACCGCCGTATCACACCACTGGACACGGCGATGATCCTTGACGGCCCCGCCGCAGGTCACAAGCGGTTGCAAACCAACGACGACCCCACCGGCACCAAAGTCATCGGCACGCTGAACAACTGCGCCGGCGGCATGACCCCTTGGGGCACCTGGCTGATGGCCGAGGAAAACTTCCACGGTTATTACTGGACCAACAATCTGGACGCCGACGGCAAACCCGTGATCGACCCCGCCAGCAGCGAAGCTGCATCGCAGAAACGCTATGGCGTGCCGGGGATGTGGTATGCTTGGGGCCAGCAGTACGACCGGTTTAACATCGACAAAGAACCCCACGCACCGAACAAATTCGGCTGGGTCGTCGAAGTGGACCCGATGGACCCGACCTCGACCCCGATCAAACACACCGCGTTGGGCCGTTTCCGCCACGAAGGGGCCGAAACAACCGTGTCCAGCGATGGCCGTCTGGTGGTCTATATGGGCGACGACAACCGCTTTGATTACCAATACAAATACGTCTCTGGCGGCAAGGTATCCGACGACCGCGCAGCCAATTCCAATCTGCTTAGCGATGGCACGCTTTATGTCGCCCGATTTGACGAAGACGGCACTGTCGCTTGGCTGCCGCTGATCCATGGCGAAGGCCCGTTGACGGTCGAAAACGGGTTCAATGATCAAGGCGACGTGATGATCGACACCCGCATCGCGGCCGATCTGCTGGGGGCCACCCCGATGGACCGCCCCGAAGACGCGCAACCGCGTGGCGATGGCACAGCCTATATCATGCTGACCAACAACACCAAACGCGGCGAAGACGACCTGAACCCTGCAAATCCCCGCGCCAAAAGCAGCTTTGGTCACATCATCGAGATCAAGGAAGACGGCGGCAACCACGCGGCAACTGCGGGCACATGGTCGATCCTGGTAAAATGCGGCGATCCATCCCTGACCGAGGTCGGCGCCCAGTGGAACCCCGAAACATCGGAAAACGGTTGGTTCGGCAGCCCGGACAACTGTGCGATCGACGCTGACGGGCGGCTTTGGGTCAGCACGGATCAGGGCGGCAGCTGGAACAAGACCGGCAAGTCTGACGGCCTTTATGCGGTCGAAACAGAAGGCGACGCGCGCGGCACCTCCAAGCTGTTCTATCGCTGCCCTGTGGGCGGCGAGATGTGCGGCCCCTACTTTACCGAAGACGGCGAAACACTGTTCGTCGCGGTCCAGCATCCAGGCACAGACGGCACCAAGAACTTTGCCGGGTTCGAGCGTGACAGCACATTCGAGGATCCAGCGACCCGCTGGCCCGATTTTGACCCCACCATGCCACCGCGCCCCGCCGTCGTGGTCATCACAAAACAAGGTGGCGGTAAAATCGCCGTCTGATCAGGATTTGGTCACTGTTTGACCTTACCCTTACGTCATTACAAAAAAATAAATCTTCATTACGCAATGCGCCCAAAGAGCAATCTTTGGGCGCAATTTCTGTTTCACATATTTCCGTCAACGGTGTCGTCAGCCGTCTGACAGACAATCAACAAAGGACGCTGCAAGGCTTTGGATCAATTCGGGGTACAGCGTCGCGCCCAAGGTCAGCTCGGCCCCAAGCGGGTCAAGGGCTGCCGTTTTCAGCCGACCATCCCCGTCCAATGCCGCCACAAGACCGGGATTGAATTGCGGTTCCGTAAAGATGCACACTGCATTTGCATCCTCGATCACGTGGCGCAATTCGGTCAGCCGCGCAGCACTGGGTGCTGCACCATCGCTGAGTGAAATGGCTGCGCTGGCTTCGGTGCCAAACCGTGCCTCGAAGTAATGATACGCGTCGTGGAAAACGACAAATGGCCTGCCTTGCAAGGGCGCAAGTTCTGTTTCCAACGTCGCAGTCAAAGCAGCCAAATCCGCCTGTCCCTTGGCCGCATTGGCGCGGTAGGTATCCCCATGATCGGGATCAATCTGCGCTAATGCCTCTGCGATTGTACCCAGCCAGAAAGAGGCATTCACAGGATCAAGCCACATATGCGGGTCCATCCCGCCTTCCGCTGCGTGATCATCGTGGTCCGTGTGGGCGTCATGATCGCTATCGGCGGCGTGGTCTGCATGGTCTGCATGGTCATCGTGGTCTGCGTGGTCATCATGCCCGTCCATGTCATGCGCATCATGAGCATGCTCATGCGCCTCAAACGCAACGCCGCTTCGGTTCTCTAACACTTCAGTCCC
>NZ_JBFEKM010000111.1:0-14103 GCF_041552635.1 Sulfitobacter sp.
CACCAAGCACTCTCAATCGTAGTAAAACCGCTCCGACATAATTCGGCTAGGCGGCGCACCGCGCTTTCGCAGGTGGGCTTCGATGATATCCATCATGGCGGGCGGTCCGCACAGGACAAAGACCCATTCGTTGAATTCTTCTGGCAAAAATATCTGATCCATCAGCGCGCCATCAATCAGGCCCGATTTGCCGTGCCAGTCTGTTGGCGGGTCAGACAGCACATAGGTCACGCCCTGCGTGCCTAATTCTGTTTGATAGGCGATCTGATCGGCTGTGCGGTTACCATAGACCAGCTTCACTTTGCGCGGATCGCCCGTTAGGCGCATTTGCCTCAGAATGCTAAGCAACGGCGCCAATCCGACACCACCTGCAATCAACGCGACGCCCGGTTCGGGACGGCCATCGACGGGCAGGTTGCCGTAGGGGCCATCAATATAGGCAATAGTACCCGGTTCGATCTGGCCAACGGCGCGCGTGAAATCGCCGAATTCCTTGATCATGAAAGACACATCCGGTCCGGCGGCGGGGGCGGATGCAATCGAAAACGGGTTTTCCTTGAGCGAGAAAGAACTGTGCCCGACGTTCAGCCAAGCGAATTGCCCCGCCTGAAACTTTAGGCCCGAATGACCCTTTGGTGTGACGGTCAATTCCCACTGTTCAGCGCCCAAGGGGGTGACCGAAGCCACCTGCCACGCACGCTTTCTCTCGCGCAGTGGTTCAACCATGTAGACATAAAGCAGGGAGCCAACCGCCGCCCCCGTCATGGCGATCCAGAGCCAAAACATGACCGGCTGCGATCCATACCGCCCCGCACTGACCGTGTGGTGCAGCAAAAGGGCCGCGATCAAGACCGCGCCAATGCCATGCATCGCGCGCCATGTCTCGTATTTGTAGGAAAGTTGCGTGCGCCCGATTGCTAAAATAACAAGGCCAGCCAGCAAAAGATACGCCATGATGCCCGTCGAAAGAGCCGCAAAATCGGTGGTGATCGTAAGTTGGCGCGACGGGTCCCAAGGCCGCTGTCCCCCCGATGGGGTCCGTTGATACAGGAAGGGGTGAAGCAAGGCAAAAGCCAGCGCCGTGCGGGCCATAAGCTGGTGAAACCGCATAGTCACATCCATGCCGATGCCCTTCGAGATCGCCTTGAAGCGACCGGACAGGACGAATTCCATCAAGACCATCGAAAAGGCAAGAATTCCAAGGCCGGAGGCAAGCTCTTGGTGGAGCGCGCGCGGCGGGGCGTTGATCAGCCGGGACAAGACCAGCGGCAAAGTGACAGCAGCAAGATAGGCAACGAGCAACAGCAGCGGTTTCATAAAGTTGTTCCGGGCACTTGGGCAGGCAAGATAAATGCGTTTCCCTGACAGCCTAGATGCTTTGTCAGGGGCCAAAGTGTCATGAATCAATGAATGACCCGAAAATGTTCAAACCGGACGTGAACGGTGGCCGAACTTGTCTTTGCATTCAGAGGCGGGATCAGTCATTTTCAGTCACCGCCTTGGTATCGCTTTGGCGCGCATAAACCGTTTTTTGCGCTGCAATCGGGAAGGGTGCATACGGTGCGCCCTATAGACCGTACCAAACGCCCAGCTTGGGCCGTGCATTGCAGTGGCGGGCAGGGGGAACCACCGATGCAAGGGGTGCAGTTAATCAGAAGGCCCGCACCTTTGGCCGCCTCTGTCGTATCGGCAGGGTAATTCGGACCGAACGTCGCCAGCAGTTCACCCTAGCCTAGTGCCCAACGCCTGCTTTGGCAGATTCCCCATATTCCAGCGAATATCACATGATATCTGGCGTGGTTTTCACTAGACTCTTTGGTGCTACGCTCTAATTCATGAGAGTGAAAAATTAAACATCCTGGAAATGAAATGCCGACAAGATCAACTGACGAGAGGGCCAGGGAACTTCTGCATTTGCAGGAAGAACTTGCAGCCAACAATCCAGAGAACGCAATTAACAGCGCTCAGGCGCGCAAGGAATCAAACCGGCTAACCTTTCTTGAGGCAATGATGGAAACGGTGCCGGTCGGCGTTGTGATGGCTGACGGTGAGGGACAAATCATTTACGGCAACAGCCATGTCGAAAAGATGGTGCGCCATCCGGTATTCCTTTCCGAGAATGCGGATGCCTATGGCGAATGGATCTCGTTTCACGAGGATGGCCGTCAGGTTGAGGCACACGAATATCCCCTTGCTCGGGTGATTATCGACAAGGAAGACCACTCGGAAATTGACGTGAATTACCAACGGGGCGACGGGACGTTTTTTTGGATGCGTATCATCTGCGAACCCGTTCTCGATGGAAGCGGCCAGCGCATCGGGGCGACAGTTGCCCTGATCGACATCGACGAAGAACGTCGCCTGCGCGATGCGCAAAACATTCTGATCGCCGAACTGAATCACCGGGTCAAAAACGCCTTTAGCGTCGTGAAATCCATCGTCAGCCAGTCCTTGCGCAAGATGCGCGTGCAGATCGGTTTGCGCGAAACCATTGATCAAAGATTGAACGCCTACGCGGTCGCACATTCCAAATTGGTCGGCACCACATGGGACCGTGCAGATATCGGGGCTGTCGCTGCTGATGTGCTTGACCCCATCGGCGGCGGGCGGATCATCATGACCGGACCCGAGGTCGAAATTCCCTCGCGGCAGGCGCTTGCTTTTTCGATGGCGTTCTACGAGCTTGCAACCAATGCGATGAAGTACGGTGCCTTGTCCGTTCCCGGCGGCCGCGTCAATTTGTCTTGGGAACTAACTAAGGCACCTGATGGTTCTACCTTCGAACTTCATTGGATCGAGACGGGCGGGCCTGCTGCGGAAAAACCGGCCGAGACAGGTTTTGGCAGCGTCATCACCGGTCGGGCGCTTCAGATGGAGACGGGCGGAGAGATCGAAGCATCTTTTGATCCTGACGGGTACAAATGGCATCTTTGGATGCCGCAACAAACGGAAGACTTTTCAAAAAAATGACCAACGCTCCCCAGAATATATTTATTGTCGAAGACGAAGTCGTTGTGGCCTTTGAAATGACGGACATCCTTGAGGACATCGGCTTTAACGTTGTAGGCCCCAGCATTCATCTGGAGGACGCCAAGGTCAAAGCCCGCGAAGGTGATATCGACATCGCCTTTCTTGACGTAAACCTTGGCAATAACAAAACATCGAAACCCGTAGCGGACATCCTGAGGGAGCGCGGGATTCCTTTTGTGTACATCACGGCCTATGATCGCGATCAGATCAGCTTTGTAGGGCCAGACGATCGTGTAGTGAAAAAGCCGGTGAGCAGTCAAAAGCTGATCGAAACTCTGCGCCGCGTCTATCCCAACCTCGAGACCTGATCGACCGCAGCAATCTATCGCGGTCAGGTCCGGGTCAGCCTGCCGCGACATCGCAGCGATTTGACATGACAGCTGTCGTGTAAGAACATATAGAGAACGTATGGTTAAGCATACGGTAGAACAAAAGCTCGCGATTCTGAGCGACGCAGCGAAATATGACGCATCTTGTGCCTCGTCCGGGTCAACGAAACGCGATTCGCGCGACGGCAAAGGGCTGGGGTCGAATGAGGGCAGCGGCATTTGCCATGCCTACGCGCCGGACGGGCGCTGCATATCGTTATTGAAGATCCTGCTGACGAATTTCTGCATTTACGATTGCAGCTATTGCATCAACCGCGCCTCGTCGAACGTCACCCGCGCAAGGTTCAGCGTGGACGAGGTCGTGAAACTGACCATCGAATTTTACCGCCGCAATTATATCGAAGGTTTGTTCTTGTCCTCGGGCGTGATCCGATCGCCGGATGCGACCATGTCTGACATGGTGCAGATCGCCCGCAAATTGCGCCACGAGGAAAACTTTCGCGGCTATATCCACCTGAAAACCATTCCCGACGCCGCCCCCGAACTGGTCGCCGAAGCCGGTCTGCTGGCGGACCGGCTGTCAATCAACGTCGAATTGCCCACTGACGCCGCCGTTCAGCAATATGCGCCCGAGAAAAAACCCGACCAGATCCGCAAGGCGATGGCCGATTTCCGGCTGCGCAAAGAGGTGTCCAAAGACAAATCCCACACGGGCAAGCGCCCCCCGCGTTTTGCGCCTGCCGGACAATCGACGCAGATGATCATCGGGGCGGACGGGTCGAATGATGCCGCTATTTTGGGGCAGTCCACACGGCTTTATTCCAGCTACAAACTCAAGCGGGTGTACTATTCAGCCTTCTCGCCGATCCCTGACAGTTCCTCCAAACTGCCGTTGATCCGCCCGCCGTTGCAGCGCGAACACCGGCTGTATCAGGCAGATTGGCTGCTGCGCTTCTACGACTTCCAGCTGGACGAAATCACCTCCGTCACCGCCGACGGGAACCTTGATCTTGAGGTCGACCCGAAACTCGCGTGGGCCTTGGTTCACCGCGAAGTATTTCCACTAGACGTCAACCGCGCCAGCCGCGAGATGCTGTTGCGGGTGCCGGGGTTCGGTGTGAAAACCGTCAATCGCATCCTGACCACCCGCCGCCACCGCACGCTGCGTTTTGAGGATCTGTTGCGGATGGGCGCGTCGATGAAAAAGGCCCGCAGCTTTATCACGGCGGGCGGTTGGTCCCCTGGCGGACTGACCGACAGCGCGGATTTGCGCGCCTGTTTCGCGCCGCCCCCCGAACAGCTGTCCCTGTTCTGATGCACCGCGCCGTCATGCCAAAGATCGGCACCGCGCAGGCGTGGCGCGAATCGGCGCGTCAGTTTCTGGCATGCGGTATTCGGCCCGAAGACATCCTGTGGGGCGATGCCTCTACCGCGCCTGATCTGTTTGGGGGCGACGTGCCCTTGCGACCAAACCGCCAAGTCACCGTGCCGCGTAGTTTCATCAGCATGGCCAGCAGTGTGGTCTGGCACAGCGACCCCGAACGCTTTGCCCGGCTTTATGCGTTTTTGTGGCGGCTCAAGGATGCGCCGCACCTGATGTCCGATCGCGGCGATGCCGATCTGTCGCGCCTGCGGCGCATGGAAAAGAACGTGCATCGTTGCCAGCACAAGATGAAAGCTTTCGTGCGCTTTCGCGAAATCGGCAGCCCCGATGCGCCGCGCCGGTCTTTTGCCGCGTGGTTCGAGCCGACATACCATACGATCGAGCCCACGGCTGACTTCTTTGTGCGCAGGTTCAGCGATATGGATTGGCGTATTCTGACGCCGGACGTGTCAGTTATGTTTGAGAACGGCAAACTGTCGTTCCAAGAAGGGGCGGAAAAACCGACCCTGCCCGAGGACGCCAGCGAGCAGCTGTGGATCACCTATTTCCAGAACATCTTTAATCCCGCGCGTCTGATGGTCAAAGCCATGCAGTCCGAGATGCCCAAGAAATACTGGAAGAATATGCCCGAGGCGGCATTCATCCCCCAGATGATCGCTGACGCCCCCGCCCGTGCGCGCGCCATGGCCGAAGCCGCCCCATCGTTGCCCCCCGCCCGTATGCGGCAGGTTCAGGCGCAATTGTCGGCGCATCAGTCGGCGTGGGACGGCCCCCAAGGCGCATTGCCCGCCGCGATATCCGCCTGCACGCGCTGCCCTTTGCATTGCAATGCGACCCAAGCCGTGCCGGGCGAAGGGCCGATGGATGCGGATCTGATGATTGTGGGCGAACAACCCGGCGACCAAGAGGACCTGAGCGGTCGCCCCTTTGTCGGCCCAGCGGGGCAACTGTTTGACCAGATCGCCGCGCAGGCCGGGCTGGACCGGACGCTGGCCTATGTCACCAACGCGGTGAAACATTTCAAATTCACACCGCGCGGCAAGCGGCGCATTCACCAGCGGCCCAATACGTCAGAGATTGACCATTGCCGTTGGTGGTTGGATGCGGAAATTGCGCAGGTGCAGCCCAAGTTGATCCTTGGCATGGGGGCCACCGCCGCCGAAGGCCTGACAGGCCGCCGCGACGCGATCCTTGCCCGCCGTGGCAAGGTCGAAGAAACGCCAGACGGCACGCCCGTGCTGTTGACCCTTCACCCGTCTTATCTGTTGCGCTTGCCTGACGCTGCCGCCAAGGCAGACGCAACCGCGCAATTCAAGGACGATCTGCAAACAGCTGTGCGGATGTTGGCCTAAACTGTAGGGAACTGGCATCTCCTCTTGCAAAGTGGTGCGTGGCGTCCATATACCATCCACATGGATGGAGAAACATCATGAGCAACGTCAGACAGATCCGGGACAAGTTGCCGGAGAACGAAAAGATCACCATCAATCTGGGCTTTGTCGATCTAGGCCGGATTGATCTGTTGGTGCAGGAAGGGTTCTATTCGAACCGCAGCGATTTTATCCGCACCGCCATACGAAACCAGTTGGACCACCAGTCCGACACCGTGACCCAGTCGATTGACCGGCACACGATGGAACTGGGTCTGCGCGACTATACCGTCGCCGATCTGGAAGCTGTGCAGGCCGCGAACGAGCTGCTGCACATCAAGGTCGTGGGCCTTGCCCGCATTGCCCGCGATGTGACGCCCGAACTGGCGTTGGCCACCATCGGGTCGATTACCGTTTTAGGCGCGCTTCAGGCCAGTGCCGAGGTGAAAAAGGCCCTTGGCGCGCGGATCAGCTAACCCCGATTTAATCCTCTAAAGGAAACCAAAATGAGTAATGATTTTAACTCGGCCATGCGCCGGGCCAGCGAACTTGTGCGCACGGGCAACCCCGTGGGCGCGACCCAGATGATACAAGCGGCACTTGCCAAGGGCGGCCTGTCCAGCCCAAGCGCAGGCCTGAACCCTGAAATGAAGGCGTTGGGCGGTGGTAAAATCGGCCGCAGTCTGCGTGAAACATTGGCGGGCCTTGGATCGCTGCCGCAATCAGTGATGCCGACGGCTAACGTGACAGAACCGCCCCTCCCTGAGGGCGCGCGGTTTGACGGGGGCACCTTCACCTGCGCGCAAGGCAGCCGCGACTATCGCGTTTATGTACCCGCTCTGAACGGTGCCAGTCCCAATGGCATGATCATGATGCTGCACGGTTGCACCCAATCGCCCGTGGATTTTGCCAAGGGGACGGGGATGAACACGCTGGCCGACCAACATGGGCTGATCGTGGTCTATCCGGCACAATCGCGCGGCGCAAATATGCAAAGCTGCTGGAACTGGTTTGGCCCCGCCGACCAGACGCGCGATGCGGGCGAACCCGCCATCCTTGCCGGTCTAGCACAACAAATGCAGCGCGATCATCGGGTCCCACAAGGGGCCAGCTTTGTCGCGGGTCTATCGGCGGGCGCGGCGATGGCGGTGATCTTGGGCCAGACCCACGCCGATGTGTTTAGCGCAGTCGGGGCCCATTCCGGCCTGCCGTATAGAGCGGCGCACGACGTACCTTCGGCCTTTGCCGCGATGGGGTCTGGCGGCGTGCGCGCACAGAAAACACGACCGATCCCAACGATTGTGTTTCACGGCGATGCCGATAGCACGGTGCACAACACGAATGGTCACCAGATCGCTGACGGGGCCGCCACAGGCCCCCAAGTGGTGGAGGACGGCACCGCTGGCAAACGCAGCTTTACCCGCAACACCATACTGTCCGCCGATGGCCATGCCGTGATGGAACATTGGACAATCGCGGGCCTTGGCCACGCGTGGTCTGGCGGCAATAGCGCCGGTTCCTACACCGATCCGAACGGTCCCGATGCCAGCGCCGAAATGGTGCGGTTCTTCCTTGATCTCCCTTTGAAAGACGCATGATATGACCCATTCCCTGACATTTGATGCCATTAGCGAGGCAACCCCTGGCCCCAAATGGACCGCCCGTTGGCAGCGGTCGTGGCCCGCTTACGAGGCGTGGTTTGTGGCGCGCGATGGCGACACTGGCCCTGACCGCGCGGCCTGCGAAGCGGCCTTGCGCGACTACATGCCCGAGCTGGTGCCGGTGCACGCGGAACTGACCAAACTGGCAGGCGGATCTGACCGTGCCGCGCGGTTCCTGTCGACGTGGTGCCCGCCCAGTTATTTGGGGGGCTGTTCGCTGGCTGTGGCCACGTCGCATGACGACATCCGCCTTGTGCGTAATTATGATCTGTCGCCCGACCTGAACGAAGGGCTGTTGTTGCACAGTGCATGGACCGGTCGGCGCGTCATGGGCATGGTCGAATTCCTGTGGGGGCTGTCCGACGGGATCAACGACGCGGGCCTTAGCATCGCGCTGGCCTATGGCGGGCGGCAGGAAACCGGGCGGGGGTTCGGGATCACCACGATTCTGCGCTATGTGCTCGAGACGTGCGAGACTGTTCCCCAAGCCTTGCGTGCCTTGCAACGGGTGCCATCCCACATGCCTTATAACGTTGTGGTCGCCGATGCCTCCGGCGCGGCAGCGAGCGTCGAGATATACGCTGGTGGTGGGGCAAAGGTGCAGCCGAAGCTGGTTGCCACGAACCACCAGACCGATGGCAGCACGCCTGACCGGGGCGCATTTACCCAAACGTTCGAGCGGTCGGAGCATCTGAATGCGGTGCTGTCAGACGGCGCGGCACCGTCAACTTTGGTTGGCCGGTTCAAGCACGCCCCCTTGAAGCAGGACCGCTATGCAGAAGGCTTTGGCACCTTGTTTACAGCCGAATACGAGCCCAAACGCCGCTGCATGACGCTGCATTGGGAGGGGGCCGCTTGGGCGCAATCGCTTGATACGTTCGAAGAAGGTACGCGGAATATCCAGTACGGGGAGGCCGCCGTCGGGTGGCCACATCACGCGGGCGGTATAGACTGGGTCAAAATCGGCATGGAATATGCCGCCGGTCGGCAGCCGGACTGGCGCAGTTTTGTCCCAGACTGGGGCAACGTGGCCTAGCGCAACGATAAACCCTTTGGCCGTTGGCCAGTTAACGCGCCTTGATGATTTTCTATGTCGTTAGGGCGCGTCAACGAAACCCTCAGGACGTTCTGCCTGTGCAGCCAAGCCTTACCATGCCTTTGGCTGCGATATTCGACCGCATCAATAGTTTACTAATTTTGTCGGGTTGACATACCTTATCAAATAACTCAGGTATGGTGAACGTCAAGCCACCCCGCCTTTGTAACTGGGGAAGCCCGACACGTGAGCCATGTGAGGACTTCTAGATGCATCATTTTGCACCCCATTCAAAACCGCGCGCCAATGTTCAAGCCCGCAAACCAATCAAAAACAGCAATAGGCTGGCAGGTCTGCGCAATCACGCACGCCTGTACGGAGGGCGGGCAGGATGAGCTTTCATACCGTTCCGCCACAACGTGCCCCCGCTGACCAGCCACCTACATATGCGGCCAGCGATTTGACCGGCAGCGGTGGTCTGGCGCAGATCGTGCTGAACGATCAGACCTACACTTTGCGGATCACGCGGGCCGGGAAATTGATCCTTACCAAATGATCAATTCATATCGCTAACGCGGGGACGCACCTGTCGGCCAGATCGCAAGGTCGACTGTGGTCGCACGGGCTTGGTGCCTTGACGGCTGTTTTTGCCTGATGGCGCACAGGTGCAGGCTAGACCGTAGCCCCCGCAAAAATTTACCAAAGGGAACACCCATGAAATACAATCACCTGCTCACGACAGCGGCTTTGCTGGCGCTCGCGTCCCCGGCTGCCGCAGTCGAAAAGACCGAGGTGCTGGACACCTATGCGAATATAGCCGCTGCCAAATACGGGGATAGTTTGATCACCGCCCAACGGCTTCGGACTGCTGTGCAGGCTTTGATCGCAAGCCCTTCGTCGGACAGCCTGACAGCGGCCCGCTCCGCGTGGCTTTCAGCGCGCGTGCCCTATCAACAGACCGAGGTGTACCGCTTTGGCAACGCAATCGTGGACGACTGGGAAGGCAAAGTGAATTCATGGCCTCTGGACGAGGGGCTGATCGACTATGTTGATGCGTCATACGGCGGGCCGTCGGATGAAAACGAACTGGCTGGATTGAACGTAATCAGCAGCCCCACGTTTACCCTGTCGGGCACCCAGATCGACGCTTCGGCCATCACGCCTGAATTTCTGTCCGACACCCTGCACGAGGCCGACGGGATCGAGGCGAACGTGGCCACGGGGTACCACGCCATCGAATTTCTGTTGTGGGGGCAGGACCTTAACGGGCATGACGCGGGCGCGGGCGACCGGCCTTGGACCGACTATGCAGCGGGCGATGATTGTACGAATGCCAACTGTGACCGCCGGGGTGAATACCTTGCCGCCGCGACAGACCTGCTGGTGTCCGATCTGGAATGGATGAGGGCGCAATGGGGCGACGACGGTGCCGCGCGCAAAGCGTTGACCCAAGATACCGACGCAGGTCTGGCGTCGATCCTGACGGGTATGGGGTCGTTGTCCTACGGTGAACAGGCAGGCGAACGGATGCGCCTTGGCCTGATGTTGAACGACCCCGAAGAAGAACATGACTGCTTTTCCGACAACACGCACAACAGCCACTATTACGACGGGCTTGGCATTCAGACCGCCTATCTGGGGGAATATGTCCGCGTTGACGGCACGCAGGTTTCAGGGCCATCCCTTGCCGATATGGTCGCCGAGGCAGATGCCGACCTGAACCTTGAGATGCAAGCCAAGCTGAGCAATACGATGATGGCGCTTGGGCGGATCAAAACCGCAGCCGAGGCCGGGTTCGCCTATGATCAGATGCTTGCGCGGGGCAATGCGGGGGGCGAAACCCTGATCATGGGGGGCGTCGATGCCTTGATTGACCAGACGCGTTCGATTGAACGTGTCGTGACGATGCTTGGCCTTGACCAAATCGCATTCGAAGGGTCCGACAGCCTTGATGCGCCAAGCGCCGTATTCCAATAAAACAACCCGCCAGCACACCTGCCAGCCACGTTGATCCATACCTAAACCGGGACAACTAAAGATGAAAAAAACGATACTTACTGCGGGGCTTTACGGCCTTGCGCTGACGGGTGGCACGGCTGTTTACGCGCAGGATACTGGCTTTGTCTGGGGTGGCAGTATTGAGGTTGGCGTTGACAGCACCGTCAACGCGACCGACCCCGCAGCAGAATTGACGGATACCTATGTAACTGTGGACGCTGCCTTTGAGGCAGCGCTGACGGACCGGATCAGCGCCTTTGGTGCGCTGACGCTTGAATCAATTACGGATGCCACGGATGATCGCGCCTTTGACGATTTGGGGCTTTATGTCGGTGAATTGGGCTTGCGGTTTGCCTTTGGCGAAACTGTGGTTTCAGCGGGCAAGATCAGCCCGGTTTTCGCCGTCGCATGGGACGCCGCGCCGGGGTTCTACGGGACGTCGCTGGCAGAAGACTACGAGCTGAGCGAAATGATCGGTGTAACCGTTGATACGCCCTTGGGCAACACGGGCGGCGTTTTGTCATTCGCCGCGTTCTATGTCGATGACACGTTCCTTAGCGACAGCATTGGCAATAAACGCGGGCGCAATTCCGTGGCGGCAGGGGGCGTCGGCAACACGGGCAAGCTGAACAACTTTGCGGTCCAGTACACTCGGGACTTTGGCGACACGACCGGCTGGATCGGCGCGCGCCACCTGTCTGCGGGTGATGGCGATGTATCCGATGAAACCGGCGTCGTTATCGGCGCGTCCCATGATTTTGGCAATGGTTTCGACATGATCGCCGAGGTCGCGCATTTTGACGGGGCAGGCGGCACCGACACGAACGCCACCTATGCAACGCTGGGCGCGGCTTATGCGTTGGACGATTGGACGTTTTCCACGACAGCCACTGCGGTTGATACAGCTACTGGCACCGACAGCATGATCGCATTCGGCGTGGACCGCGCGCTGACCCAGACGGTCGAGGTCAATTTTGGCATCGCACGCTTCGACGTCGGAGGCGAGAAATCTACCGCCGTCGGGTTGGCCGCTGTGGTTTCATTCTAGGGATAAAATCATGATTTCCTGCCCCATCCAAACCGGTGTTGCCCGCGCCACAATCAAGACGGGAACAACTGGGCCGACAGGCGGGTCAGGCGAAACAACGGACAGAAATATGCATCAAAAATGGGCAAGAACTGCCAGCCTTGTCGCAATGGCGGTGGTTCTTGGGGCCGCCGCCACGGCGCAAGAACAGGCGTTCAATCTGGGTGATCCGCATCTGAACGTAGTCGCGCGAACAGCCGATGAGGCAGCGCGTATTGCCGCCGTCACAGCGCTTGCCACTGATTTTACCACACCGCAAAACTTCGAGGAAAAGCCCGCAGGCGCGGCAACGGTACGCGCCCGCAAAACCGCCGACGCGTATTCGCAGCCCTCGGGTAATATCACCTTCGAGGACGAGTTGACGTTCAAAGTCGGCAACGGCCTGTTTCGCAAATTGTGGGTGTCGACGCCCGCATCGACGCTGGCGTCCGACGGGCTTGGCCCGCTTTACAATGCGCGGTCCTGTCAGCGCTGCCATCTTAAGGACGGGCGCGGTCACCCGCCCGAAGGCCCCAACGACAACGCCATTTCCATGTTTCTGCGCATCTCTATTCCGGGCACGGTTGATGACGCGATGGCGCAGATCAGCGATTACATCGCCACCCGTCCCGATCCGTCCTATGGCACGCAATTGCAAGACAAGGCTGTGCTGGGCCATGCCGCTGAATACCGGCTTGAGGTTACCTATGAAGAAGAGGTGATCACCCTGGCTGACGGGCAGGCGGTTTCCCTGCGCCATCCAACCTATACAGCGGCGGATCTGGGATACGGACCCTTGCACCCCGAGGCGATGCTAAGCCCGCGTGTGGCACCCCAGATGATCGGTCTGGGACTATTGGAAGCCGTATCCGCCGCAGATATCCTTGCTGGTGCCGACCCTGACGATGCCAATGGCGACGGCATATCAGGGCGTCCAAACATCGTCTGGTCGCAGGTCCACGGGCAGCCCATGTTGGGCCGCTTTGGCCTGAAGGCCGGAAATCCGACCATTCTGGAACAATCAGCCGCTGCTTTTGTCGGTGATATCGGCATTTCCAACCCGATCTTTACCGCAGGTTCCGGTGAATGCACCGATTTGCAGGCCGATTGCCAGGCCGCCCAGCACGGCGACGGCGATGACCGCTTGTTCGAGATCGATGCAGAGGGGCTGGATCTGGTTACCTTCTACAGCCGTAATCTTGGCGTTCCGGCACGCCGTAACGTAGGGGGCGCAGAGGTGTTGCGCGGCAAGGAGCTGTTTTATCAAACGGGATGCACAGCCTGTCACACCCCCAATTTTGTGACCCAACGCCTAAAAGACCGACCCGAGCAAAGCTTTCAACTGATCTGGCCGTTTACCGATATGTTGTTGCACGACATGGGGCCTGCGTTGGCCGACAATCGCCCCGAAGCCCGCGCGACGGGCAGCGAATGGCGCACACCGCCATTATGGGGCATCGGGTTGACCCGACAGGTCAGTGAGCACAGTTATTTTCTGCACGATGGGCGCGCCCGGTCCCTGCTGGAAGCTGTTTTGTGGCATGGCGGCGAAGCTGCAGGGCAACGCGATGCCGTAATCCAGCTTTCTACCGCAGATCGGGACGCCCTGATCGCCTATCTGGAGAGTTTATGAGACGCATTATCCTAAGTGCTACGCTCGCGGTTGTTCCCTTGGTCGCATCGGCTGGAACACCGCAAGAAATCATCACCAACGTTGTTGATGGCCATATTCTGTTGCGGATGGGTATCTTTGATACCATGTCCCGCAGGCTTAGCGAAGCGTCGCAAGTTAACTGTGATCCGGGCTCGGAAATGCTCCGGACCACTTATGGCGACGCATTCGATGCGTGGGTTGCGGTCAGCCATTTGCGCTTTGGCCCGACTGAAATTGATGATCGCGGTTTTGCATTGGCGTTCTGGCCCGACAGCCGCGGTGCCACCCCGCGCGTGCTTGCCGCGCTGATTGCGGATCAAGATCAGGTTGCAGAAAGCACCGAAACCTATGCCGATGTGTCCATCGCGGGGCGCGGTTTTTATGCCATGGAATATCTGCTGTATGATCAGACCCTTAGCAGCGCAGGTGATCGCGGATATCACTGTACGCTGATCCAGACTGTCGCCGGTGATATCGCCGCCAACAGCACAGCTATACTGGACGACTGGCAATCTTTCTATGCGGATCGCCTGATGAACCCCGGTCCGGACCGCACATATCATTCCCAAGACGAA
>NZ_JBFEKM010000112.1:0-14079 GCF_041552635.1 Sulfitobacter sp.
CCGCGATGACCTGCATTTCAGCGAAACGGCCATCGTTGACATGATGGCCGATGTGGCACCGATCTTGCCGTTTTTGTTGGTTGCTGCCGCTTTGGCGGCACAGTTCAGCGCCGCAGTGGCCGACACCAGCGGATCAGGTGGACTGATGGAAGAGCTGTCGGCAAAGCGTATTTCCGTGCGCATGGGGTATCTGCTGCTCACGGTGGTCGGGTTGCTGCTGACGTGGGGCGCGGATGTGTTCCAGATCATCAGCTATGCCTCGCGGGCGTTCGCGGTCTACTATGCACTGCAAGCGGCCATTGCGGCGATCAGCACCAGCAAGCAGGGTGCAAAAAACCGCAGCTTGGGATTTGCCGCCTTGGCGGCCTTGGGCTTTGCCATCGCGGTGTTTGGCCATGCTGTCGAAGGGTAGCGCCGGCGCATTTCCACATCGGGTCTAAAATACCGCAATGCGGCCTCTTGCCCTTGGCCGCGTCGCAGCCTAACCCTTGGCGCATGAAAATACTCTTTCTTGGCGATGTCATGGGCCGTGCCGGCCGCCGCGCAATCAGCGAAAACCTTCCCCGTCTGCGCAAGGACTGGAAGCTGGATTTCATCGTGGTCAACGGCGAAAACGCAACTTCGGGGATGGGGCTGTCTGGCCTGCATGCCAAAGGGCTTCTTGATGCAGGGGCCGATTGCCTGACCCTAGGTGATCACGCTTTCGATCAAAAAGACATGCTTAGCTTTATCGAGCAAGAACAGCGTATTATCCGGCCATTGAATTTTTCAAAAAACGCACCGGGCAAGGGCGCGCGCCTGTTCACGGCGCAGAACGGGCGCAAGGTGCTTGTTGCTCAGGCTTTGGGTCAGGTGTTCATGAAACGCCCCTTTGACGATCCGTTTTCTGCCTTGGAACCTGTGCTGAAAACGCATCCGCTGGGCGGCTTGGCATCGGCGATCATCGTCGATATGCATTGCGAGGCGACGTCCGAGAAAATGGCGATGGGCCATTGGTGCGACGGGCGCGCCAGCCTTGTTGTGGGCACCCACACCCATGTGCCCACATCCGACGCGATGATCCTGCCCGGCGGCACAGCCTATCTGACCGACGCTGGCATGTGCGGTGACTATCATTCCGTCATCGGAATGGAGAAAACCGAACCCCTGCGCCGTTTTATCACGGGCATGCCCAAAGACCGCTTTACCCCCGCCAATGACGAGGCGACCCTGTCCGGCGTCTATATCGAAACCGATGATCGTACCGGCAAAGCAACCCGCATCGTCCCCGTGCGCGAAGGCGGTAAGCTGCAACAAAGCGCCCCGTGACCCGTCGGCAGATCGTCTTTTACACCGCGTTTCTGGCGGTGCTCGGGGCGGGCTGGGGCTTTACCCAACCATTGACCAAGATCGCGGTCAGCACAGGCTACCAGCATTTCGGTTTGGTCTTTTGGCAGATGGTGATCGGCGCGGTCTTTATGACAGTGATCAACGCCGTGCGCCGCAAACGGGTGCCCTTTGGTTTGCGTTATCTGCGGCTTTATCTGATCATCGCCATTATTGGCACGGTACTGCCGAATTCCGCCTCGTATCAGGCAGCGGTCTGGCTGCCCTCGGGGGTGTTGTCGCTGCTGCTGAGCCTTGTTCCGATGTTTGCCTTTCCAGTCGCGCTGGCGATGGGGCTGGATCATTTCAGTTATCGTCGCCTTGGCGGGCTGGGCTGCGGGCTGGCCGGCGTGCTGTTGCTGGTGGCACCGGGAACAGACCTTTCGATGGATCTGCCGGTGTTCTGGATTCTAATCGGCCTGATCGCCGGTCTGTGCTACGCATTCGAAGGCAATATCATCGCCAAATGGGGAACCCTTGATCTGGACGCGTTTCAGGTGCTGCAAGGCGCGTCGCTTGTCGGTGCAACACTGCTGCTGCCGGTGACCGTGATGACCGGACAATTCATTGATCCCGCACTGCCTTGGGACATACCGCAATGGGCGTTGGTCGTGTCGGCGCTGGTGCATGTGGTGGTCTATGCGGGCTATATGTGGCTGGTCGGCAAGGCCGGGTCGGTGTTCGCGGTGCAGGTCAGCTATCTGGTGACGGGGTTCGGTTTGATCTGGGCCAAGATTATTCTGTCTGAAACTTATGCGCCAACCCTTTGGCTGGCTCTTGCCATGATGTTTGCCGGATTGTATTTGGTGCAGCCTCGCCCCAAAGCGGCGCTTGCCGAAGCAGCGGCAATCGGCGACACTACCCCCTGATTTATTCCTCGGCTAGGTAGGATATACCCCGAATGGACCTTTTCGACCTGTCGCAAAGTACGTCTGCGATTCTGGCGCTGACCATCGTCGTGATCATGTTCATCATGTTCCTGCGCGAAGCCCTGCCAACCGAAGTCGTGGCTCTTGCCGGTGCGGCTGTGATGCTGGCGCTTGGCATTTTACCTTACGAGGATGCGCAGGCGGTGCTGCAAAACTCCGCCCCCTGGACGATCGCAGCGATGTTTATCGTGATGGGCGCGCTGGTGCGGACGGGTGCGTTGGACGTGTTGACGCGGCTTGCGGAACGCTATGCGAAAACCCATCCGAAAACAGCCGTGGTGGGGGTTATCATTGCCGTCATGGCGGCCTCGGCGATCATGAACAACACGCCTGTAGTGGTGGTGATGATCCCCGTCGTGGTGCAGCTTAGCCAGACTTTGGGGACCAAGGCCTCCAAACTGCTGATCCCGCTTAGCTATGCGGCAATCATGGGCGGCTCACTGACCCTGATCGGGACATCGACCAACCTGTTGGTGGATGGTGTGGCGCGCAGCCAGGGCCTTGAACCCTTTAGCATTTTCGAGATTCTGCCAATCGGGCTTGTGGTCTGTGCATGGGGCCTGATCTATATGGCGATCTTCGCGCCCAAACTTTTGCCCGCACGCGACAGTATGGCAAACATGCTGTCGGACCGTTCGAAAATGAAATTCTTTACCGAAGCGGTGATTCCCCCTGAATCCAACCTGATCGGCCGCGATGTATTGGACGTGCAATTGTTCAAACGCGAAGGTGTGCGGCTGATTGACGTGGTGCGCGGCGACCAGTCGTTGCGCCGTGATTTGGCGGCGGTCCAGCTTCAGGTCGGCGACCGTGTGGTCTTGCGCACGCAGATGACAGAACTGCTCAGCCTGCAAGCCAACAAAGAACTCAAACGCGTTGATCAGGTGTCAGCCGTCGAAACCTCGACCGTCGAAGTGCTGATCACGCCGGGTTGCAAAATGGTGGGCCGGTCGCTGGGCGCGCTGCGCCTGCGCCGCCGCTATGGGGTCTATCCGCTGGCGGTGCACCGGCGGAACCAGAACATCGGACGCCAGCTGGACGATCTGATCGTCAAGGTCGGCGATACGCTGCTTCTCGAAGGGGCCATGGGCGATATCCAGCGCCTTGCCTCTGACATGGATATGGTTGACGTCTCGCAACCGTCTGCGCGCGCGTTCCGCCGGGGCCACGCGCCCATCGCGATTGCGGCGCTTGTTGGTATTGTCGTGCTTGCGTCACTTAACGTGGCACCGATTTTGCTGCTTGCGATCTTTGCGGTAGCGCTTGTGCTGGTCACCGGCTGTATCGACGCAGAAGAAGCCTTCAGCTTTGTCGATGGCAGGTTGCTGGCACTGATCTTTTCGATGTTGGCCGTCGGTGCTGGTCTGCAAAATTCTGGTGCGATCAGCCTGATCGTCGACAATATATCGCCGTTCCTTGGCACGCTGTCGCCGTTCTATGTGATCTTTGCGGTGTTCCTGCTGACAACAATCCTGACCGAAATCGTATCAAACAACGCGGTTGCCGTCATCATGACCCCGATCGCAATCAGCCTTGGGTCGGCGTTGGGGATGGACCCGCGCCCGCTGGTGGTCGCTGTGATGATTGCGGCATCCTGCGCCTTTGCGACGCCGATCGGGTACCAAACCAACACGCTGGTTTATGGCCCCGGTGGCTACCGCTTTACCGACTTCATGCGCATCGGCATCCCGCTGAACCTCAGCATGTCACTGCTCGTCTCGGCAATTATCCCACTCATCTGGTAAGACGCAGGCCCCTCGTTCTCTGGCTCAAAAATATCCCGGGGGTGTGGGGGCTGGCCCCCATAATATACCGCGCGTTGACGCTGGCCCCCACAGACTTCAATTACTCACAAAGGCCAGAACAGCAAAATCGCTGGAATAGAAACCGCGACCACGATGATCTCAAGCGGCAGGCCCATGCGCCAGTAATCCCCAAAGGAATAACCGCCTGGCCCCAAGATCAACGTGTTATTCTTATGCCCGATCGGGGTCAGAAACGCGCTTGAGGCCGCTACAGCCACCGCCATCAGAAACGGGTCGGGCGAAACGCCCAAGGTCTGCGCCATCTGGATGCCAACCGGGGCGGCCACGATGGTCGTTGCGGTGTTGTTCAAAACATCTGACAAGGTCATCGTCACGACCATTAAAACCGTCAACACCATCCACGCCGGCCACCCGTCGGTCAGCCCGACCAAGGCTCCGGCGATCAATTCGGTCCCGCCCGATGCCTCAAGCGCGGCCCCCAGCGGGATCATCGATCCCAGCAGCACCACAACGGGCCATTCGATATGTGTGTAGAGTTCGGACAGCGGGATGATCTTGGCCAGAACATAGGACACGACCACCAGCCCAAGGGCGATGGGTAGATAAATCAGGCCAAAACTGGCGGCGGTGACCGCCCCTGCAAACAGACCAATGGCAAGCCAGACCTTGCTGTTCTCGGTCACGGCAAGCCCGCGATCGGCCAAGGGGAGGACGCCCAGCCATTCAACCACGTGGGCAGATGTATCGCGCGGGACCAGCAGCAAAAGAATATCGCCGGTCTCGAGCTCGGTCTTGCGCAGTTGCGAGGTGATGCGCGTGCCGCGCCGCGAGATGCCCAGCAGCACTGTTCGTTGGCGCCATGAAAGCCCGACAGATTGGGTCGAACGCCCGTTGAGGCGCGATTCATTGGTGACCACGACCTCGATAATCTCGACGCCTTCGCCCCCGGCATTCAATCGATCCTCGCGGTCTTTATCGGCTACCTGCAAGTTCAAGGTGCTGCGAAATTCATCCAGCGCGTCCGGGCGCGCCTCAAGCACCAAGGCGTCTCCGGCGCGCATCGCGACATTGCGCGACTGACCATAGAGACGCGCGCCATCGCGCACGAGGCCAAGGATCACCACGTCGGATTTATCTGCCACTTCTTGTAATTCGCCCAGACGTTTGCCAATCAACGGGCTTTCTTCGGGGACCGTCAGTTCTGCAAGGTATTGCGACAGGTCCTCGGGTTTGAGGGCGGTGTCATCGCGCGGCGGGATCAACCGCCAGCCGACCAGCGCGACAAAGGCGAGCCCGGCGATCGCGGCGATGCCCCCGACAGGGGCGAAATCGAACATGCCAAAGGGTTCGCCAAGGGATTCCTGCCGAATGGAGGCAATGATAATATTGGGTGGCGTGCCGATCAGCGTGACCATCCCGCCCAGAATCGTCGCAAAGCTGAGCGGCATCAGGCTGAGACCCGGATTGCGCCCCGCCTTGCGCGCGGTCTGGATGTCGACGGGCATCAGCAGTGCAAGTGCAGCCACGTTGTTCATAAAGGCGGACAGGACGCCGCCGATCAGCCCCATCAGCGTGATATGCGCGCCCAGACTGCGCGACGCATCGACCAAGGTCCGCGTGATCAGCAGCACCGCGCCGGATCGTACCAACCCGGCAGAGACCACCAAGACAAGGGCAACCACCAGCGTGGCGGGATGACCAAAGCCGTCGAAGGCATTTTTGCTGTCCACGACACCCAAGACAACAGCGATCATAAGTGCCGAAAAGGCCACAAGATCGTACCTGAACCGCCCCCAAAGCAGCATGCCGAACACCGCAGCAAAGAGTGTAAAGAGAATGATTTGATCTTGGGTCATGGGCAGGGATCACCTTGTGATTTGGGGCCTTGGGTGTTGGTTCTTGGCTTAGCAGTCGGAATGGGGGCTGTCTGCCCCCAAACCCCCGAGGATATTTTTGAGCCAGAGAAGAGGGGATTTCCCCTGTAAGGGTGGCTTGTTTGCGCGCATCGGCTGGCCTATAGAGGGCGAAATAGGGTTTTCGCAGACGAGGTTATCATGGCAGGCCACTCAAAATGGGCAAACATCCAGCACCGCAAAGGGCGGCAGGACAAGTTGCGCGCCAAGGTGTTCTCGAAGATGTCAAAAGAGATCACCGTTGCGGCCAAGATGGGCGACCCTGATCCTGACAAGAACCCGCGTTTGCGACTGGCGGTCAAGGAAGCAAAATCGGTTTCCGTGCCAAAGGATGTGATCGACCGCGCGATCAAGAAATCGCAAGCGGGGGACGGCGAGGATTACGAAGAAATCCGCTATGAGGGTTATGGACCCAATGGGGTGGCTGTAATCGTTGAGGCGATGACCGATAACCGCAACCGTACGGCGTCGGTGGTTCGGTCGACCTTTACCAAGAATGGTGGCAATCTGGGCGAAACCGGCAGCGTTGGTTTCATGTTCGACCGCAAGGGCGAGATTACCTATCCGGCGTCGGTCGGCGATGCGGATACGGTCATGATGGCCGCGATCGAGGCTGGGGCCGAGGATGTTGAATCGTCTGAAGACGGGCACGTCATCTGGTGTCTTGATACGGATCTGAACGAAGTCGCCACCGCGCTTGAGGCCGAGTTGGGCGAATCTGACAGCACCAAGCTGGTCTGGAAGCCGTCCATTACCACCGAGATGGATCTGGAGAGCATGGAGAAGCTGATGAAGCTGATTGATGCGTTGGAAGATGACGATGACGTGCAGCGGGTTACCACGAATTTCGACGCCTCTGACGAGGTCATGGAGCAGCTGGAGTAACGCCATCCGGTTGGGGCGAACGTAGGGCGGCTGCACCAAGGCATTCTATTCAAATTGGGTGCTAGCGCGATTTTTAGGATACGAGCGGCGGGTTTTCCGTCGCTCGTTTTCGTTTTGGTGTGCGAAATGTCGACCTTGACGCATCATTCAGCGCGGCATGCCGAGGCAATTTGATTTGGTGATCGCTATGCCATGATTTCCGCAGGCTGGCCGTCTTGGGGACGACCGTTGCGCGGTAATCTGCCGCAAGGGGAACGCCGAGCTGCACATGTGGCGACAAAATAAAAACCTGCCGACCATTCGGCCAGCAGGTTTTCATAGATATGCCCGAAATGCGGGATTTTTACCCCTGAAATAAGGGGCGTTTATGGTCTGTTGAGGGGGAGGGAGGTTACCCGAACATCCGCGACATGCTTAAAAACACGCCGCCCGTCTTTGGCTTTTGCGCCTTGACCGGCTTTTGTTGCGCAATCTTGGCCAGAACCCGTTTGATATCGTTCAGGCGCGTCAGGGCTTTTGCACCCCCGGCACTGGCTTGAACGCCCAAGATTTTGGACTGTGTGTGCAAGGCCGCCTCGATCAGGGCCAGTTCTTCTTGGCTGATTTCCAGCTTCTGTTTTTCGTCAAACATGACTTAGTTCCTTTGTAGAGTGAGCGTCACATAGGGAGCCGGAGGGCGTTACACCAGTAGCAACGGGCCGGATCACGAATTTGTTTCACCATGTTGGCGAAAAAAATTAGATTTTGGCAATTCTGCGAACGAGAGCTTGGGCTTGTCAGGTTTCACTGATACGCCAAGCCATCACAACCAAGGCTGCTTTCATGCTCTCTTTCTTTCCCGGATTTGCGTTGGGCTTTACTTTGATTTTGGCGATTGGCGCGCAAAACGCCTTTGTGTTGCGCCAAGGGGTGCGGCGGCACCATGTGTTCTGGGTCTGCCTGACCTGCGCGGTCTCTGATGGGGTGCTGATTGCAGCGGGGGTTTCGGGCTTTGGCGCGCTGGCGCAGGCGGTGCCGTGGTTTGAAACCGTGATGCGTTTTGGTGGCGCGGCGTTCCTGATCTGGTACGGGGCACAAAATGCACTGTCTGCATGGCGCGGCGGGGCGGCACTTGAGGCAGAAGGCGACAACACCCTTAGCTTGCGTCGCACATTGCTGACCTTGCTGGCGCTGACTTGGCTGAACCCGCATGTCTATCTGGATACAGTCGTGCTGTTGGGATCGGTGTCGGCGCAATATGACAACAGGTTGGCTTTCGGTATCGGAGCCGTAACGGCAAGCTTTGTGTTCTTCTTCGGTCTTGGCTATGGGGCGCGGCTGCTTGGCCCGATTTTTGCCCGCCCGCGCAGCTGGCAAATTCTGGACGCGTTGATTGCCCTGACCATGTGGGCGATTGCGGTGAAACTTTTGCTGATGTGACCTTGCTCTTGCCGTCTGATTGGGAAATGTTGAATTTATGACAACAGCGCTGCCTCATCGTCCCGTAATCGGCATCTTTTGGATGGTTGTGACAGGGTTCTTATTCATCTGTGTGACAGCGCTTGTGAAGCACATGGGCCCGCGCCTGCCGTCGGCGGAAGCGGCCTTGATCCGCTATTCCTTCGGATTGGTGTTTTTACTGCCTGCGATCGGGTCGTTGCGGGCGGCACATCTGACCCGGCGGCAGTGGACCTTGTTCAGCTTGCGCGGGGGCTTGCATGCGTTGGGCGTGATTTTGTGGTTCTACGCCATGACCCGCATTTCCATAGCCGAAGTGACCGCGATGAACTATATGGCCCCGATATATGTGACCATTGGTGCTGCGCTTTTCTTGGGTGAAACCCTTGCCTTGCGCCGGATCATTGCTGTCGTTCTGGGGCTGTTGGGGGCTGTGATCATCCTGCGACCGGGGTTTCGCGAGCTGACCAACGGGCATTTTGCGATGCTGATCGCGGCGGTTGTGTTTGGCGGGGCCTATCTGTTGGCCAAGGTCCTGACAGACGAGGTCAAACCGTCTGTCGTGGTCGCGATGATGTCGATCTTTGTGTCGCTCTTTTTGCTGCCCTTTGCGCTGCCGGTCTGGATTACACCCACGTGGGAGGAACTTGCGATCCTTGCCACTGTGGCCGTTTTTGCCACTGGAGGGCATTACACCATGACACTGGCCTTTGCTGCGGCACCGTTGACGGTGACGCAACCGGTCACGTTTCTACAATTGGTCTGGGCGACAATTCTGGGGGCCGTTGTGTTTGTCGAACCAATTGATATCTGGGTGGTCATCGGCGGTACCGTGATCCTGGGATCGGTCACATTTATCACTTGGCGCGAGGCGATGTTGAATCGCCAGATCACGCCCGCAAGCCCCGCGACCAAATTCTAAGTTTATTGACTTGCCAGTCAATAACCATAGATTGCCTAGCAGTGACGTCAATTACTGCTAGGATTCGAGATGCCCAAACTTGGAATGGAGCCCATTCGCCGCGATGCTTTGGTCAAGGCCACAATAGCCGAAATCGGGGCCGCGCAGTCGTTGGACGTGACTGTTGGTCAGATCGCCCGGCGTGCGGGCATGTCCTCGGCGCTGGCACATCACTATTTCGGTGGCAAGGATCAGATCTTTCTCGCCGCTATGCGCTATATCCTGTCTGAATACAGCGCCGAAGTCCGCCGTGAATTGCGCGTCGCAAAAAAGCCGCTTGAGCGCGCAGAAGCGATCATTCGCGCCAGTTTTGACGAGAGCTGCTTTGATCCTGCGACGGTCAGCGCTTGGATGACGCTTTATGCGTCCTCGCGGACCAATGTCGAAACCTATCGTTTGCTGATTGTTTATCAAGCGCGGCTGCGGTCGAACCTGACCCATGCGCTGCGCCCGATCTCGGCGCGTCCGGAACGGGACGCCGAAACCTTGGCGGCCATGATCGACGGTCTGTACCTGCGCGCGGCCCTGTCCGACGGTGGCAGTTCCAAGCAGGCCTGCGGGCAGGCGCTGGAACTGCTTGAAACGTTGGTGGGAGCCAAGCGATGACCAAACCAAACATCCTGATCCTGATGGTCGACCAGTTGAACGGCACGCTGTTTCCCGATGGCCCCGTCGATTGGCTGCATGCCCCGAACCTGAAAAAACTGGCAGCGCGGTCGACGCGGTTCAAGAATGCCTATACCGCCAGCCCACTGTGCGCACCGGGGCGGGCGGCGTTTATGTCCGGCCAATTGCCTAGCGCCACGGGCGTCTATGACAACGCGGCTGAATTTCCGTCCAGCGTGCCGACCTATGCGCATCACCTGCGCCGTGCGGGCTATCACACCTGCCTGTCGGGCAAGATGCATTTCGTTGGTCCCGACCAGCTGCACGGGTTCGAGGAACGTCTGACCACTGATATCTATCCCGCTGATTTCGGCTGGACCCCCGATTATCGCAAACCCGGCGAACGCATTGACTGGTGGTACCACAACATGGGGTCGGTGACGGGCGCAGGGGTGGCCGAAATAAGCAACCAGATGGAATATGACGACGCCGTCGCATTCGAGGCAACGCGCAAGATCTATGACCTGTCGCGTGGCCTTGATGACCGCCCGTGGTGCATGACCGTCAGCTTTACCCACCCGCATGACCCGTACGTGGCGCGCAAGAAGTATTGGGATTTGTATAACGATTGCGACCATCTGCTGCCGCAGGTGTCTGATCTGGGCTATGACGCCCAAGATGCGCATTCCAAACGGATTTTTGACGCCAATGACTGGCGTAGCTTTGACATCACCGAAGACAATATCAAACGGTCGCGTCAGGCTTATTTCGCGAACATCAGCTATCTGGATGACAAGATCGGCGAGATCTTGCAGACCCTCGAGGATACCCGTCAAGAAGCGATCATCATGTTTGTGTCCGACCATGGCGACATGCTGGGCGAACGCGGCCTTTGGTTCAAGATGAGCTTTTTTGAGGGCTCTTCCCGCGTGCCGATGATGATTGCCGCCCCGCAAATGGAACCGGGCTTGAACGAAACCCCCGTCAGCAATATCGACGTCTGCCCGACCCTGTGCGATCTGGCGGGCGTGTCGATGGAAGAGGTCATGGAATGGACGACAGGCCAGTCGCTGGTGCCCATGGGGCAGGGGGTGGAACGTACCGAACCCGTCGCGATGGAATACGCCGCCGAAGGGTCCTATGCGCCGATGGTGTCGCTGCGCTATGGCAAGTGGAAATACAACCGCTGCGCGCTGGACCCGGACCAGTTGTTCGACATGGATGCCGACCCGCACGAGCTGACCAATCTGGCCGAAGATCCCGCCCATCAGGGCACGCGCCAAACCCTGCGCGCCAAGGCTGACGCACGTTGGGATCTGGATGCTTTTGACGCCGATGTCCGCAAAAGCCAGGCGCGCCGCTGGGTGGTCTACGAGGCGCTGCGCGAAGGCGGCTATTACCCGTGGGATTACCAGCCCCTGCGCAAAGCCTCAGAGCAGTACATGCGCAACCACATGGATTTGAACGTGCTGGAAGAAAACAAGCGCTTTCCCCGCGGAGAGTAAGCCGTTTTCCATCCCAAACGGGCCACCCACACGAATTGAGAGAGAAATATGCAAACCCAACCCACCGCCAGCCATTTCATCAACGGTGCCTATGTCGAAGACACCGCAGGCACGCCGATCGAGGTGATTTACCCCGCCACTGGTGCGGTGATCGCCAAAGTCCATGCCGCGACGCCCGAGATCATCGAACAGGCCATCACCTCGGCACGGGCGGCGCAGGTGGCTTGGGCCGCGATGACCGGTACCGAACGCGGCCGCATCCTGCGCCGTGCCGCCGATATCATGCGCGAACGCAATCATGATCTGTCTGTGTTGGAAACCTATGACACTGGCAAACCTTATCAGGAAACATCTGTGGCGGATGCGACCAGCGGGGCCGATGCGTTGGAATATTTCGGCGGGATCGCCGCGTCCCTGACCGGAGAGCATATTCAATTGGGCGAGGATTGGGTTTATACCCGCCGCGAACCTTTGGGCCTGTGTGTGGGCATCGGTGCGTGGAATTACCCGACGCAGATCGCCTGCTGGAAAGGCGCGCCAGCGCTGGCTTGCGGCAATGCGATCATCTTCAAGCCATCCGAAACCACCCCGCTTTGTGCATTGAAAGTCGCCGAAATCCTGCACGAGGCTGGCCTGCCTGCAGGATTGTATAACGTGGTGCAAGGCATGGGCGAGGTCGGCGCATCGCTGGTCAGCGACCCCCGCGTTGACAAGGTTTCCCTGACCGGTTCCGTGCCCACAGGCCGCAAGGTCTATGCCGCAGCGGCGGCTGGTATCAAGGCGGTCACAATGGAATTGGGCGGCAAATCCCCGATCATCGTGTTCGAGGATGCGGATATCGAAAACGCGGTCAGCGGTGCGATATTGGGCAATTTCTACAGCTCGGGGCAGGTGTGTTCCAACGGGACGCGGGTGTTTGTGCATGCGGACATCAAAGAGGCGTTCCTCAAGCGGCTGGCCGAACGGTTGGACGGCGCGGTGATCGGGGACCCGATGGACCCCGAGACCAGCTTTGGCCCGATGGTGTCCAAGCGCCAGCTTGATATCGCGCTTGGTTATATCGAACAGGGCAAGGCCGAGGGCGCACGGCTGGTGTATGGCGGGACTGCAATCGACGGCGACGGTTTCTTTATGCAGCCAACGGTCTTTGCCGATGTCACCGACGACATGACCATCGCGCGCGAAGAGATTTTCGGCCCCGTGATGTCGGTGCTTGATTTTACGGACGAAGACGACGTGATGGCGCGCGCCAATGACACCGAATTCGGCCTTGCCGCAGGCGTGTTCACCCGTGATCTGTCGCGCGCGCACCGCGTTGCTGCCAATTTTCAGGCGGGCACCTGCTATATCAACACCTACAACGACGCGCCGGTCGAGGCCCCGTTTGGCGGCATGAAAAACTCGGGCGTGGGACGTGAAAATTCAAAGGCGGCGATTGAACATTATAGCCAGATCAAATCCGTCTATGTGCGCATGGGCGATATGGAAGCGCCTTTCTAAAGCGGCGTGATCCAAAGGTGCGCTAAAGCGCATTCGATTATTTAGGCGTGACGCGGCCTGAACCCACCTTTGCAAGGGATGCGCGGGTTCGGGTCGCTATAGCATGATGCGCAAATGCGGGGGCCGGACGGTATGTCCGTGGGCCCCAAGACTTGACGTGAAGGATGGAAGCTGATGGCGGAATTTATCATTGTGGGGGCTGGCAGTGCCGGTTGTGCCATGGCGTACCGTTTGGCCAAGGCCGGACGCAAGGTGCTGGTCATTGAACACGGCGGCACCGATGCGGGGCCTTTTATCCAGATGCCAGCGGCATTGTCCTATCCGATGAATATGAAGCGCTACGATTGGGGCTATACCTCTGAACCCGAACCGCATTTAGGCAACCGCCGTCTGGCCTGTCCGCGCGGCAAGGTGATCGGCGGATCGTCGTCAATCAACGGTATGGTTTATGTGCGCGGGCACGCCAAGGATTACGACCATTGGGCCGAACAGGGGGCTGATGGCTGGGGCTATGCCGATGTGCTGCCCTATTTCAAGCGGATGGAAACCTGGCACGATCGTGGTCATGGCGGCGACCCTGCGTGGCGTGGCACCGACGGCCCGCTGCATGTCAGCCGTGGCCCGCGTGAGAACCCGCTGTTCGAAGCCTTTGTCGCGGCGGGCAAGCAGGCGGGATACGAGGCGACCGACGATTACAATGGTGAAAAGCAAGAGGGCTTTGGCCCGATGGAGCAGACGGTTTGGAAAGGCCGGCGCTGGTCAGCTGCGAATGCCTATTTGCGGCCTGCCCAGAAGACGGGCAATGTCGAGGTGATCCGCGCGCTGGCGCAGCGCATCGTGATCGAAGATGGCCGTGCGGTGGGTGTAGAGGTGCTGCGCGGCGGCACCCGCGAGGTGTTGCACGCCAGTGGCGAGGTGATCCTGGCCGCGTCGTCGATCAATTCGCCCAAGCTGTTGATGTTGTCTGGCATTGGCCCTGCGGCCCATCTGGTGGAACACGGGATCGACGTTGTGGCGGACCGCGCTGGTGTCGGTCAGAACCTTCAAGACCATCTTGAGCTGTACATCCAGATGGCGGCAAGCCAGCCCATCACGCTCTACAAGCACTGGAATGTCTTCTCGAAGGCGGTGATCGGGGCGCAGTGGTTGTTCACCAAAACTGGCATGGGCGCGTCGAACCAGTTTGAATCGGCCGCCTTTATCCGGTCCAAA
>NZ_JBFEKM010000113.1:0-13887 GCF_041552635.1 Sulfitobacter sp.
AAAGGCCGAAGGATCGGAAGCGGTCAAGCGTCTCGCCTTTGCGGAAACTTACAGAATGTTACGCAGCCGGATTTCGATTTTCGTAAACCTGCCGATTGCCACGCTTGACCGGATGGCACTGCAACGCAACGTCGACACCATCGGCAAGGCCCCTGCCCCAGCCAACTGATCCTCCTTATCCCGAAAGTACGACATGACCGATACATCTCTCTCCGCCGAGGCGGGCCTTGGAACTTTTGAACGCTGGCTGTCCGTCTGGGTCGCTTTGGCGATTGGCGCAGGGCTTTTGCTGGGCAATCTCTTCCCAAGCGCGTTCGCGGCGCTTGCCGCGCTCGAAATCGCCTCGGTCAACTTGCCCGTCGCGGTGCTGATCTGGGCAATGGTCTATCCGATGATGGTCGGCGTCGATTTTGGTGCAGTGCGCCAGATCGGCGACAGACCAAAAGGGCTGATTGTGACGCTTGTTGTGAACTGGTTGATCAAACCCTTCACGATGGCCGCCCTCGGGGTTCTATTTTTCAACTACGTCTTTGCCGGACTGATCCCGCCTGATGACGCGCAGGCCTATCTGGCGGGGGTCATTCTGCTGGGGGCCGCGCCCTGTACGGCGATGGTATTTGTCTGGTCAAATCTCACACGGGGTGATGCGACCTATACGCTGGTGCAGGTCAGCGTGAATGATGTCATCATGATTTTCGCCTTTGCGCCGATCGTGGCATTTTTGCTGGGCGTCACGGATATCGTCGTGCCATGGGACACATTGATGCTGTCCGTTGGCTTATACGTCATGTTGCCGCTCTTGGCAGGATACCTGACGCGGCAACGCCTGATCGCACGTGGAGGCGAAGCGGCTGTCAGTGCATTCAAGTCCCGCGTGCAGCCGTTCTCGATCCTCGGCTTGCTGATGACCGTTGTGCTGCTGTTCGCCTTTCAGGGCGAAGTGATCTTTGACCGTCCGCTGGTCATTGCGCTGATCGCCATTCCCCTGCTGATCCAGTCCTATGCCATTTTCTTTCTGGCCTATGGTGCTGCGCGGGCCTGGGGTATTCCGTTCAATGTCGCAGCCCCCTGCGCGTTGATCGGTACCTCGAATTTCTTTGAACTGGCTGTGGCTGTCGCAATTAGCCTGTTCGGGCTTGGGTCCGGTGCCGCGCTGGCGACAGTCGTCGGGGTTCTGGTAGAGGTGCCGGTGATGCTTTCGCTCGTCGCTTTTGCCAACAGAACGAAACACTGGTTTCCTACCGAAGGAGACGCGTGATGACCGTCGTAATCCACCACAACCCCGACTGCGGCACATCACGCAACGTGCTTGCGATCATCGAAGCCTCTGGCAAGACGCCGGTTGTCGTGCCCTATCTCGATATCGGCTGGACACGCTCCCAATTGCTGGCCTTGTTCGCGGCGGCCGGCCTGACGCCAAGGTCCGCCCTTCGGACAACAAAATCGCCGGCCGAGGAATTGGGTCTGCTTGATCCGTCCGTCGACGACGAAACGATTTTGGCCGCCATGCTTGAACATCCGATTTTGGTAAACCGTCCCATCGTTTGCACGCCCAAAGGCGTCCGGCTTTGCCGACCAAGCGAGAGCGTGCTAGATCTTTTGGACAGCCTGCCCCCCGGGCCGATGACCAAAGAAGACGGCACACCGCTGATTGACGCCATGGGAAACCGCGTCGGCTGATCATTGGCAATTTACGCTGCTGCGTCACACCACACCGTGCCGCCTTTCGGAGCCATAGGGTCAGACAGTCTCATGTTCGCTCATGGCACCGTCTTCAACGGTGTTACTTTTGGATATTCCAAAGAAAAAGGGTGCCACAAGGGCACCCCGAGGTTCGCATAACCAAGCTCATTAGTTTACCGCTCGTTTTGTTTTATGCCCGCGGCCTGGTCAGCGTCAGGGGCAAGCGCACCTGCCCCTTGTCTCGTTGTCTGTGGTGCGGGATCGGATCCCGCGTTGGAAGGCCCCTTTGTCAAATCCGGAAAATCACTGATGTCAGTGATTTCCTTAGACCTTTCGGAAAATGCCCTCCTAAAACGTCCTTTACCTCAACCCCTAATGCAGTATGCGCCCCGCGCTGGAGTTGACCGAGAAGGTCGCGGTACAAACACGCTCCTTGTCGGTTACCAGGTTTTGAATGGAGTAGGTGACCAACAGGTTTGGCAGAGAAATGATCTCGGCCGCGTCAAACGCTTGGGCCAATAGGTCAGCGGCCTCTACCGAGAACTCCGCCTCAAGCGTGTTGCCCCGCATGCGCACTTGATCTGCGGCACAAAGCTGTCCACCGATATCGAAAACAAAGTTCATCTTAACTCCAACTCAGAACAAGGTGCTGATATTTCACCTTTTTTAACATTACAACACGCATCCACTTTGCGATGTCGTCCAAAATTTCGTAACAAATTCTGGATTTTGACACCGGGGGGTTGTGTCCCCCCGGCCTTCGATTTCTTAGCTACAGCCGGATGTCCCGCCGCAGGTGTTGCACTTCATGCAGGTGCCGTTGCGCACCAGCGTGTAGTTGCCGCATTCGCCGCAGGCCTCACCCTCGTACCCTTGCATCTTCGCCTTGGTGCGGGCGTCAAAGCCTACCGCACCGCTTGACACTGCGGTGGTCGAGGTCATGGCGCTGGCCACGGTTTTGGTAGCGGTCTGCGTCACCTGCGCCTCAAGCGTGGCAACGGTGCCGTCGCCATTTCCGCCTTGCAGCAAGATCAGTTCCTGCGGCATCCGGTTGCGCAAATAGCCCGTCGAGCTGATCTGCTTGAGCACTTCCAAAGACCGCGTTGCGGCGCTTTCAGAGATTTCAGTGACATTACGCACGCCTTCTTCTTCGCCGCGGCCGATGGTGTCGAATGTGGCCCCTTCGGGTTGCACATGCGCCAGATCAGTGCGGTCCAGATAGGACACGGCCAGCTCGCGGAAGATATAATCAAGGATCGACGTCGCATTCTTGATGCTGTCGTTGCCCTGAACCATGCCCGCTGGTTCGAACTTGGTGAAGGTAAACGCATCGACGAATTCTTCAAGCGGCACGCCATATTGCAGACCAACCGACACGGCGATGGCAAAGTTGTTCATCATCGCGCGGAAACCGGCACCCTCTTTGTGCATGTCGATAAAGATTTCGCCCAGCTTGCCATCACCATATTCACCGGTGCGCAGGTAAACCTTGTGCCCGCCGACGTTGGCCTTTTGGGTATAGCCCTTGCGGCGCTGAGGCATCTTTTCGCGGTGCGATTTGATGATCTCCTTGACGATGACCTTTTCGACGATCTTTTCGGCCAGAACCACGGCTTTTTCGTGGATATTGCCTGATTCCAGGGTTTCGGCTGCTTCGTCATCGTCTTCGACCAGTGCGGATGCCAAAGGCTGCGACAGTTTTGATCCGTCACGGTACAGCGCGTTGGCCTTCACACCCAAGGACCATGACAATTCATAGGCCTTTTGACAGTCTTCGATGGTCGCATCGTTTGGCATGTTGATCGTCTTGGATATCGCCCCCGAGATGAACGACTGTGCCGCTGCCATCATATAGATGTGGCTGTTGACCGAAAGATAGCGCTTGCCCTTTTTACCGCAGGGGTTGGCACAATCAAAGATGTTGTAGTGTTCTTCCTTAAGGTGCGGCGCGCCTTCAAGCGTCATCGTCCCGCAAACGTGGTCATTGGCCGCGTCTACGTCTTTCTTGGAGAAACCGAGCGATTTCAGCAGGTCAAACGTCGGATCGTTCAGCTTTTCTGTCGGGATGCCCAGCACTTGAGTGCAGAAGTCTTCGCCCAAGGTCCACTGGTTGAACACAAAGCGAATGTCAAAGGCCTGTGCCAATGCCGCGTCGACCTTGGCCAGTTCATTCGCGCCAAAGCCATGACCGACCAGCGTAGTGTGGTTGATCCCCGGCGCATTGCCGATGCTGCCGTGACCGACGGCATAGGCCACGATCTCTTCGATCTGGGCCGATCCATAGCCAAGCTTTTCCAAGGCCCCCGGCACCGACTGGTTGATGATCTTGAAATAACCACCGCCGGCGAGTTTCTTGAATTTCACCAGCGCAAAGTCTGGTTCGATCCCTGTGGTGTCACAATCCATAACCAGACCGATGGTGCCTGTGGGGGCAATCACCGACACCTGGGCGTTACGATAGCCGTGCTGTTCGCCAAGGCGCAGCGCTTCGTCCCAAGTGGATGTCGCAACTTCGATCAAGGCTTGCTGCGGGCAATTGGCGTGGTCCAGCGGGACGGGCTTGACCGAAAGGTCCTTGTAGCCGTCTGCCTTGCCATAAGCCGCGTTGCGGTGGTTGCGGATGACGCGCAGCATGTGGTCGGCGTTTTTCTTGTAGCCCGGGAACGCCCCCAATTCGCCCGCCATTTCGGCGGATGTGGCATAGGAAACGCCGGTCATGATCGCAGTCAGGGCACCACACAAGGCGCGACCTTCGTCGCTGTCATAGCTAAAGCCCATGTTCATCAGCAAGCCGCCGATGTTGGCATAGCCCAGACCCAGAGTGCGGAAGTCATAGGACCGCTGCGCGATTTCCTTGGACGGGAACTGCGCCATCATCACCGAAATTTCCAGCGTCACAGTCCACAAACGCGAGGCGTGCATGTAGTCTTCGACCATGAATTCGCCGTCCTCAAGGAAGGTCAGCAGGTTCATCGACGCAAGGTTGCAGGCGGTGTCATCCAGGAACATGTATTCGGAACAAGGGTTCGACCCACGGATCGCACCATCTTCGGGGCATGTGTGCCAGTCGTTGACAGTGTCGTGGTACTGGATGCCCGGATCAGCACAGGCCCATGCGGCGTGGCCAACCTGTTCCCACAAATCGCGGGCACGGATGGTTTTCGACACGCGGCCGGTGGTGCGGTCCAGCAATTCCCAATCGGCGTCTTTTTCAACGGCGTGCAGGAACGCGTTGGTGACCCGGATCGAGTTGTTGGAGTTCTGACCGGAAACCGACGAATACGCCTCGGAGTCCCAATCGGTGTCATAGGTCGGGAATTCGATCGAGGTGTGGCCCTGCTTTGCGTAGTCCAGCACGCGCTTGACGTATGTCTCGGGGATCGCGCATCTTTTCGCGTCCTTGATGGCGGCTTTCAACTGGTCGTTCTTGGCGGGGTCATAGGCATCGGCTTGCACACCGTCCCATGCCTTGATCGCGGCAAACAGCTTGTTCAGCTCGCGTTCGTGCATCTTGGAACCGGCGACGATGGACGCCACTTTCTGTTCTTCGATGACCTTCCAGTTGATGAAATCCTCGATATCGGGGTGATCCGCATCGACGATGACCATCTTGGCCGCGCGGCGCGTGGTGCCGCCGGATTTGATCGCGCCCGCTGCACGGTCGCCGATTTTCAGGAAACCCATCAGGCCGGATGACTTGCCACCGCCCGACAGCTTTTCCCCTGCTCCGCGCAGGCTGGAAAAGTTGGTGCCTGTGCCGGAGCCGTATTTGAACAAACGTGCCTCGCGGACCCACAGATCCATGATACCGCCGTCACCAACCAGATCGTCAGCGACCGATTGGATAAAACAGGCGTGGGGCTGCGGGTGCTCGTAAGAAGATGTCGAACGGGTCAGTTTGCCGGTCTTGTAATCAACATAATAGTGGCCCTGTGCCGGACCGTCGATGCCGTACGCCCAGTGCAGACCAGTGTTGAACCACTGCGGGCTGTTCGGGGCACCCGACTGGGACGCCAGAATATGGCGCATTTCGTCGTAATAGGCTTGGGCGTCTTCTTCGGTGGTGAAATAGCCACCTTTCCAACCCCAATAAGCCCACGCGCCTGCCAAACGATCAAAGACCTGCTTGGAGGACGTCTCGCCACCCATGGTGGCATCGTCGGCGGGTACAGAGCGCCACAGGAATTCTGGCACACCTTTTTCTTTGACCTTCTTGGTCGCAGACGGAACGCCGGCCTTGCGAAAGTATTTTTGAGCGATGACATCGGATGCCACCTGGCTCCAGCTGGAGGGGACTTCAACGTTATCGAGGTGAAAAACCACCGACCCGTCCGGATTACGAATTTCGGAAACTGTGCTCACGAAATCCAGACTTGCGTATGCATCGTGCCCGGATGTGGTGAATTTTCTTTCGATTTTCATAGGTGCTGCCCCATTTTCTTCAGCTCTTAATTCAGGGGTTAAATCTGACATTGCAGACCGCCCCGGCGATATCAACTTCGGACAAGAATTAGGCTGCGCCGCGCCCATAAATGGACCCGAAGGAACCTCACTCAACATGCAACTAAAATTGCGTTTGTCTTGCCTGCATCTTTGGCCCGCCGCCTAGCGTTTAGCACTAGATATAGTGGCATGACCTTCGATATCCACAAACTGGCGTATTTTGACCCAGTGGGTCAACGTGTTTATTCACCAATTATTAGAAGTTCAGGGTTGACCGGATGTTCGTTTTTTGTGGCACCGCAACGTTTGGTGATTCAATAGATTAATATGCACAGGGCAGGCCCTTGGCCGCCCCGACTGCCGTACTGTGGATAAGTGAATAATGACGTAGGTTTAGCGCCGATATCTCACCCAACCGCTGAGATATCCACAAAACACTTCACAGCGATCTGGGGATAATTCCGGGTCGGGCATCGGTGCTAAAAAAAAGTTCCCGCTCAAGATGTAGCGTAGAGATCAGTGCAGATAGGCAACATCTTGTTAGGGTGCGCAAACACAAATAGAGTGTCCGATCTGCATAAAGCAGATCAGAAACACTATATGTGGTTGGTTCTTAAAATGGTCGGGGCGAGAAGATTCGAACTTCCGACCCCCTGTACCCAAAACAGGTGCGCTACCAGGCTGCGCCACGCCCCGACTGCGGCCTACTTAGCTTCAAGTGATCTGATTGAAAAGCCCTAACTTCACCGAAAATGATAGTTTAACACGGCCATGCAGGATTAAGGTCGGCAAATGCCCGATGGCGCAGCTCGGAACCGACTGTAATGCCCATCCGCTTGGCCAAACCACCATTGATTTCGAGAACGGAAAGCAGATTATCGCCACCGCTGATCGGTGTTTCATCGTGGGGAATCGCATTGTGATGGATATGTTTGACCACACCGTGGGAATCAATGAACAGCATATCGAGTGGAATCAGCGTATTGCGCATCCAAAAGCTGGCGCGCTGCGGCTTATCGTAGATGAACAACATCCCCGTACTGGCCGGCATGGATTCGCGAAACATCAATCCGCGCCCGCGCTCGGCCGCGTCATCCGCGATCTCGACCGAGAATCGCGCCTGCCCCCAATCCCCGCGTAATGTGACGGCGTTCTCACTGCAATCAGCCGCCGCCGCCGCGCTGGCAAGCAGCCCGCAACATACGAATAGTGCGGCAAGGCTCAGCTTTGTGCCTGCCCTGCCTCGTTTATGGTGACGGTTTCCCATGCATGTACCTCGGCGGCCATGTGACCGCGCTCTCCCATGATTACGCGCAACGCCAACGCTTCACCCGGTTGAAGATCGGACAAGCCCGACTGACGCAAGACTTCTATATGTAGAAAAATGTCATCGGTTTTGCCAAAGACATTCGCAAACCCGAAGCCCTTGGATTTATCAAACCATTTCACACGCGCAGGTTCAATTGGAGCCGCGGCAACGATCTCGGGATCGACCCCGACGATATCGGACAACAGCGCGGTTTGCGCCATCTGCGGCGGATGGATCGCGTGAACTTGCGTGGCCTGAACGCCCCGGTTGGTTTTATGGGCCGTTAATTCGATGCGCGCACCGTCAGCGACTGAACTTTGCCCGTAATTGCGCAAAACGTTCACGTGCAGCAAAATATCAGGACCGCCCTCTTCCGACACGACAAAGCCAAAGCCTTTAGCCGGATCGAACCACTTCACCACGCCTGTCGTTACGACACTATCATTTTCTTGTTCTGACACAAATGTCCTTCGGTATAATCCAAACAGAGCATGCTTTTTTTCGTAAAGAAATATATACGTTTGTACAGCCCTATGGGTTCAATCTTGTTACGGTCCAACCTGAAATGACGTCATCACGCCGCCAAACAAAGCGGTCATGAAGGCGAAATTCACCGTCAGCCCAGAATTCAATCTCTAAAGGGGCCAACCGATACCCGCCCCAAAACGGCGGCCTATCGGGATTCGTCCCTTTTTTTGCAGTTACTTTTGCCACTTCCGCCATAAGTGACGCCCGGCTTGAAAGCGGCTTGGACTGGTCCGATGCCCACGCCCCCAGCCGGCTTTTCAGGGATCGGGAGCTATAGTAGGCGTCTGCCTTGGGACCATCTTCTTTGGAGATCAACCCGCGCACGCGCACCTGACGGCGCAAAGATTTCCAATGCATGACAAACGCTGCGCGGCCCGCGTGATCCAATTCACCGGCCTTCGCGCTTGTGTAGTTGGTGTAGAAAACAAAGGCATCCGGCTCGATATCCTTCAGCAAAACTACCCGTGCATTCGGCATACCGTCGGCATCAACCGTAGAGAGCGCAATTGCATTGGGATCGTTGATTTCGGACTCTGACGCCTCATCAAGCCATCGCTTGGCAATTTCGAAAGGATCCTCGCCCGCAAATATGCCTTTACGCGTTTCCATGATTCTCACCGACGTCCAAATTAAGCTTCGCTAAGGTTATGTTAGCAAGCGTATTAATGAATTAACATAGCGCAACACTGTGAAGGCGCATTTTATTCTGAAAACACAACTTAAGATTGATCTAGGCATGGATTATTTACTGCAGCCTTGATGCCCACCGCCCTATGCAATAAAACACATTATAATTCACAGACATAGTCGAAGGATGAACAATGGCAAACGACCTGATGGCAGGTAAGCGCGGGCTAATCATGGGCCTGGCCAACGACAAGTCGATCGCCTGGGGGATCGCACGCACCTTGGCAGATGCCGGTGCAGAACTGGCGTTTTCTTATCAGGGCGAAGCGTTGAAAAAACGGGTTGGTCCCTTGGCAGCGCAATTGGGCAGCGACCTTGTTATCCCCTGCGACGTTGGCTCAGAAGAGTCGATCGACGAGTTGTTCGATACCCTGAAACAAAGCTGGGACGGCCTTGATTTCATTGTCCACGCCATCGGGTTTTCCGACAAAAACGAATTACGTGGCCGCTATGTCGATACCAGCCGCGCCAATTTCACTATGTCGATGGATATTTCGGTCTATTCTTTTACAGCTGTGATGCAGCGCGCTGAAAAAATGATGAAGCCCGGCAGCAGCGCTGTAACCCTCACCTATTACGGTGCAGAAAAGGTCATGCCGCATTACAATGTGATGGGCGTGGCCAAAGCGGCCCTTGAGGCATCAGTGAAATATCTGGCCGAAGACCTTGGCAAGGACGGCATTCGCGTCAATGCCATCAGCGCCGGCCCGATCAAGACACTTGCCGCCTCCGGCATCGGCGACTTCCGCTACATCATGAAGTGGAACGAATACAATTCGCCTCTCAGACGGAATGTCACCATAGATGATGTAGGCAAATCGGCCTTGTTCCTGCTCAGCGATCTGGGCAGCGGCACCACGGGCGAAAATCTGCATGTGGATGCGGGATATCATGTTGTCGGCATGAAGGCTGTCGATGCACCAGATATGTCAAAGGAATAGCCGATGAGCAAAGATTCCTCTCGCCTGCCCCACGAAAAAGGGTTTCACATCAGCTGGGACCAAATCCACCGCGACAGCCGCGCACTTGCTTGGCGTCTTGACGGCATGGGCCCCGATGACGGCGCTTGGCGTGCCGTGGTCGCGATCACCCGCGGCGGCATGGCCCCGGCCATGATTGCGGCGCGCGAACTGGACATTCGCACAGTTGATACGATCTCGATAAAATCATACGACCATCAAGATCAATCCGAAGCGGTTGTCCTGAAAGCACCTGACGCCGATCTGATGGGCGATGGCACTGGCATCTTGATCATTGACGACCTTGTTGATTCAGGCAAAACGCTCGAAGTCGTCCGCCGACTTTACCCCAAGGCGCATCTTGCAACAGTCTACGCCAAACCCAAAGGGCGGCCTCAGGTGGATACATTCATCACCGAAGTCAGCCAAGACACCTGGATTTTCTTTCCGTGGGATATGGCGCTGCAATATGTAGAACCCTATCGCGGCAAAGACTAACGCCATAAAAAGATTTCTTGCCGTCGGCGAGGATTTAGAACCATTTGAAATACGACGCGCCTCGCGTACCATCTTCTCTGGCTCTTAAATATCCTCGCCGAAGGCATCCCCACACCCCCACAGGAGCCATCATCAGATGTTGACGCGCACCGCTTCTACCTTCGCCCCTCCCGTAATGGAGGCGCGCCGTTGGCTTTCTGGCGTTACTTTTTCCGCTGACCGCCCCCTGATCAATGTCAGTCAAGCTGCCCCCGTAGAACCGCCGCCCCAATCAATGCGTCAAGTGATGGCAGACGTGGCGCTGACCCGCGATGATGCGCATCTATATGGCCCGGTTCTGGGGTTGGCCGAATTGCGAGAGGAATTGGCGGCGCAAACTTCGCGCCATTACGCCGGCGATATCACAGCCGCCCAGACCGCGATAACTTCGGGCTGCAATCAGGCGTTCGCTGCAGCAATCGCGACACTGTGCGGCGAAGGGGACGAAGTGATTTTGCCGACGCCATGGTACTTCAACCACAAGATGTGGCTTGATATGTCCGGTGTCCGCTCTGTCGCGCTCAAGACCGGGTCCGACCTCTTGCCCGACCCTGCGGCAGCCGCCGCCCTGATCACCGACCGCACCCGCGCCATTGCGTTGGTAACGCCGAACAATCCGGCCGGCGTTGAATATCCGGCCGATCTCGTTCGGGCCTTTTTCGAACTTGCACAGTCCCGCGGCATTGCGCTGATCCTTGACGAGACCTATCGCGACTTTGACAGCCGCACAGGCCCACCCCATGATCTGTTTCAGGACCCTGACTGGCACTCTACGCTGATCCATCTTTATTCATTCTCGAAAGCCTACCGTCTGACGGGCCACCGTGTCGGCGCGATTATCGCCTCAGAGACGCGTCTGGCCGAGGTTGAAAAATTCCTCGACACCGTCGCAATTTGCCCCAGCCAAATCGGCCAGCATGCGGCACTTTGGGGGATGCAGAACCTGTCGCAATGGCTTGCCGGAGAGCGTGACGAAATTTTATCCCGCCGTCAGGCGATCACCGGCAACATGCATAAGATCGCTCCTAAAGGCTGGAAACTGCTGGGGTTGGGCGGGTATTTTGCCTATATGCAGCATCCGTTCGCAGAAAGTTCCGCCGATCTTGGGCCGCGTATGGTGCGCGATGCAGGTATCTTGTGTCTGCCGGGCACCATGTTTTGCCCCGACACCGACCCAAGCGGCCAGCGGCAGTTGCGCATTGCGTTCGCCAATTTGGACGCGCCGGGGATCGGCGTGCTTTTTGACCGGCTGGCCCAGCTTTAGACGCCCTCTTGCCCCCCTGCCGCGCACCGCATAGATAGGTGAAAATATGCGCAAAAGGGTAGTATTATGAAAGCCAAGGGCAATAGCGTCACAAAAACCGCCGTCTGGATATTGATGGGGATGCTGATCCTTGGCCTTGGCGGCTTTGGGGCGGTCAATTTTAATGGCAACGTAAGCAGTATCGGCACCGTTGGTGACAAAGAAATCTCGGTCGATCAATATGCCCGAGAGTTGCAGCAGCAGATCCGCGCCATCGAAGGCCAGACCGGCGAAGCCCTGAGCTTTCAACAAGCGCAGGCAATCGGTCTGGATCGCGCTGTGCTGCAACGCATTGTACGCTTGCGCGCCTTGGACAATGAAACCACCGAAATGGGCATTTCCATCGGCGATGAGAACTTGCGCGAACGCATCATTGATATTCCTTCGTTTCAGGGCATTGATGGTAATTTCGACCGCGAAGGTTATCGCTTTGCCTTGCAACAGGCTGGCCTGAGCGAAGCCGAATTCGAAGACTCCTTGCGGGAAGAAGCCGCGCGCAGCTTGCTGCAAGGTGCGATCAGCGGCGGCGTGACAATGCCTGACGTCTATGCCCAGACCTTGGTAAACTTCGTTGGCGAAAAGCGCAGCTTCACATGGGCCGCCTTGACGCAGGATAATTTGCAAGCGCCCCTGCCCGCCCCCACAGATGCAGATTTGCAGGCATTCTATGACGCGAACCCGGATAATTTCCTGCTGCCCGCCAGCAAATCTATCACCTATGTCATCCTGACGCCACAAGACGTGCTGGACGAGGTAGAGATCAGCGAAGACGAATTGCGCAAAGCCTATGAAGACCGCGCAGATGAATATATCCAACCCGAAAGACGCCTGGTTGAACGGTTGGTGTTCCCGAATGAAGAAGCCGCAAATCTGGCTGCTGCTGCCCTCGAAGTGAGCGGCACCACCTTTGACGCGCTTGTGCTGGACCGCGGTCTGACCTTGCAAGACATCGATATGGGTGACGTTGGACGGCTTGAGCTTGATGGCGCAGGCGAGGCCGTATTCGCAGCAGAGCCCGGCGCCGTTGTGGGCCCCTTGCCCACCAACCTTGGGCCTGCCTTGTTCCGCGTCAACGGTATTCTGCCGTCGCTGAACACCACATTCGAAGACGCAAGCCCCGCCCTACAGCAAGACCTTGCAGGCGACCGTGCCGCGCGCCTTGTCGAAGTCCGCGCGCAAGATCTGGATGATCAACTGGCCGGTGGTGCCAAGCTGGAGCAATTGGCCGAGGAAAGCAAAATGACCCTTGGCACGATCGAGTGGACCAATGGCAGCGATCAAGATATTGCCGCTTACGAGACCTTCCGCGCCGCCGCGGCAGCCCTCACTGAAGGTGATTTCCCCAAGATTGACCAACTTGAAGACGGCAGCGTTTTTGCCATGCGTCTGGACGGCACCAAGCCCGAGCGCCCGAACCCCTTTGAAGATGCGCGCACCTTGGTGGCCGAGGCCTGGACTGCGGATCAACTGCTGACAGCGCTCACCGTGCAGGCCGAAGAAGCGCAAAGCGCGCTTGAAGGTGGCAGTGACTTTGCAACCCTTGGATTGACTGAGAACGTGCAGGAAAACCTGACCCGCGATGCCGTTATTTCGCGTGCTCCCGAAGGTCTGCTGACCGAAGTATTCGAGGCGGCCCCCGGCGACATTCGGATTATTGAAGGTGCTGACGGCGTCGTGATTGCACGGCTCGACAGTATTTCCGCAGCCGAAGACAACGATCAGAACCAGCAACTGCTGGGACAGCTGAAAACGCAGCTAAACCAGCAGCTTAGTCAGGATGTCTTTACGCTGTATTCCAGCGACGTCGTGCGCCGTACTGCACCGATGATCGACCAGCAGGCGATCAACGCCGTTCATGTGAACTTCCCCTAAAAAGGCGCGATATGTCCCTGACCCCCGATTTTGAAAGCTTTGCCGCAGGCTATGCGGCTGGCAAGAACCAGATTGTCTATACCCGTTTGGCCGCGGATCTGGATACCCCGGTGTCCTTGATGCTGAAACTGACGGGCGCTGCGCAGAACGCCTTTGTTCTTGAATCCGTCACCGGTGGTGAAATCCGCGGGCGCTATTCTATCATCGGGATGAAACCGGACGTGATCTGGCGCTGCAACGGCACCACATCGGCGCTGAACCGTGCGGCGCGCTATGATGCCGATGCGTTCGAGGACGTCGCAGGCGATCCGCTGGAGACCTTGCGCGCGCTGATAGCTGAATCGAAAATCGACCTGCCCGCAGACCTGCCCCAAGCGGCGGCTGGCCTGTTTGGCTATCTGGGCTATGACATGATCCGGCTGATCGAACACCTGCCCAACGTCAACCCCGACCCGCTTGGCCTGCCCGACGCGATGATGGTGCGCCCGTCGGTGATTGCCGTGCTTGATGGCGTCAAGGGCGAGGTCACGATCGTATCGCCCGCATGGGTGTCGAACGGCCAGACC
>NZ_JBFEKM010000114.1:0-13880 GCF_041552635.1 Sulfitobacter sp.
CGACACTGGACACTGGAACTATCACAAAGCGGTTTGCGCCGCTTGGATTGGAGCCTGATGCAGCAGGAAATTGAAACTGTTGATCGGTGCAACCATACACAGCTTTTGCAATGACTGAAGCTATTGTGCTGTATTCTAAAGTTTATGCACCGTTTTGAGCAGATGGGGAAACCTCAACTGGTCATCCCTTTTTATGCGGCGGGGAAAAAACCGATCTCGGTTCTAATCTTCTTCAAGATGGGGGTTTCAAGGGTCAGAAGAACTGAAAGACCTCTTTGCAATGGATTGGAGGCCGCATTCCGGCAGCGTAGATTTTCGTCATGCCCGGCAGCCATGACTTCTACGAGGGCGCAATCGACCGGGAAGACAATCTTCGCGAAGTTGCTGAAACAAGTTGTGCAACCTTTGTTCAAAAATCCGAAGCTGATCTTCGGACGGCATCGCATTGTGTGCTGTGGCTTGTGGACCGATTTTGAGATCTATGGCGACAGAGCGGCCAGCTTGCGACACGCGTCGGCTCACCTGAATGACTACCACCTCATCCGAGTCGCCAAAGAAGGCTACATGAAACTCACATCATCTTAACATCCAGTGACGAACCGCAGTATCTCGATTGCTAACCTCCTGTCGCAAACAAACGGTCATCGCAGATGGAGCCGCAGTTTGAAGAAGTGATTTTCTTCAGGTCCTTTTATAAATCTCGGACCATAAACGGCGATGGTTTTGGCGGCTGTGCAATGCGCGCTGAGCGCATGATGATCCGAGTTGTGGTGCGGCGCGGGCTCTCAAGGGGAGCATTGCCGCAAAGGGTATCAACCAAGACCTGCCCGTGTATCGCCGAAAACAGGTTCTCCTGCGCATTCTGATCCTCGAAGCATCATTGCTACCAGAGGACACCGCATGACCAAGATTGATCAGATTGAAACCGTTGTTATCGATGTCCCGACCATTCGCAGCCATGTCCTTTCGATGGCGACGATGCGCTCGCAAACGGCCGTTCTGGTGCGGATCAGGTTTTCGGATGGATCGACCGGAATAGGGGAAGGCACGACAATCGGCGGCCTGACATACTGTGTTGAGAGCCCTGAAAGCATTCAATCTGCCATTGATACCTACATTGCACCTGCGCTGAAGGGCAAGGCGGGGGATGATGTGAACACCGCAATCCAGCTGATGGACAAGATTGTGCGCGGCAACCGGATTGCAAAAGCGGCAGTCGAGATCGCGCTCTGGGACGGGTTGGGCAAGCGCCTTGGCGTGCCGGTGTCGCAATTGTTCGGCGGGCAGGTCCATGCCCGCATGCCGGTTGCGTGGACATTGGCGTCCGGCTCCTCCGAGACCGATATCGCAGAGGCGCTGGAGATGATCGAGACGCGCCGCCACAACATCTTCAAGCTCAAGATCGGCAAACGCTCGGTCCGTGACGACGTCGCACATGTGGCCGCCATCAAACGCGCTGTGGGCGATGCTGGTTCTGTGCGGGTGGACATCAATCAGGCTTGGTCGCTGCACGATGCGCGCTGGGGGCTCAAAGGGTTGCAGGATGCGGGCTGCGAGCTGGTCGAGCAGCCTGTGCAAGGCCGCTATGTCGAGGCGCAGCGCGAGCTCACTGCCAATTACGAGATCGCCGTTATGGCGGACGAAGTGCTGAACGGCCCCGAGGACGCGTTGGAGATTGCCGCCAATGCTGCGGCGGATGTGTTTGCGGTCAAAGTTGCGCAATCGGGCGGGATCAAGCGCGCCTCCGAAGTTGTCGCCATCGGGCAGGCAGCCGGCCTTGGCCTCTATGCTGGCACCATGCTGGAAACGGGGTTGGGCACAGCGGCGGCGCTGCAACTGTTCTGCACTGTGGAGAAACTGACCTGGGGGACCGAGTTGTTTGGCCCGCTCCTGCTGACCGATGACATTCTGGCAGAGCCCATAAAATACAATGATTTCTGCGTCGAGGTTCCGCAAGGCGTCGGCATCGGCGTGGCACTCGACGACGACAAGGTTGCCTATTTCGACCGTGATCGCAGCGCGCCGCGCAAGCATCTCGCTGAAGTTTAACACCATCAAATCGCCGACAGCCACAAAGGCGCGGCACCCTGAGGAGGACTGAATATGTTTACCCATTCCAATCTCGATGAGCTTGAAAGCCGCCTTGACGGCATCGTGCAGGACGACCCTGAAAACGGGATCTTTCGCGCCCGCCGCGACATGTTCACCGACGAAGAGCTGTTCGAGCTGGAAATGAAGCATATCTATGAGGGCAACTGGATCTACATGGCCCACGAGAGCCAGATCCCCAACCCCGGCGACTATTTCACATTGCACATGGGCCGCACGCCTGTGGTCATTACACGCGACAAAGACGGCGAGCTGAACGCGCTGGTCAATTCGTGTTCGCACCGCGGTGCTATGTTGTGCCGCTTCAAGCGCCGCAACCAAAAGACATTTACCTGCCCCTTCCACGGCTGGACCTTTGCCAACACTGGCAAGCTTTTGAAGGTCAAAGACCCTAAGGGCGCGGGCTACCCCGAGCAGTTCAACCAGGACGGCAGCCACGACATGACGAAAGTGGCGAAGTTCCAGAACTACCGTGGGTTCCTGTTCGGCTCGCTGAACGCGGATGTTGCCCCGCTTGAGGAATACCTCGGTGAGGCCTGCAAGATGATCGATATGATCGTGGACCAGTCAGAGGACGGCATGGAAGTGCTCCGCGGTTCCTCTACCTACACGTTCGACGGCAACTGGAAGCTTCAGGCCGAGAATGGTGCTGACGGCTATCATGTTTCTGCTGTCCATTGGAACTATGTGGCCACCACATCGCACCGCACGGTCGATGGCAAAGAGGATAACATCAAAGCGACAGATGCCTCCAAATGGGCCAAGCAAAAGGGCGGGTTCCATTCCTATGTGAACGGTCACCTGCTGCTGTGGACCACATGGGCCGATCCTACATCACGTCCAAACTACGCCCGTCTTGACGAATGGACCGAGACCTATGGCAAGACCAAGGCCGAATGGATGGTGGGTGTTCTGCGCAACCTCTGTGTCTACCCCAACGTGTTTTTGATGGACCAGTTCAGCAGCCAGATCCGCGTGTTCCGCCCCATCAGTGTGGATAAGACCGAAGTCACGATCTATTGCATCGCGCCCAAAGGCGAAGATCAGGTGTCACGCTCGTTGCGTATCCGCCAGTATGAGGATTTCTTCAACGCTTCCGGCATGGCGACGCCCGATGACACCGAAGAATTCCGCGCGACACAGCGCGGCTATGCAGGGGCAGCGCATGCCAAATGGAACGACATTTGTCGCGGTGCAACCCAGTGGATCGAAGGACCGGACGAGGATGCAAAAGCGCTGGGAATCAATCCGATCCTGTCAGGTGCACGTACCGAGGACGAGGGTCTGTTCGTAATCCAGCACACCCAATGGGCCGAGCGTATGGCAGACGCAGTTGCCAAAGAACGCGAAAATGCAGCCAACGCCCAAGTTGCGGCTGAATGAGGAGATAAGATCATGACAACTGCAACACTCGAGAAAACAACAGATCTGAGCTTCGAAGATATCCAGTCGTTCCTTTACGCCGAAGTGCGTGCTCTGGATGACCGTGATTGGGATACATGGCTGACTTTTTACCATGCCGACTGCCCTTTCTGGATGCCCGCGTGGGACGACGAGGACATGCTCACCGAAGATCCACAAAACGAGATATCCTTGATCTATTACCCGAACAAATCGGGTATCGAAGACCGCGTGTTCCGGATTCAGACAGATCGTTCCTCGGCCACGTCCCTGCCAGAGCCGCGCACCCAGCACCACCTTGCCAACATCGAGGTGCTGAGCCGCGAGGGGACGCAGATCAAGTTGCGCTTTAACTGGCACACGCTGACCTACCGCTATGGCGACACGGATAGCCATTGGGGGATGTCGTTCTACACGCTTGATACCTCAGGTCCCAAGCCATTGATCACAGATAAGAAAATTGTGCTCAAGAACGACCACATCCACCATGTGATCGACGTCTACCACATCTGACACCAACCGTATTTGCCGGTTTTTGACATCTCGCGCGCCTACCAACGGGCGCGCGATCAAGGGAGGAGCATGCCATGACAACCTATAACGTAGCCCTGAATTTCGAGGATGGCGTCACCCGCGTCATTCAATGCGAAGACGACGAAATGGTGACCGAGGCCGCCTTTCGCCAGAAAATCAATATCCCCATGGATTGCCGTGATGGCGTCTGCGGGACGTGCAAGTGCTTTGCCGAGAAGGGTAAGTTCGAGCTTGAGTTCTACCTTGAAGAAGCGATGACAGAGGAAGAAGCCGCGCAAGGTTATGTCCTGACTTGCCAGATGTCACCGCTGAGCGATTGTGTTGTGCGGGTGCCTGCGACTTCGGCAGTGTGCAAGACAGCCCCAGAGCCCGTAGCGGGTGAGGTCCTTGGCGTGGACCGCCTGTCCGAAACGTCGTTTGGTTTGCGCGTGAAGATGGCCAAGACTATGGGCTTTCTGCCCGGTCAATATGTGAACGTCAGCGTGCCGGGCACGGACAAGCACCGATCCTATTCCTTCTCGTCCAAACCGGGCGCGGATGAGGGTCAGTTCCTGATCCGCAACATCCCCGGTGGTGTGATGAGCAGCTATCTGGGCGAGCGCGCCAAGGGCGGCGATGCAATCACCCTGACCGGCCCGATGGGCACGTTCTATCTGCGCCCGATGGAGCGTCCACAGCTTTGGCTGGCCGGTGGCACGGGTCTTGCCCCTTTCCTGTCGATGCTGGAGCATCTGGCAGAGCAGGGCAACGATCAGCCGATCACGCTTTATTATGCAGTTACGCGCGCTGCCGATCTGGTGGAACTGGACCGCGTGCAAGCGCTGGCCAAGCAGATCGGCAATGTCACTGTGATTACGGTTCTGGCCGCTGAAGAGGACGCGCATGAGCGCAAGGGCTTCGTCACTGATCATCTGTCGGCGAACGATCTGAACGGCGGCGATGTCGATGTTTACCTGTGTGGCCCGCCGCCCATGGTGGATGCTGTGCGTAGCCATTTCGGAACGCTGGGTGTGGAGCCTGCGAATTTCTACTTCGAAAAGTTCAACCCGACAGAAACAGAGGCGGATGCCGCATGAGCCGCCGCTTTGAAGACAAAGTGATGGTCGTGACAGGTGCCGCACAAGGCATCGGTCGCTGCGTGGCGGAGCGTGCGGCAGGTGAAGGCGCAAAAGTGCTCGTCGTCGACCGCTCGCCCGCGCGCGAAGATGTGGTCACGGCGATCCGCGATAGCGGGGGTACAGCAGAGGCGATCAATGTCGATCTGGAGACCTGGAGCGGGTGCGATGCGGCCATGGAAAAGGCGGCGAGCCTTTGGGGCCGGATCGATATTCTGGTCAACAACGTGGGCGGCACCATCTGGGCCAAACCATATGAGCACTACGAGCCCGAACAAATTGACGCCGAAGTCCGCCGCTCGCTGTTCCCGACGCTTTATTGTTGCCGCGCCGCGATCGAGCGGATGCTGCCGCAAGGATCGGGCGTGATCGTCAACGTCAGCTCCATCGCTACGCGCGGGTTGAACCGTGTGCCCTATGCGGCGGCCAAAGGCGGCGTGAATGCCATCACCGCCAGCCTTGCGTGGGAAATGGCGGAACGCGGTATCCGGGTCGTCGCCACTGCACCTGGTGGCACCGAAGCACCCGAACGCGTCGTCCCGCGCAACGCCAACGCGGAGCAAGAACAACGCGCAGACTGGTACCAGACCATCGTCGACCAGACGATCCAGTCCTCGCCCATGAAACGATACGGAACACTCGACGAACAGGCAGGTCCAATCCTGTTTCTGGCGTCGGACGATGCCTCCTACATCACGGGCCTCACTGTGCCCGTGGGGGGCGGCGACCTTGGATAGACCCGCATCAAGACGGTCTGCAATTATAACTGGAGGAACCAACATGAAGACGACCACACTGGCGGCCCTTGGCCTTGCCACCACTATTGCTACGACAGCCAATGCCGAAGACATCAAAGTCGGCCTGCTGTTGCCATATTCCGGCGTTTATGCCGCGTTGGGCAACGAGATTGACGCAGGCTTTGCACTGGGGCTGGCGCAATTTGGCGCAGAGACAGACGTGACCTTCGAGATCGTTCGCGAAGATACCGAAGTGAAACCGCCTGTCGCCCTTGGCAAAGCCAAGAAGCTAATCCTGCAGGATAATGTGAACGTGATCGCGGGCATCGTAAGCTCGGGCGTTTTGGGTGCTGTGCGCGATATGGTCCACGGTGCAGGCGTGCCGATGATCGTCGCGAACGCCGGCAACGACGAGGCAACCGGCGCGGATTGCTCGCCCTTCATTACACGCATGTCGTTTTCGAACGGTCAGGTCAATCGCCCGATGGGCACGTGGATGTACGAGCAAGGCATCCGCAAGGTCTACACCCTTGCCCCTGATTACGCCGCTGGCCGTCAGATGATCGACGCCTTCGAGGCGACCTTCACAGCAGCAGGTGGCGAGATTGTCGGGCAGGATTTCACCCCCTTCCAAAAGACACAGGATTTCGGCCCCTATTTGACCCAAGCCAAATCCAGCGGCGCTGACGCCGTCTATGTTTTCTACGCAGGTGGTGAGGCGATTTCCTTTGTCAAACAATACGATAGTTTTGGCCTTAAAGCTGAATTGCCGCTTTACGGGTCGGGCTTCCTCACATCATCGCTTTATGTGAACGCCCAAGGTCCTGCGGCTGAGGGTGTGATTGCGGCGTCCCACTATGTGCCGACAATCGAAAATGATGCGAACGCAGTTTTCGTAGATGGCTTTACGGCCAAAGTTGGTCGCGCCCCGTCCGAGTTTGCGGTTCAGGGCTATGACGCCGCACGCGCGCTGATCGAGGCGACAAAAGCGGGCGCTAAGGACCGCGCATCGCTGGCCAATGCCCTGCGTCAGGTCAGCTTTGAAGGCCCGCGTGGCACGTTGTCGATTGATCCTGCAACCAACAACATCGTCCAGCCGATCTATGTCTACGAGACCATCGCGGGCACAGATGGGCTGACGCAAAAGGTCCTGGCACAGCTGCCATCCGAGACCGATCCGGCCAACGGCTGTGTGATGGATCCAGTCTCTAACTAAAACAACAACCCGGCCGCATTTTGTGGCCGGGTTTTCATGTGGGGGAGGTCCTAAAATGACAACCGATCTTGGCTTCTGGACGCTGCAAGCGCTCAACGCGCTGCAGCTGTCGATGCTTTTGTTTCTTCTATCTGTCGGCCTGACGGTGATCTTTGGCTTGATGCATTTCGTTAACCTTGCCCACGGCGCGCTTTATGCCCTTGGCGCATATTTTGCGGCTTCTGTTGCTGGTATGTGGGGTTATTGGGCGGCATTCTTGCTCGCACCCGTGGCTGTCGCGGGGGTGGGGGTTCTTCTTTATTCCGGATTTATCCAGCGGATGCGCAAGTCAGGGCCGATGGCGCAGGTTCTGGTGACATTTGGCCTGATCTTCGTGCTGTTGGATATGACCCGTATCGTCTGGGGCGATCTGCCCCTTGCGATTGAAGTGCCAGCAATGCTGGGAGGCCGGCTCGCGTTCTTGGGCGTCGAGTATCCGACATACCGCTTGTTTATCATTGTTCTGGGCTTCGTCGTACTGGCTGGTCTCGCCTTCGTTCTGGGGCGTACGCAAATCGGTGCGATGATCCGGGCAGGCGTCGACAATGACGAGATGGCCGCCTGTTTGGGCATCAACGTTGAACGTTTGTTCTTTTGCGTCTTCTGCGTGGGTTGCGCACTGGCGGGATTGGCTGGTGCGGTGGCTGCCCCGCTGCTCAGCGTCACGCCTGATATGGGGCTGCAAATCCTGATCCCCACGTTGATCGTGATCGTGATCGGCGGTCTCGGATCGCTCAAAGGCGCAGTTGCGGGGTCGCTCATCTACGGCTTTGTGCAGACCTTCGGGGCCGTTCTGGCACCGCAACTCTCCTCTGTTCTCATTTACGCCCTGCTGGCTGCGGTCCTTGTGATCAAGCCCGTGGGCCTCTTTCCGGCGAAAGGATAGACCATGTTCCATCACACGCCTTTGCGATATGCAGCCTTGGTGCTTTTGGCATCGGGTGCGCTGTTTCAGGCCTTTACGGCCCAGTACTTCGGGCTGGAAATTTTAACCGAAATTCTCATCCTCGCCATGCTGGTGCTGGCGCTTGATATGGTCGCGGGGTTTGGCGGCATGGTATCGTTGTGTCACGGCGCGCTGATGGGGGTAGGGGCTTACGGCTATGCCGTGCTGTCCACGACTGCGGGCCTGACACCGCCTGTTGCGATGGGTGCGGCGGTCGCGATTACGGCTGCTATCTCATGGGTCATCGGCGCGATTTGTTCGCGCAGCCATGGCATCTATTTCATCATGGCAACGCTCGCCTTTGGCCAGATGGCCTATTCCTATGTTTTCGAAGCTCCGATTTTTGGTGGCGATGATGGCTTGGGCGGGATCGAACGTCTTGATCTGTCCTTGATCGGCGTTGATCTGAATGACACGCGCACATTCGCCCTGTTTTGCCTTGTCGCCCTTGCCGCGATGTACGGGCTGGCGGTGATGATCCTGCGCTCGGGCCTTGGCCGCTCGTTCTCGGGTGTGATGCACAACGAGCAGCGGATGCGCGCACTCGGTCTCACCGTTTGGCGGGTAAAGGCAGATGTCTTTGGCCTATCGGGTATGATCGCGGGCTTTGCCGGTGTCCTCGCTGCACAACACATCATGTATATCTCGCCCGGCCTGATGGCGTGGACGGTTTCGGGCGAAGCGCTGGTCGTGGTGATCCTTGGCGGGCTTGGCACGCTGGTGGGGCCACTGGTGGGGGCAGCGGTATTTGTAGTTCTCAAACACGAGCTGAGTTCACTAACGACCTATTGGCACCTGATTGTCGGCCTCATTTTGATTGGTGTGGTGATGAGTCGTGCCAACGGGATTTTTGGCTTTATCGAAGACTTCGTCGCGGCGCGCCGCAAATCTGCTGCGGCAACACCCAAAGCCACGGAGGTGACAAAAGATGCTTGAGACACGCAATCTGGACAAAAGCTTTGGCGCGGTGCATGTCACCCGCGATGTCTCGCTCAAGCTTGAGCGCGGCGAGCGGCGGGTCATCCTTGGGCCGAACGGTGCGGGCAAGACCACGCTGTTCAACCAGTTGGTCGGCGAATTGACGCCCGATAGCGGCACGGTGCATCTGGCGGGTGAGGATGTGACTGCACTGCCCGTGGCCAAACGCGCGCGGCAGGGCCTGTCGCGTAGCTATCAAAAAAATACCCTGTTCGACGGGCTGACCGTTGAGGAGAACCTCGGCCTTGCCGCCGCGATCCATACGGGCAATGCGACCACGTTGTGGTCCGACAGCCTTGGCAAAGCGGAGGTCCGCGAGATCGTCAAGGATATTGCCAATCAGGTCGACCTGATGCCGTTCCTGCATGCAAAGGTTTCGCAGATCAGCTATGGTGTGCGGCGCCAGCTTGAGGTCGGTGTGGCACTGGCCACCCGCCCGCTTGTCCTGCTGATGGACGAGCCGACAAGTGGGGTTGGGCCGGAGATGGCCAAAGGGTTCCATGATCTTTTGAACAACCTGCCGCGCGATCTGACCTTGTTGATCATCGAGCATGATATGGATCTTGCTTTTGACGTGGCCGATACGATCACCGTGCTGAACTATGGCGAGGTGGTTTTTGACGGGCTGCCGGATGCTGCGCGCGGATCTGACCTGCTCAAAGAAATCTATTTGGGGAGCTGGGAAGATGCTTGAACTGAATGCAGTGAATTCTGGCTACGGTGAAACCCAAGTCCTGTATGGCATGAACGTCATGGCAAAGCCCGGCAGGGTGCTGGCCATTTTGGGGCGCAACGGAGCGGGCAAATCTACGACGCTCAAGACGATTATGGGATTATTGCCGACCAAATCAGGCACAATCACATTCGAGGGTGCCCCCATCGCTAAACGCCCTTTTGACATCGCCAAATCCGGCATCGCCTATGTGCCCGAGACGCGTGATATCTTCCCCTCTCTGAGCGTGCGGGAAAACCTCGAGATTGCGTCGAAACGCTTTGGCGATGGCCCGTGGACGATCGACCGCGTTGTCGAACTTTTCCCGCGTCTGGGAGAGCGGATGGACAATGGCGGTATGCAGTTGTCCGGCGGCGAGCAGCAGATGCTGGCCATTGCCCGCGCGCTGCTGATGAACCCGCGCTTGCTGGTGCTGGACGAGCCGACCGAGGGGCTTGCCCCGATCATCGTGAAACTGATACATGACAAATTACAGGATCTGCGCCGCGACGGCCTGTCGATGGTATTGGTCGAGCAAAACTTCGGCTTTGCGACATCGCTGGCCGATGATGTTGTTGTCGTGGGCAAGGGCCAAGTCGTCTGGAGCGGGAGCGCGGATGAAATCCGGGCCGACGTCGAGACACAGCACAAATGGTTGGGTGTCTGAAAACGGGTGCCTTAACGCGCCTCCCGCGCCACGTTTTGTGCGACCTTAATGAAGTTCTGCACATGCACGCCCTGTTCGTCGATGCGGTAGTTGACGGACAGGGAGGTGCGCGAAATCTCGGGTTCGATCCGCAGAAACTTGATCCCGTTACGTGGCGCTGACCCAACTGAGCTGGGCACGACACAGACCCCTTCGCCAATCGCAACAAGGCTCAGGGCGGTGTGCAAATCCATCGTGAACACGCGCTTTGGCACCGGAAACCCCGCATCTGTGCAAGCGTTGATCACCGTATCGGCATAGCTGGGGCGGGGGTATTCCGGATAAAGGATCAGGTTGTGAGTCTCCAGTCGCCGTAAGTCAGCGACCTCACGCGTGCCGGTATCAAGCGTGTCGGGCAACGCCAGAATCAAATCCTCTTTTACCAGATGCTTTACTGCAAATTCCGCATCGTCCAGCGCGGGGCGCGCGACGGCCACATCAATCATGCGCGACACCAGTTGCTGGCGCAGTTGGGCATTGTTCATCGGTTGAAGGCTCAGATTAATCGCAGGATAGGCAGCGCGGAACGCTTTTACGATGTTCGGTAAAATCCCGTAGGTAGAGGACCCGACGAAGCCGATGCGCAGCCGTCCTTCCGCTCCTTGACCGAGCCTGCGTATTTCCAGCTTTGTGTCGTCCAGCAGGGCAAGGATTGCGCGGCTACGCTCCAGCAGTTTTTCGCCCGCTTGGGTCAGGCTGATCGCACTGCGCCCTCGGTTGAACAGTACCGCTTCCAACTCGTCCTCGATCTGTTTGATCTGTCGGCTCAGCGGGGGTTGCGCCATATCCAGCCGTTCTGCTGCGCGGCCAAAGTGCAGCTCCTCCGCGACGGCGATGAAATAGGTCATCTGCTTGAAGTTCATTTTCCCTCCCGTGAAAATACGATGGTCCGCAAAAGGCCCTCCCAAGCAATCGTTTGCGGTTTGCTATCTTAGACCGCGTTCTTGCACAAAAAAAGGCCCCCGCATCAGCGGAGGCCAGTCTCAGGGAGATTTCGTGGTTTATTCGGCTGCGATGGCCTCTGACTTGATTGTAAAGTCGAACTCGAAATGGAGGTCTGTCTTCAACTCGGGCGCGGCCTTTTTGAATGTACCGATCAGGCTTTCCTTGACCGCAAACACGCTGTCATCATCGAGCCATTTGCTCTCGGAGTCGTAGATTTGGCTGATCAGCGGGCGGAAGCCGTCCTTGGAGATGATAAAGTGCATGTGCCCCGGACGGTTGGGGTGGTGCCCCATATAGCGCAGCAATTCACCTGCTGTTTCGTTGTCGGGGATCGGGTAAGGCACGGGACGCACGGCGACAAAGGCATAGTGGCCATTTTCGTCCGTCTCGAAGCGGCCGCGCAGGTTGTATTCCGGCTGGTCAGGGTCGAGGTTTTCATACACGCCGTTTGGCGCATCTTCCCAGACGTCCATCTGCACACCGGCTACCCCATTGCCGTTTGCATCGCGGATATAGCCCTCAAAATAGGCGGTTTCTTCGTTGTCATAATGCTTTTTGATGGTCGAGGCACCTTTTGGCAGAACCGGCGGGTTCTCGCGGTAGAAGGGGCCAAGCACGGTGGATTCGCTCTCGGGGCCATCAACCGGATTGGACAACATATCCACCAGCACTTCGACACCCAGAATGTCGCCCAGCAGGATGAATTCCTGGCGGTTCTCGTCACAGGTCTGGCCTGCACGCTTGAGGTATTCACAACCCTCGAGGAACTCGCCGTGCTGCAGGTTCACGTCTTTGCAAAACCCGTGCAGGTGACGGATGAGGGATGACATGATCTCGCGTTGGCGGTCGGTGATGTCACCATGCTGGCCCAAGCTTGCGATGACGACGTCGCTGATGTTGTCGATGTTGACGATACCCATTTTTCTTCCTCCAAAGTGGCAATGTTGATGCCGGTTTGGGCGCCGCAGCGGACGACCCTTGGCGCAAACCCTCTGCGAAAGGTGCGCGCGATCCAATGCCGTGGGCGGTATTGCGTAATACCCATATCGGTATGGCGGTGTGGCCCGCCCTCGTGGCACCACAATGCAAGGGATTTGAAGAGGACAACCAGATGATTGATACGTTCCACACCATGCAGGCAAAGCTGGAGGCCACGCCGCACCTGCTGCGCCTCGGGCGCTTGTTTTCCGAGACTGTCCTTATTCAGGTCGGCGATGACGAGATTTACCTGACCTTCGAGAAGGGGCACGTGACCCAAGTGACCGCAGGCCCCAGCCGCAAGACACCGTGGCGTTTCGCCCTGCGTACCGATGCAGATGCGCTCAAGCAATTCTGGCAGCCCCTACCTGCGCCCGGATTTCACGACATCTTCGGTCTGTTGAAAATCGGCCGTGGCAGCATTGATGGAGACATTCTGTGCCTCGTCAAAAATCTGCGCTTTTTCAAAGAATTCATGGCGCTGCCGCGTCCCGCACGAAAGGACGCCGCATGAGCATCGAACCGATTACAGGCCGCTACCTGACCGTCAGTGTTGAGGGCGCGCCGCGCCGGATCTATTTTGAAGAAGCAGGGCAGGGCCGTCCTGTTTTATGCTTGCATACGGCAGGTGCGGACACGCGACAGTGGCGCCATCTGATGAATGACACGGGCATCACGGCGACGAACCGGATGGTCGCCTTCGATCTGCCGTGGCACGGTAAGTCCCTGCCGCCCGAGGGTTTCGAGACGGAAGAATACCTGCTAACCACCGAAGCCTATATCGAGACCGTGTTGGCCGTGATCGAGGGATTGGGGCTTGAGCGTCCTGTGCTTGCGGGCTGTTCGATGGGGGGCCGCATTGCGCTGCAACTTGCGGCACTGCATCCGGATAAATTCAGCGGGTTCATCGCAATCGAGGCATCTGATTTTCAACCCGCGTGGTATGATATTGACTGGTTTCACCGTCCCGATGCCCATGGCGGCGAAATGGGTGCGGCACTCGTCTCTGCGAATATCTCGCCTTTTGCGCCCAATACCGAGCGGTGGAATACACTATGGATGTTCATGCAAAGCGGCCCGGGGGTGTTCCGTGGCGACCTGAGTTTCTACACCAAGGATGACAGCCTGATTGCCCGTCTGGGTGACATCGACACGGGTAAAACGCCCGTGCATCTGATCGTGGGTGCCTATGATCTGACCTGTACGCCCGAAGACGCCAAGCGCACGGCAGACGCGATTGACGGTGCCACCCTTTCGGTCATGGACGAACTCGGCCACTTCCCGATGAGCGAGCATCCCGAGGGCTTCCTCCAGTTCTTTGTCGATGCGCTGAAGCGTATGCCTGCGGCAGGTGCCAAATGAACACCCCTTGCATCATCTGCGTTGCAATCACCGGATCATTACCGACCAAAGCCAGCAACCCTGCAGTGCCCGTCACCGTATCCGAGCAGATTGAGAGCACCC
>NZ_JBFEKM010000115.1:0-13824 GCF_041552635.1 Sulfitobacter sp.
GGCCGTCTTTTCTTTCTGATCTTGGGTCAGAACCATCGAACGCCGTTCGGCACCCATCATGATCTTGTCCTTGGCGGATTCGAAATCCATCATTGCCACGAAACGGCGACCGACACGCGCAGCGGTCAACGCAGCCTCGTTCACGAGGTTCGCCAGATCGGCACCCGAAAAACCGGGTGTCCCACGGGCGATGATCCGCAGATCAACATCAGGGCCAAGCGGTGTTTTGCGCGCATGCACACCCAAGATTTTCTCGCGACCTTTGATGTCGGGGTTGCCAACGCTGACCTGACGGTCAAAACGACCCGGACGCAGCAAAGCTGGGTCCAAAACGTCTTTGCGGTTGGTCGCTGCAATGATGATGACGCCTTCGTTGGCTTCAAAACCGTCCATCTCGACCAGCAGTTGGTTCAACGTCTGTTCGCGTTCGTCATTACCGCCGCCGTAGCCGGCACCGCGGTGGCGACCGACAGCGTCGATTTCGTCGATAAACACAATACAAGGCGCGTTTTTCTTGGCTTGTTCGAACATGTCACGCACACGGGATGCACCGACACCGACGAACATTTCAACAAAGTCGGAACCCGAAATGGTAAAGAACGGCACGCCCGCCTCGCCCGCGATCGCACGCGCCAGCAGGGTTTTACCGGTACCGGGAGGGCCCTCAAGCAACGCGCCTTTGGGGATCTTACCACCAAGACGGCTGAATTTTTGCGGATTGCGCAGGAATTCGACGATCTCTTCCAGCTCTTCTTTGGCTTCATCAATGCCCGCCACGTCGTCAAACGTTACGCGCCCATGCTTTTCGGTCAGCATCTTCGCCTTGGATTTGCCAAAGCCCATCGCGCCGCCTTTGCCGCCGCCCTGCATGCGGTTCATGAAATAAATCCACACCCCGATCAGCAACAGGATTGGCAACAGCGACATCAGGAAGGTCTGGAAACCGGACTGCTGTTGTGGCTCTGCGCGCACGGGCACGTCATTGGCCATCAGCAGGGATGTTACTTCGGCATCCTGCGGCATGATCGTCACATAGTCAGAGCCATCTGCACGGCGAAAGCGCACCTGCTCGCCATCAAGCGTCACATTACGGACATCGCCCGCTTCAACAGCGGTGACAAATTCGGAATAGCTGATTTCACGGCTCTGAAGACCGCCGCCTGAACCGCTGAACAAATTGAACAGTGCCAAAACCAGCAGCATCAGTACGACCCAAAAGGCGAGATTACGCATATTACCCAAAGGAAACTCTCCTAAATCCGGGGGACTGCACCAAGACGATGCGCCCGTTGCCTATAAGATAGAGGCGATGGGCACATGTTCAATGCGTTATGTGGACAGCAAAGAAGGTATCTTTACCGCGTTCGAGCACTGCTTGCCAGTTTTGCGAGGCCCCAGCAAGGGGGGCAGCCACCAGACGCGCGTCCTGCCAGACAGCAGGAGAAGACAAAAGCACACCCCGTGGTAGCCCCAAGTCGCGCCAGTCGGGGCAAAGCATTAGTCCCTCCGGTCCAAGCGCACGCAAGGTTAAGCCGTCTGTTTTGCCGGTGAACTGCACAGGCGGGGTGATACGCCAGCGGCCATCCCAAAGCGTATCAATGTTGCAGGTGATTTCGGACACAGCCTGCAACTCCCTGAAAACCCATAACTTTCCTGAACGATGGCGCAACTCGCACCCCTGCAACGTGGCCGAGGGCGCTGTGGCGAGTGCCGTCATCACATCACCAAGCGCAGCGCTGCGCGGCGCATAATAGGCCCCGTTTACCCACTTCAGCGCGTGGGCGATCAGGCGGCGCCGGATTTCGAACGGCTGCGCATTCAGCCCTGCCACATCAATTTCCACGGCACCTGCGTGCAGCGACACATGATCGCGGGCAATTTGTTGCATTTGATGGGTTAAGGCTTCTTTTGCCCCGGTCATATTTTGCGCCACAACGGTCAAAGCCCCTGCTTCGACGCCGATCCCTTCAAGAATCGCCAAGGCGTTTCGGATTCGCACACGGTCATATCGCGTGTCGTCATTGCTGGGATCATCGGCCCAGTTAATGCCGTTGAGTGTCAGATATTCCTGCAAGGCGGCCCGCCGCGTGTGCAGCAACGGCCTGATCCACATCATGCCATTGCGTTCAAACCGCTGCGGCATCGCGGACAGACCGTCAACGCCGGCGCGCCTTGCCAAGCGCATCAAAAACGTCTCGGCCTGGTCATCGGCGGTGTGGCCAAGGGCGATCACATCAAGCTGCCGCCTGCGGCCCCAGTGAGCCAACAACAGGTACCGCGCCTTGCGTGCCTCGTTTTGCAGGTTGCCGCTGCGGTCCCACCCCTGCCAGTGCAGCACCTCGTGGGACACGCCCAGATTGTGGCAGATATCCCCCACCATTTCGGCTTCGGCAGCGGCTTCGGGCCGCAATCCGTGATCGACGGTGGCGACGTGCAGGGTGCAGGCGTGATCTGTCGCAAAGCCGTGTAAAAGATGCAGCAGCGCCAGTGAATCGCTGCCACCGGATACCGCGACGCCGATCGTTTTCGGGGGATTTTCTCGCAATCCGTCGGCAAGCATACGCGCCAGGTCAGCCACCATCGGATCAGGGATACCAGATCACTGGCAGTTCAGCGCCGTGCGTTCGGCCTGCGCTTGGGCGACATAGGGGCTGGTGGGGAAACGGCTTGCGACTTCGCCCAATGTGACACAGCCTTCTTGGACCTGCCCCAAAGCCCCCAAAGACCGCCCCAATTGGTACAAGGCTTCGGGTGCCACAGGCCCGGCGGGATCGCCACTAAAGCTGGCCAGATAGGCGCGCGCGGCCTCGCGGATGTCGCCAAGACCGCTTAAGGCATCGCCGCGACGCAGATCGGCTTCGGACCCTAGCGGACCGCCGGGGTAGGTCTGATTAAAGGTCGTAAACTGGTCTGCGGCGGTGCGAAAGTCACCGTCAGCGAGCGCCGCCTTCGCCCGCTCAAAATCGGATGCTTCGCCGACAGCAAGTTCGGCAGTGTTGGTGGAAGGGGCAGTTGGCGCAATCGGGGCAGTGTTGGTGGCGGGCATATCCCCGCCCCCCAAGGTTGATGTCGCCCCAAGAGAGCCGACATCGCCACCCTCGAGTTCGACCAGACGGAATTCAAGATCGCCGATCCGGTTGGTCCCATCGGCAACAACGCGGTTCACGCGGTTCTCAAGCTCTTCGGTTTTGGATGTGAGGCGTTGAAGTTCGCTTTCCATTGCGTTGACGCGGTCCAGCACGGACCCGCCCGTGATGTTCACCGCTGCCCCGCCCGTCGTGGATAATTCTCGGCGCAGTTTTTGCACTTCGACATTCAGGATCGTCAGTTCCTGCCGCACGTCGGCCAAGGTCTGCGCATCCTGCGCCTGTGCCGTGACTGGCCCAAAGGCCAGTCCAAGCGCTAACATCACAACAAACCGCATAAAAATCATCCTCAGGTGTTTAGACTTAGCTGGACAGGCCGCCCGCCAAAACCGTCACGGCGCGACGGTTCTTTGCATAACAGGCTTCGGCCGAACATACTTCGATCGGGCGTTCCTTGCCATAGCTGACCACGCGCAAACGGTTGCCCGCAACCCCGCGCGAGATCAAATATTCGCGTGCGGCATTAGCGCGGCGCGCACCAAGGGCAACGTTATATTCGCGCGTCCCCTGTTCGTCCGCATGACCTTCGATGATCGCCTGATAATCGGTGTTGGTGATCAGCCATGTCGCTTGGCCGTCCAGCGTGGCCTGCCCGACAGGGGTCAGGTTGGATTGGTTGACTTCGAACAACACACGATCGCCAACGGCCTGCTGGAAATACGCGGTCGAGGACGGGTCATTCGCGCTGCCGGGGATCATCCCGCCATTTGCGGGTGCCATTGAACCGGCCCCGTTCATGCCATCGGCACCAAAGCGGTCAGGGTTGGTACAGGCGGACACAGCCAGCGCTGCGATCAAAAGTGTACTTGTCAAAATGCGGTTCATAAGCTCGGCCTTTTTGGGATGTGGCATGTGTTCTTGTTAAGATGACGTTAGCACAGCGCCTTGGGCATGGGAATCGCCAAGGCGCTGTCTGTTCTACTGTTGCAGGGGCGACCATGACGGGTCTGACCCGCCTTCCTGTGTACGCACGGGTTTCAGGTTACGCCCCGAAATATCCACGGAATACAACGATGACGACCCGCCCACCCCTTGGGTTTCCCGTGCAAACATGATGACGCGACCGTTGGGGGCCCATGTCGGGCCTTCATCCAGAAACGATGCGGTCAGCAAACGTTCTTCTGAACCGTCCAGACGCATCACGCCGATATGAAAGCGCCCTTTATTCTGCTTGGTGAACGCAACCAGATCGCCGCGTGGCGACCAGACCGGCGTGCCATAGCGGCCTTCGCCAAAGGAAATGCGCTGCGGCTCTCCTCCGTTTGCGGACATGATATACAGCTGTTGCGTGCCGGACCGGTCGCTCTCGAACACGATCCGGCTGCCGTCCGGCGAATAGCTGGGCGCGGTTTCAATCGCGGGGGTATTGGTCAGGCGCGTCGATTGCCCCGTATTGATGTCCATGGTGTAGATGTCGGTATTGCCGCCTTGGGTCAGCGAATAGACCACGGTCTGCCCCGACGGTGAAAACCGCGGTGCAAAGCTCATCGTGCCATCGGCGCTTTCCAAGACGCGGCGCTGCACAGATCCGATGTCCAGCACGTAAATCCGCGGAAAGCCGCTTTCATAGCTGGTGTACAAAATCCGGTCGCCAGTGGGCGAGAAACGCGGGGCCAGCACGATCGACGTACTGTCGGTCAGATACCGCACATTCGCGCCGTCATAATCCATGATCGCCAGTCGCTTTTGGCGGCTATCCTTGGCGCCGGTCTCGGACACATAAACCACGCGACTGTCGAAATAACCGCCTTCGCCGGTGATCCGGGAATAGACGGCATCGGCAACCTTATGGGCCATGCGCCGCCAACCATCGACGGTACCCTGAAATTGTAAACCCGACCCCAGTTCCGCCCCCGAGAACACATCATAAAGCCGGAACTTTACGCTCAGCGTATTGCCCGACACATTCACGGCCCCGGTAACCAGCGCCTGTGCGTTGATCGCCTTCCAGTCGGCATATTGCACCGGCGCGTTAAAATCGCTGACGGTCGAGATAAACGCGCTGGCCGGAATTTCGCGAAACAGCCCCGAGCCCACAAGATCCTCTGACACCACGCGGGCAAGATCAACGGACATCTGTCCCGCCTCGCCGCTTTCGGGCTGAAAACTGGGAACGGCAAAGGGCAAGGGTTCGATCACGCCTTCGGTAATTTCGATCCGCAGGGGGCCTTGCTGGGCCTGCGCAGTGCCCGTGACGGCGCAAACCAGCGCCAGACAGAGGCTCAATACTCGTAAAATCATTTGATGCGCATCCTTTCAGGATTAAAGGTCATCTCAATATTCTGCCATTGGCCAAATTTATCTACAGGAAGCTGATATCCCCGCGCGCCACAGCGGATAATCGCCCGCCTTGCGGCCTCGAACGCCTGATTGGCAGCCGCTTGTGACCCGCCAGAACTGCCGGTCATGGTGATTGACCCGTTTTGCGGCGTGCCATCCTGATTCATCGCGACACTGACCACAACCGTGGTGCTTAGGGCCTCGGACGACAGGGACCCGACGTTCCAACATGACGATACTGCCACCCGCAGCGTTTCCTTTTCCCCGGCTGACAACGGCGGACCCGACGGTGCGGGCGCGGTGGCGGCAGGGGTATTCTGGCTGCTCAACGCTTCGGCCAAGGCCGCCGCTACGGCATCGGTATCCGTCGTTGCGGCAGGTTTGGCAGGCGTTTCAACAGGCTGCGCCGGTTTGGGCTTTTGCGCAGGGGCTTCGGGTTCCGGTTTGGCCGCGACTTGCGGCGCGGGCGGCGTCGGGCGACGCGCAGGCGGGCGCGTTGACTGCGTTGGCGCCGCCTTGGGCGTTTCGGCAGCTTCGGTCACGATTTCGGTTGTCGCTTCTTCGGGGGCAGTGGCTTGCTGCGCCTCTTCGACCACGGTCTCAGCTGGGGCATCCGGCGTCGCGGCCTGCTGCTCTACCACATCGGGGCGGGCTTCGGGGTCGGGCTGGGCCACGGCTTCGGGGGCGACGCGGTCAACCGGACGCGGCACAGGTGTGGGCGCGACTTCGGGGGCCAGCACGGCAACCTCGGCTGGGGGTTCAGGCGATTCCGGTGCCTGATCACTGACAAATGCTGCGGGGGGCGGCGCTTGTTCGGCCACATCTGGTGTCGGATCGGGCGGCGGCATTTCGGTCTGGACCGGTGGCGGCTGTTGGATCGTCTCATCGGGCGTTGCAGCGGGCTGCGGATCTTGCGCAGGCGTTTCGGGCTGTGCGATTTCGGCAGGCTGTTCAGGGGCCACATCGGGGGCCTGAGCGCCCGCAACCATCGCATCAAATTCTGCGGCTGAAATTACAGACACTTCTTGCATCTCAAACGGCTCGGGTTCGGAAGTAAATATACCCCCGAACAGCAAGAAGGCGATAAAACCCAAATGCCCCGCACCAGAAATGTAATGCCCGGTATGCATGGTTATCCGCCTGACGCGCCTGCGCCGTCAAGCTTGGGACCACCGGTTTCCGTGACCAACCCGATGTTGGAAAAACCGCCGCCGTTCAGGGCACCCATCACCTCCATCACCAGCGCATAGGGCACAGACCCGTCAGCGCGCAGGAAAACCCGGTCACTTGCGCGCTCTGCCGCGATGGCCCGCAGCTTGAGGATCAGATCATCGCGCGCGGTCTCGGTCTTTTGGATTTGCACAGTGCCATCCGCCAGCACAGTCACGGTCAGCGGTTCTTCTTGCTCAGAAGGCAGCGCAGTGGCTGCGGTCTTGGGCAGTTCCACCGGCACACCAACCGTCAGCAACGGTGCCGCAACCATAAAGATAATCAACAGCACCAGCATCACATCCACGAACGGCGTGATGTTGATTTCGGCCATCGGCTGTGCGCGGCCCCGACGCCGTCTGCGCCCGCCTCCGCCCTGTTTTTTCATCACACCAGATGCCATGGCTCAGCTGTCCAGCTGGCGGCTGAGGATGGTCGCAAATTCATCGGCAAAGGCCTCGTATCCACCAAGGATACGGTCTGAATCAGCGCTCAACTTGTTATAAAAGATGACGGCGGGGATCGCCGCCAACAGACCAATACCTGTGGCCAGAAGCGCCTCGGCGATACCCGGGGCCACAACGACAAGGCTGGTGTTTTGCTGGGTCGCGATTTCAATAAACGAATGCATGATCCCGAAAACTGTCCCGAACAACCCGACAAAAGGCGCGGTTGATCCGGTCGTCGCCAGCACAGGCAATCCCTTTTGCAGCTTTTCGGCTTCTTTCGCGATGGCTACATCCATTGACCGGTCAATGCGCGCGGTGGCACCGGGGATCAGGCCGCCGTCTTCGCGGTGCGACCGACGCCATTCTGTCATGCCAGCCGCAAATATCTTGTCGGCGGCACCGTCCGGGTCAGGTCCGATTGAATCGTACAATCCGTCAAGCGGCTCCCCCGACCAGAATGCCTGGTCAAAGCGTTCCGCCTCGGCCTTGGCACGGCGGTACTGCAAGATCTTTTGCACAATAATCGACCAAGACCAAAAGGACGCCACGATCAGACTGATCATCACAAGTTTCACGGTGAATGTCGCGCGTATGAATAGACCCAAGAGCGAGAAATCAATCTCACTCGCCGCGGCCAGCGTTTGTGCTTCCATCAGTACTGCTCTTTTGTTGCGCCCTAGTGGGGGCTGTTCCGCCTCAACGGCCCTGTTTTCCAAGGCGCTATTTGACCCAATCTTAGCCGAGTGCAATATTGATTGCTAGGTATATGGCGTCAATCTGCCGCCCGGACAGGGATTGAGCGGAGTTTCGCTGGCAATCGGCAGGGTTTACCGGCTGAATTGATGCACACAATCGTGACAACAGCCTGAAACAACAGTTGATCGCCGCGCATGACATCTTGGCGCATGACCATCCGCGCAGGTGAAATTGACGTGGGCCAGGTACGCACCTCAAGCAGATCATCAAACACCGCAGGCATCAGGTAATCGGCCTCGACCCGGCGCACGGCAAAGACAACGCCGTCAGATTTCATCTCAAGCTGGTCAATGCCGATTTCGCGGACCCAATCGCTGCGCGCACGTTCAATATAGCGCAGATAGTTGGCGTAGTAGACGATCCCGGCCATGTCGGTATCTTCGTAATACACGCGGATCGGCAAGCAATGGGTCATTGGGGTTTGTCCAGCCGCGCGAATAGACGCAATGCATGGGATGCATCTTGGGCCGCATCTGGCAAAACCGGATCATAGGCCGCGCGCAAAAGCCCCGCGATATCGGGCCGTAATATGGTCGTTCCCTCGGCCACAGCCAAAGGCGACTGTTCTTTGAACGCCCGATCAGACCACAGCAAAAACGACTGAACGATCTGGCTGAGCGCCAAGGTTTGCGTTGGCACAGCACTTAGGTGCTGATCCATCCGCAGAAATACAAAACACGCCTTGATCGCCCCCGCCTCATCGAAACGGAACAAGCGGTACTGATTTGCCTCGACGGCTTGTAGCTTTTGCACCAGCGGTCCCAGATCCGGAACCAACCGGTCCAGCCCCGGCACCTCTGGCAGCTCCGACCATTCCTTAAAGAAAAACACCATAAAATTGCTGCCCAACTCCGGGTCCGTCTCAGCCATCTGATGGCCCGCCAAATGGCAAACAGCTTCCAAGGCCCCCTTGATGACCGACAAGGTGGCATCATCTACGCCGAAAACCACCGGAGACAACGGCCGCCCCCAGCGTGCAAACAGGAAATTTCCGTCCTCTCTTGTGAACAACGCTTCGATTTCTTGTGGTGTCATCGCATCTTCCAAATGGTCTAAAATCCTCGCCGAAGGCTCCGTCGCTTCAGCCAAACAAATCGGTCAGCGGCTTTGGCGGTGCCATCCCCAAATGCGTCCAGGCCTTTTGCGCCAACATCCGCCCGCGCGGGGTACGCTGGATCAGGCCTTGTTGCAAAAGAAACGGCTCAATCACCTCCTCCAACGCGTCGCGCGATTCAGATAGGGCCGCCGACATCGTTTCAATCCCCACAGGGCCTCCTTGGTAATTCTCGGCGATCATCCGCAGATAGCGCCGGTCCGCACCATCAAGCCCCAGGTAATCCACGCCAAGCCGCGTCAGGGCCATGTCGGCCAATTCACGCGTCACGCGGCCATCGCCTTCGACCACCGCGAAATCTACAACGCGGCGCAGCAATCGCCCCGCGATGCGCGGTGTGCCGCGGGCACGTTTGGCGATCTCGCGGGCACCGCCTTCGTCTGCGGGGGCCCCCAGTTTGCGGGCGTTGCGGTCGACGATGATGAACAACTCATCCTCGGTGTAAAACTGCAACCGCGTCGGGATGCCAAAGCGGTCGCGCAGCGGCGTGGTCAAAAGACCCATGCGCGTGGTGGCCCCGACAAGCGTGAAGGGCTGCAATTCAATCCGGACCGTGCGCGCGGCAGGGCCTTCGCCGATCACCAGATCAAGCTCGAAATCTTCCAACGCAGGATACAGCACTTCTTCGACCGCAGGGTTCAGCCGGTGGATTTCGTCGATGAACAACACATCGCGCGCTTCGAGATTGGTCAAGATCGCGGCCAGATCGCCCGCTTTGGCCAACACGGGGCCCGATGTCATGCGAAAGCCCACGCCGAGTTCACGCGCCATAATCTGCGCCAGCGTGGTTTTCCCCAACCCCGGAGGGCCATGGAACAGCGTGTGATCCATCGCCTCGCCGCGCTGCTTGGCCGACTGGATGAACACCTTGAGGTTCGACCGCGCCTCGGCCTGCCCTACGAATTCATCTAGCATCTGAGGACGCAATGCACGGTCGAAATCACCGGGCATCGGGTCGGGCCGCAAGGTTGGGTCACTTTCGATCATGCATTATCCAAGGCTTGTGGGCGCAAGACGCGCCGTTGCCGACACTCTACCCTTTGGGGGCCAGAAGTTTCAACGCCGCGCGGATCAGCGTCGGCGTGTCTGCGTCGGGTATGTCTGCCGCAGCCTGCGCCACCGCACCCGCCGCATCGCCCGGGCCATAGCCCAGATTGCCAAGCGCCGACAAAGCCTCTGATTGGGCGGATTGATTGGGGGCTGGCGCAGGCCGGCGTTTCGGCTCTGGCGTTTCGATCACCTGAACGGCTTCGACGTCGCCATGGGCTTCGGCCAGCGTCTGGGTCATCGCCATTACACCGGGGGCCTTGTCCTTGAGGTCGAGAACGACCCGTTGCGCGATCTTGGGGCCGACGCCCTTGGCCACCTTAACCGCGTTCCAATCCCCCAATGCAATCGCGCGGCTGACCCCGTCCGGCCCAAGTGCACCCAAGATGGCCAGCGATGCCTTGGCCCCGACCCCTTGGACCGAGGTCAACAAGCGGTGCCATTCTTTCTCGGCCAATGTTTGAAACCCGAACAATTGCATCAGGTCTTCGCGGACCACCAGATCGGTGAACAGCGCCACTGCCTCGCCCACGCCGGGCAATGCTGCCAAGGTTCGGTCGGAACAATAGACAAGGTATCCGACACCGCGCACGTCAATCAGGACATGATCAGGGGCACGGTAGTCGATACGACCTGTAATCTTGCCGATCATGCGATAGCCCTCGCGACTGCTTGCGCCAACGTGCTGGCCCCGCCGTGATGGGCGTGACAGATCGCGATCGCCAGCGCGTCGGCCGCGTCTGGCCCCGCGATTTCAGCCCCCGGCAATTGCATTTTCACCATATGAAGCACCTGCCCCTTATCCGCGTGGCCCACGCCAACGACGGTTTTCTTTACTGTATTGGGAGCATATTCACCGATGACCAGCCCCGCCTGTGCAGGAACCAGCATTGCAATGCCCCGCGCCTGACCCAGTTTCAGCGTCCCCGCCCCGTCTTTGTTCACAAAGGTCTGTTCAACCGCGGCGGAGCGCGGTTGATAGGTCATGATGATCCGCGTCAACTGGCCATGCAGCGACAACAGCCGCGACCCCAGATCGGGCCCTTCGGACACGCAAACACCATTTGCAACATGACTGAGTCGGCTTCCGGCCACATCAATAATGCCCCAGCCCATATTGCGCAGCCCCGGATCAATGCCGATTACCCTTATCATATGCTTGAATACCTCAAATTTTTTGTTTTTTCAGGGTTAGCACGAAACGCGAACATCCACCAAGTTTTTTGCGTGCTGCCTTGGAAAGGCCACATTTCACCAACGACACGCATCGAATGACGCGAAAACGACGCCTTGGCGCGGCCAAACGGCAGCCACGGGTGCCTTATTATTGCCAGATTTCAAAACGGCCTTTGCGGTAATGCTGCCATGCAGCAAACGCAGGTCAGGGATGCACGCGTGGGTGTTGTACGGAGTTTTCAATCTGCCTAGTTCATGGGCACAACGCCGGATCGTCCGGCTTAATTTTTTTTGAAGGATGGCTCCAATGGCTGTTTTCCACACGACCCCTACGACCTATGGCACAGCGGCTGCCGTTAACCGCTTTTTCTCGCACCTTGGCGACATCGCTGGCAATGTCATTGCCTGGAATGATGCACGCGTAACACGCAACGCATTGTCTTCGCTGTCAGACCGCGAGTTGGACGATATCGGCCTTGTGCGCGGTGATATCGACAAAGTCGCATTGAACCACTTCATCCGTTAACCCCTGATGGGCAGACGACGCCGCACGGGCGTTCACCGGACTAAAAAATAAGCCACGCTGCCCATCGGTCAGCGTGGCTTTCTTTTTTGAAAAGTGCTGCCTAAAATGACTTGGCATCATTTTGACACCAGATACTCCCGTAAATGGATCAGCCGCGAAAAATGGGGCCGACCTTTGTCGAAATCGCCTTTGTGACCGGGTCAATTCCAAGCACCCAAGCACCTGCCTGTTCGATGACCGTGCCGCTTTGCAGCTTGCCCAGTCTGATCTGATACGTGCCCGGCCCTATGGACGACAGGACCAACGCCTTAAATATAAAAAACAAGATCCCAAGAAACAATAATGTTTTAAATGGAACGGCGATGGAGCGCTTTGCAGGTCGTGCAATGACCAAACCGTCAGCGCGGACCGTCGTATAATAGCCGTTCGCCATCAATACGTTCTTACGATTCAAGTCGGCGACACGTTTTCCAAAATTTTGGTGTGTTTCAACCATGGTAGCCTCAAAATGCTTAAGGCCCCCACCTCTTGCACTCATATAATACAGCATAACCCCACCTATCGCTAACAATTTGCATCGAATTGAGGCGTCAACGGGTAAGGAATTAGGGCATTTTTTGGACAGTTAACGTTGTCCAGTCACCAATCATCTCTCTGTGAAGCAGATTGATGCCAGATTGTGCATAAACGGCAATAACATCGTCAGCCTGCTCATTCAGGATGCCAGACAGAATCGCTTTGCCCTGCGGGGCCAGCGCCTCGGCCATGTCGGGGGCCAAGGCCACCAATGGTCCTTTGAGGATATTGGCAAAAATCAGATCAAAGGGTGCCTTTGCGGCAAGATCAGGATGGTCAAAGCCAGCTGCCTCGACGCAGATCAACCGGTCCGACAACCCGTTCGCCGCCGCATTGACCCGCGCCACGTCAACCGCCACCTCGTCAATGTCACTTGCCAACACCGGATTTGGCCAGATGCGCGCAGCGGCCATCGCCAGTACTGCCGTGCCACAGCCGATGTCAGCCACGTTCTGTCCGACCATCCCGTCATTGGCCAAGCGGTCCAGCGCGCGCAAACAGCCCAGCGTGGTGCCATGGTGTCCGGTGCCAAAGGCCATTGCGGCCTCGATCAGCAAGGGTTCACAATCGGCAGGAACCTTGTCGGCGTCATGACTGCCATAGACAAAGAACCGCCCGGCCGCGACCGGGGACAGTTCGCGGCGGACATGCGCAACCCAATCGGTTTCAGGCAATTCCGACACGACGAAAGGCTTCGCCCCCATCGCTGCGGCCAGCACAGCCAAGGCAGTCTCGTCGGGGGCCTCTTCGAAATAGCCGCCAACTTCCCACAGGCCAGATCCGTCTTCCATCTCGAAAACGCCAACACCTGTTGGCTCCGGTACCAGATTCTCCATTGCGTCGCCCAATGCATAGGCGGGCTTGCGTCCCTCAAGGGTGGTCAGGGCGGTGAATGTGGTCATGTTGCTCTCCGAAAAGGGTTCAAACGGCGCGTAAGGTTGCAGGCCCGCCCCGTCAAGGGCTGGCTACTGCGCAGCGACCGCCAAGCGGACCGCGAATATCGTCTCATGGCCCGGTGCGGGGTGGCGCGGTATCATCATCGCCAGCGCCAGCGATACGCCCGCCATCCCGGCGGCCAGAAAGAATACCGCAGCAGGCGATATCAACCACAGCAATCCCAAACCGACCGGCAGGAAAACAGCGGCAATATGGTTGATCGTAAAGGCAACAGCCGCCGTCGGCGCGATGTCGCGCGGGTCGGCGATTTTCTGGAAATAGGTCTTTAACGCCAGCGCGAGCGCGAAAAACATGTGGTCCAGAACATATAACGTCGCAGCGACGACAACGCCCCACCCCAGATAATACACACCACCATATGCAAGGAACACGATGATAAGGCCGATATACTCGAACCCCAAAGTGCGCCTTTCGCCGAAATAGCTGACAGCGCGCCCCATCAAAGGGGCAAAGATCATGTTGGCAATCAAGTTGACCAAAAACAACAGCGTGATCTCGTGGACGTCAAAGCCAAAGCGTTCAACCATCATGAACCCGGCAAAAACGACAAAAATCTGCCGCCGCGCGCCCGACATAAATTGCAGCGCA
>NZ_JBFEKM010000116.1:0-13708 GCF_041552635.1 Sulfitobacter sp.
ACACTCCATCATCGAACCAAAGTCCTAGGAGCGCGATATGTAGAGGTTGATCCATCGAATGAACCAAACCGCCCACATATCTCTTCAGATATCTAATTTTCAAAGAGCGTCGAGACAAAAGAAACCAAGATGCGCCGTAAAATCCAGCGCGCCCCGCCTCAATGCCTCAGAATTTCTCCGCTACGTAAACCAACAAAACCTCTCAGCTCCGTCCGTCCCGTCTAGCGCTCCAAACCCGCATCGCTGCGTCTCCGGTAAGGGGCTCTATAGATCTACTATTCGGGACCTGCAAGCCATTAGTTCAAAAAACTTCAGATTTTTGCGCTTTTTTCAAAAATCGCTAGAAAACGGGCATGTGGCTGGCTCCCGATGAGGTCCAGCTCCTTCTGTTGCGGGGGCTGACTGGATTTCGCCCCCTCCCCTCCCCTGCTGACACAGGAACAAACAACTCATCACTCGCAAAGCAAAGGCTAGGCGCAAAGCAATCCGTGTCAGGGCTGAGGTTGGGGTGCAAAAAGGTGGATCAGGAACCGCAAAGCGGTTGCCCCGTCCGGTACAAAGGCCGGCATCTAAGAAGGCGTTTGTAATGTAGAGTATAGTGCAGTCGATTGTATCGCCCGGGCAAGCTGGTTGCCCGGGCGGGTATTGTATTAAGCGACCAGATCGTAGCGGTCGGCGTTCATTACCTTGGTCCAGGCAGCAACGAAGTCACACACGAACTTTTCGGCGTTGTCGTCCTGGGCGTACACCTCGGCGTAGGCGCGCAGGATCGAGTTGGAGCCGAATACGAGATCCGCACTTGTCGCCGTCCATTTGACCGCGCCGGTTTTACGATCACGAAGCTCAAACAGACCGTCTTGCTCAACCGGATGCCAGCTGTAGGCCATATCGGTCAGGTTGACGAAGAAGTCCGTGGACAACGTTCCCTCACGGTCGGTGAACACGCCGTGCTTGGAGCCGCCGTGGTTGGTGCCAAGAACCCGCATACCGCCAACAAGCACGACCATTTCAGGCCCAGTCAAGCCAAGCTGTTGCGCACGGTCCAGCATCAGTTCTTCTGGACGAACGACATAGGCCTCTTTCTGCCAGTTGCGGAAACCATCTGCCAACGGCTCAAGATCGGTAAAACTGTCTGCATCGGTCTGTTCAGCAGTCGCGTCGCCGCGGCCTTTGGCAAAGGGCACCTCAATCGCGTGACCGGCGGCCTTGATGGACTGTTCAAGCCCGACAGTACCAGCCAGAACGATTACGTCTGCCAGAGATGCACCGGATTCTAGGGCAATCGGCGTCAGGATATCCAGAACCTTGCCAAGACGGGCGGGTTCGTTGCCTTCCCAATCCTTTTGCGGTGCCAGACGGATGCGCGCACCATTGGCACCCCCGCGTTTATCCGAACCACGGAATGTCCGCGCGCTGTCCCAAGCAGTGTTGATCATCTCTACGGCGGACAGACCGCTATCGGCGATCTTGGCCTTTACGGCGGCAACGTCGTAATCCGTGTTGCCGGCAGGCACCGGGTCTTGCCAGATCAGATCCTCGGCAGGCACATCGGGTCCGATGTAGTTTACCTTGGGCCCCATATCGCGGTGCGTCAGCTTGAACCACGCCCGCGAGAAAGTCTCGGCGAGATAGGCAGGGTCTTTGAGGAAGCGTTCGCAAATTTCGCGATAGATCGGGTCAATCTTCATGGCCATGTCGGCGTCGGTCATGATCGGGTTGTGCTTGATCGACGGATCGCTGGCGTCTGGGACTTTCAGTTCGTCCGGAAGGTTCACAGGTTCCCACTGGAACGCACCCGCACGGGATTTGGTCACGGCCCATTCGTGTCCGAGCAGCAGTTCGAGATAGCTATGATCCCACTGGGTCGGGTTTGTGGTCCAAGCGCCTTCGAGGCCCGATGTGTGGATTGTGTTCGCCTTGCCGTTGAAGCTCGGATTGCTCCAGCCAAAACCGGCGTCTGCAACCGACGCACCTTCTGGCGCATCACCGATATCAGCGGCGATACCGTGACATTTGCCAACGGTGTGTCCACCAACGGTCAGCGCGGCGGTTTCTTCGTCGTCCATTGCCATCCGCGAGAACGTCATGCGAACGTATTTAGCCGTTTCCATCGGGTCAGGTGTCCCGTTCACGCCTTCCGGGTTCACATAGATCAGCCCCATGTGCGACGCGGCCAGCGGGTTGTACATGCTGTTGGCATCATCAACATCGGTGACGCGTTCCTCGGTCGGTGCCATCAAAACGCTGTCATCGCCCCAGTTGATGTCTGTCTCTGGGCCCCAGATGTCTTCGCGGCCAAAGCCAAAGCCAAAGGTTTCCAAACCCATCGAATCATAAGCGATTGTGCCGGACAGCACGATCAGGTCGGCCCAGGACAGGGCGTTTCCGTATTTCTTCTTGATCGGCCACAACAGGCGACGCGCCTTATCAAGGCTGGCGTTGTCCGGCCAGGAATTCAGCGGCGCAAAGCGGATGTTGCCGGCACCGGCACCGCCGCGGCCATCGCCCAAACGGTACGAGCCAGCAGAATGCCACGCCAGACGGATGAACAGGCCACCATAGTGGCCCCAATCGGCTGGCCACCAGTCTTGGCTGTCGGTCATCAACGCGTGCACGTCAGCCTTCAACGCCTCGAAGTCCAACGCTTTGACCGCATCACGGTGATTGTAATCCGGGTCCATTGGATTGGTACGCGCACCATGCTGGTGCAAAATATCAAGGTTCAGCGACCGCGGCCACCATTCGTTCACAGGCCGCGCCACAGTCGTATTGCCACCGTGCATGACGGGGCATCCGCCCGTCGCATTCACATTGTTTCCGTCCATGGGATCCTCCAAAAAATTGTTCGAACGTGACGCTGATGACAACGCACCAGCGCATTCTGCGTTCTTATAGGCCTCCGGCTTGCATGAAATCAAATTGAATAATCTTACCTATACGATAAGCTGAGCTTATGAAAAACCTGACACTCAAGCAGCTTCGCTATTTCGATGCATTGGCCCGCCACCGACACTTTGGACGTGCCGCCGAGGCATCTTCAATCTCGCAGCCCGCTCTTTCCTTGCAGGTCAAAGAGTTGGAGAAAATGTTCGGCGCGCCCTTGGTCGAACGCAGCACCCCGAAAGTCAGGCTGACCGCCATCGGAGAAGTCGTGATCGCCAAAGGCAGACAGATCCTGATCGCCGTTGAAGAACTCGAAGACCTCGTGCGCGCATCGAAGGGGCCATTGGCCGGTCGTTTGCGGCTTGGCATTATCCCAACGGTCGGCCCCTATCTGCTGCCCGAAATCATGCTGGCCCTTTCCGCGCGCTATCCCCAACTGGAACTTGAGGTGCGCGAATCCATGACCAAAGCCCTGATCAAGGATTTAACGGAAGGCCGCCTTGATCTGGCGGTGGTTGCCCTGCCGATATCGGAACCGAATTTGCGGGAATTTGCCCTGTTCGAGGAGGAATTCGCGCTGGTCCGGCCAATGGCCGATGCGGAAAAGCCGATCCCAAGTCCCAAACATCTGCGCACGATGCGCTTGCTGTTGCTCGAAGAAGGGCATTGCTTTCGCGATCAAGCCTTGTCGGTGTGCAAAATCACCGAAGCGCAACCGCGCCAGCTGATGGAAGGCAGTTCGCTGTCAACGCTGGTACAAATGGTCGGGGCTGGCATGGGCGTAACCCTGATCCCCGAGATCGCGATCAACCTCGAAGCGCGCTCAACGGATGTATCAATCGTCAAGTTCCCTGCCCCCGCGCCGACGCGCACGATCGGTATGGTGTGGCGCAACACACATCCACTCTCCGAGCAGCTTGCCCAAATCGGAGAGATCATCCGTGGCGTAGGCGAAAACAAACGCGACGGCACCGGCGCTTACGCGCGCTGACCTGATCCGGTAAATTCGCACAGTGTGCCAAGAGTTCGAGGCCCCCCGAACCGGACATTCGCTGTCTGAGCAAAGTGCAGTTCGGGCGAAAGTCGCCAGCCGGCACCAAGGTCCGCATGGCGGACTTGGCGTCCTGTCGCCGACCTTCTGTTAGATGACCCTTTTGCCGGCGATCTAAGCTGAGAGCTGACGAAACACTTTTGACATTTCGGCCAGGGAATAGGGTTTTCGCAGGCAAGGTGTTCCGTCATTGGGTATAGTGCCGTCTTCAGCATATCCCGATGTTATTATTTGCATTATTTGCGGGTATAGGTCTTGAACTTGAACAAGGAGTTCAGCGCCCGTCATACCGCCTGGCATGATCATATCGGTAAAGACAACGTCGATATCATTCCTTTTGGCCAAAATGTCCAAAGCCTGCGGCCCGCTTTCGGCCTGCACAACTTGGTAGGCGAGTTGTTCCAATCGGGCGACAGTTGTCCTGCGCACACGGGCGTCATCTTCGACGACCAGGACCGTCTGATTGCCTTGAATGTTAGTGTTTCCGTTGCCATTGGCGATCGCGACCTCGTCTGCGCTTGCGCCTACGACAGGCAGATAAAGGTTCACTGAAGTGCCATGCCCAAGTTCGCTGTAAATGTCGAGATGTCCACCAGATTGCTTGGCAAATCCGTGAACCATGCTCAACCCAAGGCCAGTGCCTTTGCCTTGCTCTTTGGTCGTAAAAAACGGCTCCATAACTCTTGATTTTACGGCGTCAGGCATACCCACACCGTTATCCGAAACCGTCAAGCATACGTATTGCCCGGGCTCGATACCATAGCTTTGAAAGGCCTCCCCCTCAGTGAATACCATATTTGTGGTTTCAATGGTCAGACGGCCTCCTTCTGGCATCGCGTCTCGGGCATTGATCGCCAGATTAAGCATGGCGCTCTTGATTTGACTGGGGTCTGCAAGCGTATTTCCCAAATCAGACGCCAGTTTCTTGCTCAGTTCTACAGTTTCCCCAAGTGAGCGGATCAACATGTCAGACAAGTCTTCAACCAGATTGTTCAGGTTCATTACCTTTGGTTGAAGCGGCGACTGGCGCGCAAATGACAAAAGCTGTTTGGTCAGGCTTGCACCGGCTTCTGTTGCACCTATTGCTTCGGCTAAAAGGTTTCCTGCAAAATCATCCCCTCGAACGCGATCCACAAGCAACTCGCAGTTCCCCAACACGACTGTCAGTAGGTTGTTGAAATCATGTGCAATTCCGCCTGTGAGCTGACCAATGGCCTCCATTTTCTGAGACTGGCGCAGTCGTTCTTCAGTATTAAGCTTATCGGTCACATCAGATTGCGCACCGATAAAGTGAGACACGTTGCCTTTCTCGTCTCGCACCGGCGAGATACTGACTTCAACTGTCAACCGTGAACCGTCCTTGCCATAGTTACTCAGTGTCTCGCGGACTGGGACCGCGTTATTGATGCCAAACCGGATACGCTCAAGGCCCGGTTGCACACGATCATCACCCTGCAAAAAACGCGGATTCTGGCCCAGCATTTCTTGCATTGTATAGCCTGTCATCCGCTCCATGGCTTTGTTGGCATAGACGATCGGATTGTCGTCCTGCCCGGCATCGGTAATCAGGATGCCGGTCTCTACCTCGGCAATTGCACGGTCGCGCAGCCTAAGCGCTTCCGTTTGTTTATTACGCACTGTGATGTCTTGGATGACTGCAACGAAAGCAGACCCTGCACCCGACTGAACAAGCTGCAAATGCACTTCGACAGGATAGACGGTACCGTCTTTTCGTTGGTGTACAGTTTCGAATATCAGACGTTGCTCACTCCCGTTTCTCAACGGCTCGACAATCATTTGGAACGCGTCGAGCGTCATGTCAGGCTTGATATCGACGGGTGTCAGTTCGCGAAATTCTGCGTCGGAATAACCCATGTTTTTGCGGGTGCCATAATTCACATGAATGAATTTCAGCGTGTCGGCATCAAACATATAGATTTCATTAAGCGAAGTTTCGACAATCTGAGCCAGTGATTTAAGACGGCTTTCCTTGCTCACCTGCTCGGTGATGTCACGCCCAATGCCGCGATAGCCTGCAAAGTCTCCGTTCTTGTCATGGAACGCTTTGCCGCTGGTTCTAAGTGTTAGGTGCTTGCCATCATCTCGGACAAACGAAAACGTGAGATCCTTCCAGTTCTCACGGGCAATCATTTTGGCCCTAATGTCGTTAAAAAGATGGGCTTCTGATGCAAGCCGATTGTGTTTGGAAAAATCCCCAACCGTCTTACCAAGTAGATATTTAGGTTCTATGCCAATCACTTGTTCTAGCTGGCCTGAGACGAATGAGAACCTTAATTCGCTATCGAACTCAAAGAACCAATCCGATCCCGATTCAGCGAAATCGCGCATACGTTCCGCATCAAGATGCAACTCTTCAACAAGACGCTCGGCCTGTTCAATACTGTCAATTCGAAGATTGCGCATCAAACCCGGACACTCGTTTTTCCGCACAGTAAATTCATGGTTCGTGCCCTCAAGTACCATCATAAAAAGTTACCTGATTTTGGAAAAAATACAAGCGCACGATGACTAATCGAGTAGAATTCCGGAAGATTGACCAATGTCTGGTTTAGGGGAATTACGAACTCAATTTCCGGATAATTCCAATGTCTGCCTTGGGCCGTTCGCGCCGCTCGACACCAGGGGCGGAAACCCGACTTTCGCTGCGTTTTGCACCGACGTCTGCTCAGCGGATGGGGTGAATTAGCTGCGCTAGCAGCAATGGCAGATTCGCTCTTATCAAACGGCACCAGGCATCGAGGTTCCACATCATAAATAGACCCGCGGCCATAACCCATCGAGTACCAAGGCAGTTTTTACGGAAGCCGGCCAGTCACATATTGCGCTTCGCCGTGTGCGAAGCTCCAATCTTCTTCCCGGTTCGTGAAAACGGAAATCAAAAGATCGTTTGGATCGAGTCCACACTCCTTTTCAAGTTCCTCGGAGAGGAGCTTATATAAATTTATCTTTTCAAGGTGAGTTCGCGGACTGGTAAAAAACTGGATTGAAATCCTTTGCTCGCTACGTGTGAAGCCAAGTCCTGTATCAAGAAAGACCATACGACCTGGCTTGTGCTCATGGACGATTTGATAGCGGTCCGTTTCGGGAACGCCGAAAGCTTCGACCACACAGTTCTGGATCGTATCGAGAAGCGTCCGAAGTTCCTCGTCGGAGCGTCCTTCGATCATGTCGATTCTCACAAGGGGCATTCCAGTTCTTCCTTATAGTTAGCTGTCTCAGAGATGATGGCTTTGATAAACCCTATGAGAGGTATCGTTGTTCCCCACATTGTTTGGTTTTCGGCAAGTTTTCGTCGGAACATGGCTGTCACCGAAATAGGTCGGAACGGGCTCTCATCGACCGACTTTATAACACTCCTCATTCTGCCCGCTTCACCGTAGCAGACTTTCGTGCATCCGCAGCATCGGTGACGATGGGCTCGAACCTGCCGTTCGTTACACCTGCGCTAATTTCAAGTTTCGCGAAGGTTGCCAAACCGAACGTTCAAAATAGGGTTTTGCATGGAAAAACGGGCAACTTTCCCGAGGCTGCCCGTTCCTGTCTATGCCGTCATAGGGCCGCTTTTGGATTGAACCTTATCCAGATCAGATCCAATGCCAGCATGACCAGAAGGGACAAGCCGGTTAGCGGAAAAATCAGCCCCCCGATCCCTAAGATTATGAAAAGCCCTATGAAGGCCTTTCTATCCGAGGGCAAAGGCGGCACCGCCAAGCTTCCCGAGGGGCGGCGTTTCCACCACATCGCGGCCGCCGAAACCGCAAGAAAGACGATACCTGCACACACGAGCAGAAGGACGATCTGGTTCAATATACCGAAGGTCTGCCCCATATGCGTGTTGATCCCAAATTCCAGCCAGCGGCCCAGAGGACCATAATCCGAATAGCTCATATCAATCAGCGTGCTGCCTGAATACTGGTCAAGATGAACCACGCGCTGCTGGGCCAGATCATCGGGATAGACCGAGCCGGAATAGACCCCTGTCTCGCCCTTGGGCAATGCAACGGAATACCCCCGATGCAGCCCCATTTCGCCAAGGCTGGCAACCGCTTCATCCAGTCCAATCGTCTTCATCCCTGCTTTTGGCGGGGCCGTTTCGGGAATGCGCGCCTGCTCAAGCGACCATGAGGTTTTTGCAACATGATCAAGATGCTCATCCGACATGGGCACATTGGTGCGAAGGCCAGCCGGATACCCGAAATTGCTGCCGTTCGCCCATTGATTGACCTGTGCACCCCAGACCGAAGACCAAGGCATTCCCGTCACCGCAAGGAAGATAATGAAGCCTCCTACAAAAATGCCCGTTACAGCATGGGCATCTCGCCAGAACACCCGGCGTTTGGGTGTACCGCGCACCGAAACAACGCCGCCTTGCTGCCCCCTTGGCCACCACAGATAGACCCCCGTGAGGACCAAAAGGATAGACCAGCCTCCGACGATCTCGATCCACATTCTGGGGGTTGACCCAAAATAACGGAAGGAATGCAGATAGCGCACCGTCCAGGCAAAGGTGCTGCGATCCGGCCTCACCTCCAGCACGTCACCGGTGTATTGGTCGACGTAAACAGCAATGCGCCCGCCGGTTTCGGGTTGAACCGTGATCTGGGTCGAAAGCCCGTCGTTCGCGGGGTCGGTGTATTTTATCGCTTCGCCCGGTTGAGCCGCCAAAGCCGCATCAATGATGCGCGACGGGGCAAGCCTTTCCTCATCAGAGGGTGTCACTTGCATGAAATCGGCATGAATAAATTGATCCACTTCCTCGCGGAACAGATAGATTCCGCCAGTAATCGACAGGGTGATCAAAAAGGGCAGAATCAAAAGCCCTGCAAAAAAGTGCCAACGCCAAACTGCGCGATAGAGATTAGAAGCCCCTGCGCTTTGCGCAGTGGACCCCAGGGCATGTGCCCCGTTGGTGGTCATGGTCATATTTATATCCGTTTTGAAAGTTTAGGTTCTAGTGGCTTTCAAAACGTGACAGGCGGCCCCGTCGATGGTGGTAGTCCGGTGGCTTCAGCAACGCGCAACACCGTTGCGCTGAGGCGGGGCGCGGTCGTTTTCAGGTATAGGTCTTTAGATTGAAGCATCGTTCCAGTGGTCAGATCAAACACTGGATGTGACGCGGCCCAGTCACAGGAGGAAGTTTCTGAGGGCCCGCCCGTGCCATCATCTGCTTCAGGGGCAGGTGCCATTGTGACGGGGTCAAAGGCCATTTTGACCATGCCCTCGCCTGTGCAGATGACAAGCATGATGGCCCCGTTTGACGCCTTCATTGGCATGATGCCGTTGGCGATCAAAGACACGCCAAAGAAGGGAAACAACAGCACCCATGCCGCAATCAGGCGCAGATTTGGCGACAAAGGCATTCTCATGCTGTGTGCAGTATACCGGAGCATTTTCGATAACAATACCGACACAAGGCGCAAAGCGCCGCACCCCAGACTTACACGCGGAGCATCAAACAACTCATTTCTGAAACAGGCACACGCCACCCCAATTGACGCTGGCATAGACCTCATTCCAAATCTAAGTGGATGTCGAAGTTTGTCTGCTCTGTCGCAATGGCTTAGCCAAGTGCATCACGCGGCATTCTGTGATAAGTGCGACATCTATTCCGAGAGGCGTTGGGGCTACCCTTCGTGGCGTTGCAAATGGGCATCCAACTTTACGTCCTTGGAAGGATCTCAAAAACTGGATGTTTCTCTTAGCTGAGGAGTGATGCCTGCCTGCGAGCCGTCGGAACGCGGAATGCTTTGGCGGCACCGCCAATTCGCACGTTCATTCAACCGAACCGACTGCACCGAAAAGACCGTTTCCGCAGGCCGTGCAAGAGTGGACATACTCCAGAAACTGCTTATCGTTGTGACCAGACATCCTCAGGAGGCATTAACCCGTGGTCCGTATCGGCGTTCTTTGCGCTTTCTTATTCGCGTTCTTTTCCAGTCATTTGTGGGCTCAGGGTACAGGCGACTGGTCCGGTCGCTGGGATACCTATTGGCGCGACGGCGAAGCGCGTATGCTGCTGCAACAGCAAGGCGGTACGGTTTCGGGGACCTATGAACCGGGTGACGGCCGCATAGAGGCGCGCACTGACGGTCGGGTCCTGCGTGGGTCATGGTTTCAAGATGGCACCTCGGGGCCTATTCTGTTCGCCCTGTCCGAGGAAGGGCAGAGCTTTACCGGTCGGTTCGTTGACGGCGAATACTGGAACGGCAAGAAGGTTTCTGAAACAGCCGGTGCCAATTTGGTTAGCGTCACCCGTGATACCCCGCGTGCCGCTTTTCGGTCTCTGGTCTACTTGGAAAACGCTGCCGTCTACAAAGGCGATATTTCGGCGGGCAACGCAGCTGAAACGCTGTTGCTCTATGCTGGCCAACCCTCGGACGAGCGCGATCAGCGCCGCCGCAGGCGCCTTTTGTGGACCTTGTTTGACCTATCAACCTTCCGCATCTACGACATACCCCGTCCTGTTGAGGGTGAAACCGCCCAATTTACCATCGGTCCCGCCGCGGGCAATTTTGAATACAACATACGGTTCCGGAAACTTGGTGATGCGTGGTTTGTCGTGGTCCCGGCTGCCGCTGAACTGCGCCGGGATCTAGACATCATGGTCGCGGCACTTGGCCATGACACGCTGTCGCAATTGAAAGAGGCTGCCGCCAAAAGCCCGCGCGGTGCGATGCGCGACTTCCTTCAGGGTATGCGAAACTGGCGCAACGCAGGACGTGAACGGGCGCTGGCGACCCTCGATCTTTCGTTCTTGCCACCAAGGCTTTACAGCTTCGAGGCACCGTTGCTGGCGGAGTACCTCAAACAGATCATCGACCGGGCTGGCTTTGTGACGTGGCAGGAGATTTCCGATAATCCCAACCGGCCCGGACCCTACGTCTTTTACCGACATCCAGCGGGTTCGGTCGTCATAGAACAAGTGCCCGGACCTAACGGAGAGCCCGCCCAATGGAAGTTCACGGCAGAGACCCTGCGCAACGCGCCGCAGCTTTTTGCCGAGATGCAGGAACTTCCAGTCGCTGACGGGGTTTTCGCGTCCGAGCCGATCACGCGCTTCTTCCAAATCCGCGAGCGTATTCGCGCAGTGTTCCCTGCCCTTCTCGCGCGCCCGGGTCCTCTGGAAATCTGGCAATGGCTGGTCATTCCGCTGTCGGCTGTATTTGCTGTCGTCCTTGGCTGGCTGACCGGAAAGAGCGTATCCCTGTTTCTAAGCCGAAGCTTGCGCCGGGCTGAACGCGGCTTGCGCGTCGGGGCGGCCCGACGGCTCGGCAAGCCGACAGCACTTTTGGTGGGCGCTGGCTTTGCCGTTTTGATGTTCACCTGGACTGGATTGGCTGAAACAGTGCTTGGTGCAGTGACCGTTGTGCTTGCCGCGACTGCAGCAACCGCACTTGGCTGGTTGCTTTATACCGCTATCGATCTGTTCGGCGGGTATTTTCAACGGCGGTCCGAACGCACAAGCGGATTTGTAGATGAAATCGCTGTGTCGCTGGTCACCGGGGTGCTCAAGATCGGAGTCGCAGCCGCGGGGATCATCGCCATCGCAGACATCACAGGCATCCCCTACGAGGGCGTCATTGCGGGCCTTGGGGTCGGCGGCATCGCTTTGGCCTTTGCCGCGCGCGATACCGTCAGCAACCTGATCGGCGGTGCGATCCTGATGAGCGACCGACCGTTTCATCGCGGCGATCTGATCGAAACCGAAGGCCAGATGGCTACGGTCGAGAATGTGGGCCTTCGGTCAACACGCATGCGGACCTTCGACGATTCTCTTTTGGTCATTCCAAATTCCCAGCTAACCGACAAGGCGATCGTGAACTGGGGGCAACGGCGCAAGCGTAAGATACGCCTTGAAATCAGCTTGCACTACGACACCCCCCGCGAGCGTCTTGACGCGTTCAAGACCCGACTGCGGGAGGTCTATCTGGCGCAGCCCGCTGCGGATGACACGACGGGATATGTCGGACTGCGATCGTTTGGCGAGTCGGCATTGAACGTAGAGCTCTGGGGGTACTTCAATCTTGCTGACTACGAGGACTATATCGCGGCCAGACACCATTTGATCGGTGACATTGTCGATCTCGCACGCAGTCTGGATTTGGATTTTGCCTTTCCGACACGCACCATCAGAATCCTGTCCGAGGGGGACGGCAAGACTGTAGATAGCCAAAAGGCGTCAAACCCTACTTGAGGGCAAAAACGGATGCCCGGCTGCAGAAATTTGACACCGTTAACGCGGGCCGCCGCCAAGCAACCCGCCAATGACCGGACTATGCGCTTGGGTCGCTCGCCGATGTATCGCGTGCACAAGCCCGCGCGCTTGCACGCGAAAAACGCAAGATGATCGCAGAAGGGATTGCTTCTGGTCGCGGTCGGGGCAGGAAAGGTCGCTACATTGGTTACTGAAACGGGGGTTGCCCACTAAGAATAGTTAAGAAGGCTTTTTGTGGCTTGGTCGTGGCCACTGTTCAGGTGGGCTATAAAGAAAGTTTCGAACGGATGAAGCGGTTTGGACTTGATGCGACGGATATTCGCATCCTCAGTGCAGTGCAGCAGTATGGACAACTGAGCAAAACCAGGCTGGCGGAGATCGCCAATATCTCTGCGACACCGTGTTGGGCCCGATTGGACAGACTGAAGGCCGCAGGTTTCATTCGGGGGTATCATGCTGATGTCGCGCTCGAACAGATTGCTGATTTTTCCCAAGTCATCGTAACTATTTCGCTTACAAGTCACCGCAAGTCGAACTTTGATCGGTTCGAGCAGTTTGTCATGCAGCACGATGAAATCACGGAATGTACTGCAACGGGCGGCGGTATGGACTATGTTCTGAAAGCGATCTGCCCCAGCCTGAAGTCTTTCCAAAGCCTGATGGAGGCCATGCTGGACGCCGAACTGGGGATCGACAGATACATGACCTATATCGTGACTCGCACGATCAAATCATCGCAGCCGAACCTTGCCAAACTTGTCGCAAAGCAAGGCAATTAACGGTTTTTGAACAAACGGACCATTTGAGGCCCGCAAATCGGACTGATCGGACTGAAAACTACGATTTTTTAGTCCACGCCCAGCCTGCAATCCAGGCTAAACCACCCTTGGATTTACCAAGCTTTCGGCCATCAGGGCCGTAGGCACACAAGGGAGGAAGACATGATGCAAGCAGACGATTTCGGGTTCGGAACACAGATCCGCAAGTCCCCATATTTTGATGCGACTGTGCGTTGGGGCGCACAGGGATTTTCGGTTTACAATCATATGTATATCCCGCGCGACTTTGGTGATCCGGAGCAGAACTTCTGGAACCTTGTGAATGACGCGATCCTGTGTGACGTGGCGGTCGAACGCCAAGTGGAAATCACTGGGCCAGATGCCGCAAAATTCGTCCAGATGCTGACCCCGCGCGATCTGTCAAAGATGGCGGTCGGGCAGTGCAAATACATTCTGATCACCAATGCAGCCGGCGGTATCCTGAATGACCCGATCCTGTTGCGTCTGGCGGAAAACCACTTCTGGATCTCGCTTGCGGACAGCGACATTTTGCTGTGGGCGCAGGGTGTGGCCATCCATTCAGGCCTTGATGTCACCATTGGTGAGCCTGACGTGTCCCCGCTGCAATTGCAGGGGCCCAAATCCGGCGAGATCATGCAGGCGCTCTTTGGCGACAGCATCATGGACCTTAAATATTACTGGCTACGCGAAGTTGAACTTGATGGCATTCCGCTGATCGTGTCGCGCACCGGTTGGTCC
>NZ_JBFEKM010000117.1:0-13495 GCF_041552635.1 Sulfitobacter sp.
CTGGCCTTGATGTCCGCCAATGTCGGCGAAATCGTCATCAGAATGTTCTTGAGGTTCGGCGTTTCCAGCATGCCCAAAATCAGGTGGCCGGTGCGCACCTGATTTGACGAATACAACAATGACCCCCAGACCCAAGCCCGCTCCATTACATCCTCAAGATGGCTGGAAAGGTCACTGACAGACGACGCACCGCGTGGCAGCTTATCCAGCGCCGAGGTCATCTCGGTCGCGATTTTGCCAGCGTCGAGATTGAAATGTTGGACAATGCGATGGATGTCGCTGTCTTGATTGTTCAGGATCTGGTGCATCCAGTGAACAACTTCGACATACGGGTTTCCACGCATCTTGCAAAATACGGTAGCCCCTTCGATTGCCTTGAACCCGAGGCTGTTAAGTTTCCCGAACAGGGCGACGCGGCTAATTTCTGTCATTGATAATGTCCCTTCAATTTATTGGTGCGGCTTGGCTCTGAAAATTGGGTTCCAGATAAAGGTCATCCGCGTCTTTTGTTATTTTTTTCTCGCCGATCCAGCCGGTTTGCCCCAGCCTTACGGTTTCTCCCAGTTTTGCTTTTGGTATATCTTCGGCGCGCAACACCAGATTGACATCCCAATCCAGCGCGTCCCCCACATAGTTGCGCACAATCGCCCGCAACCGCCCGAGCGAACTGCCGCCCGGCAAGAGACGTTGGTAATCCTCATAATTCAGAGGCCCGATGCGCAACCGGAATTTAGCGGATCGCGTCCAGACCCGGTCCCCGATCGAGGCAGTGCGCCCCAACTGCGCCGGGGCCCCCATCTGCCAACGGTCCCCTTTTTCAAGCTCAAGCCAGCAGCCGACGAATTCTTGCACCTCTACACGGGCACCAAAAAACGCCTGCAAGATTGATTGCAGACCGCTGGCATTCTTTGGCCCTTGGGCAAGCAAACCGGCAAAGTGGCGTTTTGCCAGATCGGGCAATTCGTCTTTGCCGCGCAAATGCGCGCCATGATAGCCGGCAATCGCGGCAACCTTGTTTTGAGTATCGTCGCTTTGATCACGGTCGAAACTTGCCGTGGGCTGCCCCGACCGCCAAGCACGGTAAAACAAAGTTGTCAGCCGATGCGTCAACATATCGGCAAAGCGCACCAATGTCGGGTCCCGGTGGTTGCGCATCCGTTCGCGGGCGTATTCCGTCAGGTGTAACGGCAGCGGCCCGTTCGGGCCAAACAGGCCAAAAAAGCGGTTCGTCAAACGACCGGGTTTATTGTTCTTGGGCGGGATGAATTCCGCCAAAGTCGAGGGCGGGAATTTCAGCTCGGCTTCTTGGCCGTGACGTATTGCTTCTTCACGTGGCCGGCGTGAATCCCCGATACGCGGTGCGTCGGGATATGCAGCCTCCAGCAGACGGAAAGCGTGAAAAATGTGATAATGTTCCGGAGCGTCCGCCAACCCTTTAAGAGAGGTTAGAGGATCCTCCCCAGACCGGTTTCCGGTCGCCATCGGGTAATCTCTCCGCGCTGTTGGGTGGCAAGCACCGTTTCTGTAAAGCTGTTGATGGATACATATTTTCGAAAAAATCGTTCTAATACGGCACCAAGCGCATAGGCGCTTGTGCCTTCAAAAAAGCTTTCGTCAAATGTTATCGAAATCTCGAGACCGCGGACGGCCGTCGACAACACCTCGTCTGCCATCCGGCGCACAATTGGCCGTGTATGTACAGAATTCAGCCCCTCAAGCTGCTTTGAAAGAACCTTGTTGCCCGACGGCGTGTAAATACCGATCAGTTCGCGCAATGCCGCAGCGCTGTCCTTCGCATTATTGTCAGCAATGCTGAGGTAGTTCAGGCTGAGGTGCGAAATTAGCCTCCAGGCGGTATCACCTTGGGCCAAGGTCTGGCGCGGGCGTGTCGGCCCCACTGGCGTATGTATATGCGCGACCGGCCCTCCAACAGGCAGATGAAATACGTCTTTGCCACCGGTGGGCAACAACAAGGGAAGGTCGCGATTTGTGACCATCGCCTGGATCGCCAACTGGTCAAGATTTGGCGAATACGGGGCCTGATTTGAATCGACCAAGGCAAGATGAATCTCGGACCCCAGATACGATGTGCGAACGCCTTTTAGACGTTCCTTTTCCGATCGCTGACGCATCTTGCGGGTTTGCGTATAATATGCGGCATGGGTGTCACCAGCTGCGGTCAAGTCTGTCGCTGAATAAAACGGCCTGAACGGCGCATCCTTTTCGCCATCCGCTGAAATTCCGGTGACGCTTTCAAGCGAATAGATTTCGTAATCCAAAGGTGCGGTGCGATCCGCGACAACATGATGGTCAACCTTCGAGGTCGTAACATGCACCCGGTCGCACCGCTTGTGAAACAGATTAATTGCGGGGACTGCGTTCAACGTAAACGCCTGCGGCGTTACACCGGGGGCCACATCAGGATCCCCCCCGCTGAGCAAAATGTAGATATCGACATCCGGCCCCTTGCACCGCGACAACGCCATCGACAACCCGGTCAGTTCCACAAAGTGGAACCTTTCAGGCATGGCGAAATATTCCTGAAGCAATCTGTAGCCGTCAAAGCTGCGCTGCGGGGTGGGCAAAAGCGCTTCTTCAGCCTCATAGCCCCTCGGGATCACCCCACTCCCCGGCAGCTCTGTGATCCAGTCAGCCCGCCGGTCAGTTGACCGCCCGACCAGCCCTGTCACCTGCGTGCTCAGCAGCTCATGCAACGCCCAGTTCTTGCCTTCCTGGCCGTTCAAAAACAAAACGAGACTGTCCATAGACAGCTCTGAAATCGGCAAGCCACCGTGCCGGTTCAACCGCAACCGAATGCCGGCGCGCGCCTCGGTGTCGCGCGACACACCTGCGGCAACCAATTCCCCGCGGCCATCGATATATTCAGCTTCTGTGATGGTGATCGGCCATAGGTTTACATCAGCCGCCGTGCGGAAAACGCAGGCCGTGTTATCGTCTTCGCCCAAGGCGCTGCGCAATTCGGAATGACGCGGAATTACATATCCATCCGCCAGCGCCGCATTTTGCATATCAGGTTCAAAATTTGCGATCATCATCGAAGGCGACGGGCAAAGATAGTGCGGATAGACGATCTCCAAAAGATGTGACGTCAACGCCGGATATTGTAATTCCAGCTCAAGCTGAACACGGGCAGATAGAAACGCCACCCCCTCCAGCAAACGTTCCACATAGGGGTCGACGACCTCGACACCATCCATGCCAAGACGCGATGCGATTTTGGGATAGGCCTGCGCGAACTCAGCCCCCATGTCACGCATGTATGCCAGTTCGCCCTCGTAGTGTTTTAATATCCGGGTATCCATGGAACTCTCAGGAAACTCTTTCCAGCTGAAGCTCGCCCGTGGTCACATCCACTTGGGTTCGCAAATACAATTCAATCGGCATCGGCTGCGCCCACATATCGGCCCTGATATCAAAAGAAACCACGGATCGCCTTTCATCCTGGCCGACGCGCAATTCCACATCCAAGGAACCGGGATGAATACGCGGTTCAAACACCTGTACGGCCCCCAATATCGACTTCCTGATTAGTTCGGCCCTTTCGGCGGTTGAATAGTCGCCTGAAACGCTCCGAATACCGTAATTTAACGTTGATGCAGCGACATTCGGATATAATTCCGGATCAATCTGTGAATTGCCGTTCTCAGTATTCAGCAACCACGAAAGGTCGCGCTGAATGATATCGCGCAACTGGCGCAGGTCAATAACGCGTGTCTCGCGGCGTTCTTTCAAATCTGATGGCTCGTTGTCGGTGAGCCGGTCCAAAAGGGATGGCTGCAAACGTTCTGCGATCATCTTGTCAGACATGATCAGTCCCCGTCGGCAACGGCGTCGGGTGCTTGGGTTTCGGCAGTATCGAATTCAAGCAGACGCACATCCATCAACGCGGTATCGCCCAGATCAGTTGTAAACAAGCGTTGGCCAATCCCTGCAAATGTTTCGGCCCCTAGATCCTCCCATTGGGTTGCGCGGGCCAGTTTTTCGGCATCGCCGCCGCGTTCCAGCGTTCCGGCATAGCGCGTGGGGATCAACCCTACGACTTCGCCACCATTGGCGGTTGTCAACGTGCATGGGGTCCAAACGGCATCGCGCAAATCAGCGGGCGCATCGAATTCAATCCGCGAAATAGCCGTAAAGGGCATCCAGTAATACTTGCCGTTTACAACGATTTCCAAAATCGGGCCCAGCCGCATGTCGGCATCGGCAATCCATTCGAACGCTTGTCCGTCGATTTTGCCAGAGGTGGTTGGGGCTGCTTCAAAAGCAAGGTCTCGGGTTTTTGCAGCTTCCTCATGGCGGCCAGCGGCGTTCGACTTGAGCGCTTCAACAATCAGGGCAATCCACTCTTGCGGTTCGCCAAAAATAAGAGGGTCTTTTTCGCCGGCGAATACCTTCTCGCGATAGACTTCACAGATGATACCCTCGCGGTACGTCTGTGCCATCGGTGTGGCAAGTGCATCCAGTTCGGCGGATAATTTCAGCTGGGCAATCGCACGTTTCCATTCACCACGTACGCTGAGCAACTGGAACAGGAATATGCGCAATGCAGGATTGGCAGAGGCTTTGCGCACTTCATCTTGAAGGGCGGCCAATGCCCCATCCAGATCACCGGCTTTCAAAAGGTCATCAGCTTGCACGGTCAATCTCCTGTTTGGGCATAGCGCAGGTCTAAACAAGCCCCGCGAGAGGCTTGTCCAGATTTCATAGCAACAAAAGCGTCTGTATCAGACGGCCAAGTTGGCTTTGTTGAGCACGCGGCTCCATTCGCCAGTCTTCGGCGTACCGTCTTTGCCTTGCTTGTCCTGCGGTGTGTAGGTCACTTTCATCGCGCCATACTGCAAGACAACTGTTTCTTCGCAGATGTCGTCGCCGTCAGAACCGGACCAGCTGATGTCCTGAATCATGACCAGCTTGAATTCCCATTTCAGGAAAGTTTTGCCGGACACACCAGCCGCACCACCCGAACGACGCAGTTCAACGACCATATCATCAAAGTGCGCGCCTTCGCACAGCTTTGAGAACATTGCCGCAGAAGCCGTGTCGGTCTTCTTGGTAATGGTGAATTCTTTAAAGGTCGCCTTACCGGCACCACCACCCGATGTCATCGAGCCGATATTGATGTTGTTTTCAGCACCAATTTCAAAGCTGATGATTTCGAAGGCTTTTTCCTTCTTCATTGCGTCATCTTGGGTTTCCCCGACAACGTCCGAACCTTTAAAGTATGCAAATGCGTCAAATGCCATGGTAAATTCCTTTCATGGAGTTAAGTGACTTGATTGTCTTTCAAATTGTGGGGGTTTTAACCCTTCTCGCTTGGTAGCTTGGAGGTTAGCCGCAAGGATACGGACAAGCCTTCCAATTGGTAATGCGGTTTCAGGAAAAACTTTGAACTATAATAACCTGGGTTGCCTTCAACTTCCTCGACTACAACTTCGGCAGCAGCAAGAGGCTGACGCGCTTTTACTTCTTCCGGTGATGTAGCAGAGTTGAAGTCAACATATTGATTGACCCATTCCTGTAGCCACGACTGCATGTCCTCGCGTGACTTGTACGACCCGACTTTATCGCGGACGATACATTTCAGGTAGTGCGCGAAGCGGCAGGTTGCGAAGAGATAGGGCAAACGCGCCGCAAGGTTCGCGTTCGCTGTCGCATCTTCATCGTCGTATTCCGCTGGTTTGTGCAGCGATTGCGCGCCGATGAACGCCGCAACGTCCGAATTCTTGCGATGAATCAGCGGCATCATACCATTTTTGGCCAGCTCGGATTCGCGGCGATCCGAAATCGCGATTTCGGTCGGGCATTTCTGATCCACACCGCCATCATCGCTGGGGAAAGTATGCGTCGGCAGGCCTTCGACTGCACCGCCGCTTTCGATACCGCGGATCCGCGAACACCAGCCGTATTCTTTGAAAGACCGGTTGATGTTTACAGCCATCCCATAAGCGGCGTTGACCCAGCCATACTTGCTGTGATCCGTACCGTCAGTGTCTTCTTCAAAGGCAAAACCTTCGACCGGGTCGGTCTTTGACCCATATGGCAAACGGCCCAAGAAGCGCGGCATCGCCAAACCGACATATTTGGAATCTTCGCTTTCGCGCAGCGACCGCCAAGATGCATATTCCGGTGTCTGGAAAATCTTTGTCAGGTCACGCGGGTTCGCAAGTTCGGACCAGCTGTCCATCTGGAACAGGGTCGGATTTGCACCGGTGATCAAAGGCGCGTGTGCTGCGGCGGCAATCTTGGCCATTTCGCCCAAAAGCTCAACGTCGGGGGGGCTGTGGTCAAAGTGGTAATCCGCAACCAAGCTGCCATAGGGCTCACCACCGAACTGACCGAATTCTTCTTCGTAGACCTTTTTAAAGATCGGCGATTGATCCCAAGCTGTGCCTTTGTATTTGCGCAGTGTCTTGTGCATATCCTTTTTGGAAATGTTCATCACACGGATCTTGAGCATCTCGTCTGTCTCGGAATTGTTCACGAGATAATGCAAACCACGCCAAGCCGATTCCAACTGCTGGAACTCTTCGTGGTGCAAGATCAAATTAACCTGCTCCGTAAGCTTTTTATCAATCGCGGCAACGATGCTTTCGATGGTCCGCAAGGCGTCGTCACTGACAAGGGCGGTATTGGCCAAAGCTTGCTCTGCGAGCGTCTTTACAGCCTGCTCGACCGCAGTTTTCGCCTGATCGGACTTGGGCCGGAATTCTTTCTTAAGCAGGTTCTCAAAGTCTGAGGAACCGAACGCCGTGGCTTCCGCGCCGACTGCGACTTCTGTTTCTGATTCGGCCATCTCTTACTCCTGGTTTTCGCTGTCAGCTTTGGGCGCTGGTTGGGCGGCAAGCGTCTTTAGAAGGGTTGGGTCCTGCGTAATCTTCGCAATCAACTCCTCCGCGCCTGTTTTGCCATCCATATAGGTCATCAGGTTGCTAAGCTGCGTGCGCGCATCCAGCAATTCCTTCAAAGGCTCGACCTTGTTCGCAATCGCAGCGGGAGTGAAATCATCCATCGATTGGAACGTGATATCGACGGCCATATTGCCCTCGCCGGTCAGCGTGTTGGGCACAGTAAATGCAGTGCGCGGTGCCATTGATTTCATCCGGTCGCTAAAGTTATCGACGTCAATTTCGAGAAACTTACGATCGGCAACAGCAGGCTGGGCAACTTCGGATTTACCTGCGAGGTCAGACATGACCCCCATGACAAAAGGCAGCTGAACCTTCTTTTCGGCACCGTACAATTCCACATCGTATTCGATTTGGACGCGGGGCGCGCGATTACGCGCAATGAATTTTTGTGAACTCCCAGCCATCAGTCTGATCTCCTGTTAAATGTATATTTTTGTCAATGATCTCGGGCACCGAGTCAAAGCTAAATCAATCGTCGTCTTCTAAACCGCCAATCAGGTTTACGTTTTCTATACCGCTAGGTGCCATATTTCTTACGATGGTCAAAAAATCGGCATTTACAAGCTTTTTCGCGCGCAAAAGCAACAAAGGCAGCGGGCTAGATGGTTCGCATCTTTCATAATACCCAATGATACGGTCAAGCGCATTCTGAACATCTGTAGGGGAGTTAATGCCCCCCCCACCGCTGACAGCCGGTGCGCCACCGACCTTAGCTCCGCTGCCTTGAGAGACTTCCCCTTCTTCTTCTTCGGCCACCTCGACCTCACCGCCCAGTGCCGCAGAAAGCTTGTTATTGGCCTGCTTAAGCAGCTTTAAAAGCGGGTCCAGATCGGGTCCGGAACCGGGTGTCATCTCGGAAAATACTGCATCAATTGCAGCTATATCGGCCAGCGCTTGCGCTGCGGCAGCTGCGATTTCACGCAACTCGTCTTCGTCCGTGTCTTGGAATGCGGCAGATACCTGTCCTGAATCGGGCACGACATCCATATCGGACGTCGGCGTAATCTCACCCTCCGCAACAGCAATGTCTCGAAGGGAAAGCGCCCCGAAAGTCCGGCTTTTGGTCAGCGGCGCGCGCCGCACCCCGCGCAGAATTCTGCTGTCGTCCGTCAGCGCCAAAACGGCATTGATCCGCATGGTAGGGTCATCATCGTCATCAGCATCAAGCTGCGGATGACATGTTTCCCAATACTGCTGCAGACAGCCAGTGATATAGGTCGTCGCCTTGGCAAAACCCACATACCCATTCAGGCGCAACTGGGCTTCTGCCAGAAAAATCCCTGCACGCAAATCATGGCTTCTTTCCATAATCTCTAGGGCTTTTGCGGAAACATCTTTGTAGTCCGGATCTTCGGCCGCTTGGATTTCATCACCGATCTGGCGTTCTTCGCCAGGTTGGGCAACAATCTCAAGCTCCGTGAACGCTGGATCATACTCCAGGTCTTCGCCGCTGGGCGCATCTTCCCCGCGACTCTGAAGGAGCAGGTCTATGTCCATAATATCATCCCCGGGCGTAATTTTCACAAGTGGCAGGCAGTTTACGTGGCGTGACCTTACCACAGGAAATGCATTTGGCTATAGAAAGAAGGTAAACGAATTGCGCGTATTTTAATTGAAAGTGTGGTTGCTCAAGGGCTTGAGCGCGCTTTAGCCCTGCCAACCTGATGGCAACCTGGGTTTTTCCTGCGTTGAAATCTGCTGATTTAATAGATCAAGCAGGGTCTGTCATAGCAAAACGAAGTGGGACGCCCGTCGAGACGCGGCATTCCAGCATCTGCAAATAAACTCGAATAGATTTCAGACCCGATCCGACCCACCAAGCGGTTTCTGCAGAACGCTGATCATGGCAGCCAGAATGCTGCTGTGCAGCGCAAAAGCCCATATAAATCAATCTTTCAATGCGGCACTAATAGATTGACCTGTCGCTCCTCCCGTCGCACTATCTTTTACAAGAATAATAGAGCAACTTATATGACGGCCTAAATGGACGATCTTAACTCTGAAAAAACATTGCCTCCGGCGCGCGCGATACGCTTTGACCGTTTGACCGATTTATTCGGTCAAGTCCCTCAATGCGGTGAATTGCTGAAGAGCCGGCCAAACGATGCGGATGGGTACCGCAGCTTCCTTGAAATGCTGCGTGCCTCCCAAACCCCCGAAGATGCGGTGACTTTTACTGCTTTTGCGCTTCAGCCCAAAGCTGCGGTGCAATGGGGGCTGGATTCTGTGCTGTCGGTGCAAGGTGATCTTTCTGCTGAAGACACGCAGATTGTGAACGGGGTCGTGGAATGGCTTAGAACGCAAACCACCGAAGCCCGCTGGAAGACATTCCAGATGGCATTATTTGCACCTCGCAAGACAGCGGCGGTTTATCTGGGGCTTGCCGTCGGTTGGTCGGGTGGCCCATTGGCCCCCAACGACCTTGTCACGGTGCCATCTTGGCGCACCCCGCGCGCGGTAAGCGCGGGGGTTTTGCGGGCGATCGGGCAGGTCGGGACAGAAAACCGAAAAGGCAATCTGGACCAGGTTCTAGACAAAGCAGCCGGACTTTTCCGGGTCCATTAAGCGCGCAAAGCGACCAACCCACCTAACCGCAAAGGGCAGTCGTTTCACATGGAATCACTGACACTCACGATCGAAAGTCACGCGGATGATGATCTGGAAACAGAAGCGACATTCAGCAGCACTGGAACCTCAATAAAGGTCGGGCGAAAGGCAGGAAACGATTGGGTTCTGCCTGATCAGACACGGCATATTTCCAGCAATCATTTCGATATCCTGTGGGAAGAAGACGGATATTATCTCCATGATCTTTCGACCAATGGCACTTTTATCAATGGTGCCAAAGACCGGGTTGACGGCCCCCATCACCTAGCTGATGGGGACCGGATTCAAGTGGGGGTATATGTCATCCACGCCCGTCTGCGCGAGGTCGACCCCCCTACCCCGCCAGTAGAAATCCCTGCTGAGGATCCCACGCAGCCCCCGCAAAACACGCCTGCTGCCCCACCAAAAACGGCACAACACCGCCAAGCGGTACAAGCCCCGCCCGGTGCTGCATTCTTGAACAAGGATGCAAAATCTAATGTCCAATCCCCTGGCCACAGCCATCTTGCAAAAGGTCAGGCGGCACAAACACCCGACTTTGCGCGGTTTCAGACAGGTGTTCCCAATCAATCTGGCGTATCGGCTCCTCCGGTTACGCCCTCCGCGCCCCCTATCGAAGACGTCTCCGATCCGTTCGAGGCGATCCTGAGTTCGGCGATTTCCGACGACGCCAGCGCAGCAGATGTGCCGGTCGAACAGCCCGCGCAGGCCCCTTTTGAGGCCGCGCCGGATGAGCCATTACAGCCTGAAAAGGCTATTGCGGATTTCTTAATTCCAGATGATGATTTCACGCTCGACCTTCCAAAACCAAACTTTGATCTTACGCCTGAACCCAAGGCCGACACCTCTGCCGAGAAGGCCGAGTTTTCTTCAGAACTGTCTCAAGCGCCCCGTGGCATGGGAGAGACTTTCGGGGCAGCGGATAGGTTTTCACCCTTCTCAGAGGACGATCTGCCGGTAAAGCCACGCGATGTTGCGCCGGTTGTGGCACCCGCCGCTGCCCCTATTGCGCCGAAACCACAGCCAGTTCCAGCTCCGGTTCCGCAAGAATTTCAAGAGGCACCCAAGGTCGCCCAGACCGACGCGCAGCCACCGGAACCCGCTGCAACCAACGATGATTTCCTCAAGGGGTTTCTTGAGGGTGCAGGCATCGACAGCGCAGAGCCGCTTGAAATTCCCTTGCGGGAACTCGGGCGGATTCTGGGCGAATGCGCCCGCCTTGGCACCCGTGAAATGATGCAAATGTTGCAGGACCGCTCAGCCGTAAAGTTGTTTGTCGCCCAAGAAGACCGGACAATGCGGATTTCATCAGGCAACAATCCGATGAAGTTCATGCTTGATCCCGATGAGGCGTTTGACGCGCTTTTTGTCGTGCCGCGCAGCGGATACCAGACAGGGGCGGACGGGTTTGAAAATGCACTGACCGATATTCGCAAACATCAATCTGCCATGATGGCCGCCGTTCAACCAGCAATGGCCGACATCCTAAGCGGATTGGCCCCATCCGATATCGAAAGTGCGACTGGCGGTTCGGGTGGCGGTGTGCTTGGCGGTGGCGCGCGCAAATGCTGGGATGAATACAACAAGCGGTGGAAAACCCGTGCCAATCAAGGCGAGAATGGCATGCTTGACGCGTTCATCAACGCCTTTGCAAAACGCTACTCCGAGGCGCTTGATAACCTTTAGATACAAATCGGGCGCAGCTTCCGCCGCGCCCGATCTTTAGCATTCCAAAGCTGATCGCTTTAGAACTGAAGTCTAAGCTGACCGGTCAATGCATAGCTGTCGATGTCAGCGCCAACCCGGGCATCAACCCGGATGGCCGCATTCAATTGACGTGCACCGCCAGCGTCATTCGGGCTCAGCAATCTGACATAGTTCAGGCCAGCGCTCACTTCGCCATAGGATCCCACATTCGAGATTTTGAGGTCACGAACCGTGCCCGACGGTGACGTAAAGACCGCTTCGCGATCGGAGCCAAAGTCGTTGTAGAGGGTCGCCGTCCCGAAATAGCTTAGGATGCTTACTTCATCATCAAGCAGTTTGGATTTCGCCAGTGTACCACTGATAAATCCGATCCGGCTCTTGCTGTCTTTCAACGTCAACGTGCCGTCTGTGCCCAAGTCAATCGTATCTGTCTGATTATTGGTAAATGCGAAACCTGCCGATGAAACAAAGCTCAACCCAGGAATATCACCAACAGGCCAGGAATAGCCGACTGCGCCGGATACCGTTTGCCCGCGGTTTTCGTATTTTTCGTCAGTCAGGTCAAAGCCACGGTTCGCAACCACTTCAAAGTTGGTGGAACTGAACCGGGTGGCCTCGTAACGATATTGCAGGTCACCAAAGAACCGGCCGCGTGCTGCGGTCATATAGACGCCTGCATAACGCTGCAGAATGTCGGTTTCCGTAAAGCTCAACAATTGCGTTGTCGCCGCACCGGTGTTCGGATCAATTGCGAAAACATTGTTGCTTGTGTTGCCTTGGTTCACACCCAGCAGGCCACCGAATGCCAAATCCCATCCGTCATAGTGACCGTCAAAGCAGGCAAAATCCCCGCCCAACTGCAAGCCGCTATAGTTCAAGGATACTGGTGATGTACCAGTCTGCCCCGTGGTTTCGTCCGAGAAAGAGCCGTCGACATCTGCACTACCACCGGTCATGCGCGCCCAGGTCCCTGCGCCACAAGGATCGATCGTCTTATCGCCAGCAAAGTCGCTCACAAACGGGCTGGTAGGACGGTTAATCACTGCATCCACCAGAGTTTGGGTCAGACCGACTGTCGCAGCAAGGTTGGTGATCCCTGTATTGATCCGGCTTTGCAGCAAGACAGATCCAGCACCATTGTCTTGAACGAAATACTCGAACACCGCAGTATCAGGAAGCCCCGTGATGCTGTTAAAGCTCAGCGAATTGGTTGTCCCGTAAGTAAAGATGTCGATATCGGAAATATCGCCTTCGGTGCCGATGTTGTTGAACGCCAACGCAATGTCACCCGAAAGCGCACCACCGACGGCGATCGTATCAGACAGGGTCGATCCATCGCTAAGATCTACATCAAGCTGAACCAATCCGTTCAGGTCAGCATTGCCATTAACGGTCAGCAAGCTGGTTGCGTCACCATTCTGCATGTTGATGGTGCCTGATGGCGCGGACAGGTTTCCGGTGATCACACCAGTTGCCCCGGTGGCGTTCAATGTGCCGGTATTGGTAAAGTTACCCGCAACAGTAGACCCAAAGTTGAAGGTCCCATTGTTGGCCACATCGCCAAGCGTGCCCCCGGTAAAGTTGAATGTACCAGCGTTAATGGTGCTCAGGCCAGTGATCGAACCACCGGTCATAAACGTGGTGCTGCTATTCCCGGTAAAGCTCCCTGCCGTGCCACCGTTCAGGTTCACCGTGCCGCCATTGTTCGCGATACCGCCATTCGCGGCACCCGCAGTTTGGGTGAAGATACCCGTGCCCGACGTGCTTGCCGCGCCGGTCAGCGTCGCGCCCGCATTGGTCACGGTGCCGTCGGCAACCGTCGTCGCGCCGGCGACCGTGCCGCCGTTCAGCAAAGCTTCGCCCGAAGTGTTGGTCAGGCTGGCAACATTGCCCGCCGTCACCGTGATTTCGGTCGCGCCGCCGGTTGTGCCTTGGTTAACAAGACCCGCAACATCGCCATCCGTCACCGTCAGCGTACCGCCGGTCAGCGTCGTCGTGCCCGCCAGTTCTGCCGTGCCATCCGCCGTGCCGTTAACCACGACCGCGCCATCGGCGATCGTCGTCGTGCCGGTGACTTGACCGTTGGTAACTGTCGACGTCCCCGCGCCAGCGTTGTTCGCCAGCGTCGCCGCTGTGCCACCGTTCAGGTTCACGGTGCCGCCATTGTTCGCGATACCGCCATTCGCAGCGCCCGCCGACTGGGTGAAGATACCCGTGCCCGACGTGCTCGCCGCGCCGGTCAGCGTCGCGCC
>NZ_JBFEKM010000118.1:0-13434 GCF_041552635.1 Sulfitobacter sp.
CGATATCCGCTCTCGTCAGAAATCTGGTAGTGCAGGTCAAAGCTGCGGTCATAAAGGTTACCGTCGTTCGGGCCACCAGCGCTAAGCCCTGAAACGATCGAATACCGAAAGGTTCCATAAACCCGCGGGAACACCTGAAACACTGACGTGTACCGGTAGGAAGGCCCGACAACGCTGGCGGTAAAACCGAATTCACCGTCGTTCAGCACCTCGGCTGTCGGCATTTCGATCAGACCTGGCGTGCCATATGTTGACAAGGATTGCGCAGAGCTCTGCGGCCCACTCAGTGCGCCAACCCCGGCGACGGCCAGAACCGACGCTATTTTTCTCGTGCGCCCTTGCATTTTCGGACCTTTTTACTACTTGTGCTCAATGCGGGGACAATACAGATTTCGCTGAAAGACTTAACTTTGCAATAGATCTTTTGGTATATTTACAAGATCGTTGCGCCAGTTTTGCAACACAACAATGTTAGGCGGTTTGATGTTCCGTAAATGGTGGAAACGCCCCGAAGTAGTACCAGAAGTTCAATTTGACCCACTGCAACCAGAGGGGAATGTCATCGCAATCGGGGACATTCACGGGCGCTTTGATCTACTTAGCAAATTTGCGGCGGCAAGCGCGTCAACACAAGTCATCTGTCTAGGAGACATGGTTGATCGCGGCGAGCAAAGCGCCGATGTTTTGAGGACCCTTGCTGATCTTCCCGACGTCATAAGCTTGATGGGAAATCATGAAGACATGATGCTGCAATTTATCGATAATCCTGTGGAAAAAGGTGAACGGTGGCTGCGTCATGGTGGGCTTCAAACGCTGGCGAGCTTTGGCGTTTCTGGGGTTTCGCAAACATCCACAGGACCCGATCTTGAGCGCGCACGGGACAAACTTTTCAGCGCGATGGGCGAAGATCTTTTGAATTGGGTTGCAAATCTTCCCAAGTTCTGGACCTCGGGAAACGTGGCCTTTGTCCATGCCGGCGCAGACCCTATGGTGTCAATCGAAGACCAGGAAAACCGTACGCTTTTATGGGGTCATAAAGACTTTGGGCGGGTACCCCGTGCTGATGGTATGTGGATCGTACATGGTCATACGATCGTCGATACACCTGTTATGAACCGGGGTGTCATATCCATTGACACAGGCGCATATGCGACTGGAAACCTGACTGCTGCAACGATCATGAACGGTGATGTCAGCTTCACGTACGCGTGACCGCCGAAAGTCATATCCTTAACCTAAATTTAGCGCTCGATCGGCTTTAATCACGGCACGCAGTTTGTGTGAATGTGAGTAAAAGGTCTTTGGATGGCGTTTCTGGACTATTCCGCGAAAAGAATGGGACCGGGGCGTCTAACCCGGGCGCGTGGACTGTATGCGCGCCGGGGAAAACGGATATTCGACCTGGTGATCTGCTTTGCGCTCCTGCCAGTCGTCGTTCCAGCGATCCTTGTTCTGTGGCTGCTTGCGATGATGACTGGTCCAACTGGTTTTTTTGCCCATGCGCGCGTTGGGAAAAACGGCAAAGCATTTAGGTGCTGGAAAATTCGGACCATGATCGCTGACGCAGACGACGCATTGATCAAACTTTTTCATCGTCGGCCAGAGGCGGAAGCGGAATGGTCAAAAAGCCAGAAACTTGCTGATGATCCTCGGATCATGCCGCTTGGCAGGGCTCTAAGACGCAGCAGTCTGGACGAGCTCCCGCAGATCTGGAATGTCATCAAAGGTGATATGTCACTGGTCGGCCCAAGACCAGTGACACGGGTAGAACTGCGGCATTATGGCGAAGATCTTCATCATTACCTGTCCATTCCCCCCGGTATAACTGGCCTTTGGCAGATTACAGACCGTCAAAGTGGGTGTTATGTCCGGCGGGTCGCATTGGACAAGCAATACGTTCAAACAATCTCGTTTGTCGGTGATTTGGCCATTTTGGGAAAAACATTGCCTGCTTTATTCAGGCTAACAGGACGATAATACTTGTCCGCATGCCCCTAAACCAAGCCCACTATGCCCGTTGCAGTTGTTCCTGTCGCACGTATTTTGCACACCCTGAAAGGATATAGAACACCCGAAGTCAATCCAGGCAGATTGAGTGTTGCTCCGCTTTTCAAAACGACAGACACGTCACCAGCGCCGGAAACCATAAAGGCTCGGGTAACTTGCACGAGATCGCTGTCATCGTCGGGGGATATATCAAATCCACCACAAATAGGGCCAGTAAGCCCGACGTTGTAGTCTTGGAAGTTGTCAAAAATTGGCATGTCATTCTCCGTTCTAGGGACAATGAACAATCCTTCACGAGTGTTTACCAAGAACTAACGATACGACCGATGCTCAGGTAATATATCTTTCGAAACGAGGCCTTAGGCCCCACCTCTTCCCGCTACGATCTTCAGCGTGCGCCACAAAATCCAAGTATCAAGGCGAAAGCTTTGGCGGTTGATATAATCCAAGTCTGCAGCAACCTTCAAACGTGTTGCATCAATACCTTGAACATAGCCCACCTCTGTCTGAGCCAAGCCACTGATACCAGGCAACGCAGCATGGCGTTCGCGATAACCGGGAATAGATTCAATGTAGGTTTCTGCATGCTCGTAGCAGTCAGGACGCGGGCCAATCAAGCTCATCTCGCCACGCAATACATTAATGATTTGCGGAATCTCGTCGAGACGGCTTTTACGCAAAAAACCACCCAATGGCGTTATTCTGTTCACTTCCAGCGGATCATCAGCACCTCTGGTAACCTCGGCCACACAGGTCATAGATCTAAACTTTATCGCCATGAATGGCTTACAATCACGTCCCATGCGCTTTTGCACAAAAAACATTGGACCGCGGTTCAGGAACGGATTGGCTGCAGCTAGAATCAGGCATCCCGTAAGGAAAACCGGTAAAAGCATGACTGATAAAACTAAATCAAATAACTTCTTAGCAACGACGTAGCCAAGCATGTTTGCTTGATTCCCAATTTGGTTATTACCGAAGCCTTCACCCGAAGAAGATGTGTTAACCAGCGGTGGGATCATAAATGATCCTGGCTTATCTACTTTCACAAACCGTCCCCCATAGAGAATTCCGAAATTCTTAAAAAAACCTTAATCGCGTAATTCTCTCTGGTTAACAGTTCGCTAATATCCAAGCAACACAACTGACTGCTTTTTTAGCTTACTCTGCGCAGTTCCGCCTATTTAAGAGGCAAGCAAACTGACCCTTTGCAAACGCAGCTAGTCAAAAGGGTCGTCAAACTCCCATAAAAACAGTCAATTCCCGCGTAACATCAAACTGTAGCTGTGATAGCGGGCTGAGTCATAATAAAGAGTTAATTCATGAGTACTGCTGAAAACAAGGCACAACCTTGACGATTTTTCTGGCATCTATGGCGAATCAGGCCTTAACCAAGAAGCGCTTTGCATGGCTCACAAAGCGCTTCTTGGGTGCGTTATGCACAGGTTAAAGCTACGCCACCTGCCCATGGCAATGCTTGAACTTCTTGCCGGACCCGCAAGGGCACTCATCATTCCTTGACGGATTACCCCAACTGCTTTGGTCGTTCTCGTCAAATCCTTCGGGCGTTGCTTCAGGTTCGACAACAGCTGCACTTTGCGTATTCGCTTGAGCCGCCTGCATCTGTTCTACCATCTGGCGTTGCTCGTCTTCTGTCATCGGTCGAATCTGACACAGCTTTTGCGTCACGTCCGTCCGCAAGCTGTCCAGCATCGTTTCAAACAGTTGAAATGATTCGTTCTTATATTCATTCAACGGGTCGCGCTGGGCATACCCCCTGAATCCGACGACTGACCGCAAATGTTCAAGCGTCAGCAAATGATCCCGCCACTTGCCGTCAATTGCCTGCAACAGAACCTGCTTTTCGATGTTGCGCATATTTTCGGGGCCGAATTGTTCGGCCTTCTGCGCCATCGCCGCCTCTGTCGCCTCGATAAGGCGCTCACGGATCACTTCGTCATCAACACCTTCTTCATCACACCATGCAGCGACCGGCGCATCAAGGTTCAACTGGCTCAGCACAGCGGCCTGAAAGCCTGCACCGTCCCACTGATCCGCATAGGTTTTCGGCGGCATATATTCGTCAATCAGATCGTCTATAACCTGTTCGCGCATATCCGACGTGATTTCAGACAAATCGGCCGATTCCATAATGTCACGACGCTGACGAAAGACGACCTTGCGTTGATCGTTCATCACATCATCGAACTTCAGCAGTTGCTTGCGGATGTCAAAGTTACGGCCTTCGACTTTGGCTTGCGCGCGCTCAAGTGACTTGTTGACCCAAGGGTGAATGATTGCTTCGCCTTCTTTCAGGCCGAGCGTGGTCAGTACCTTTTCCAACCGCTCGGACCCGAAAATCCGCATCAAATCGTCTTCCAATGACAGGTAAAAGGACGACCGGCCCGGGTCACCTTGACGGCCCGAACGGCCGCGCAACTGGTTGTCAATCCTGCGGCTTTCGTGGCGTTCGGATGCCAGAACGTACAAGCCGCCTGCCTCAATTACTTTCGCTTTTTCGTCGGCATGCTCCGCCTCGATCTTGGTACGGATCGCAACGGGGTCTGCATCCGGATCCGCATCAAGCGCCTCGAGAACTTTCAACTCGACGTTGCCGCCCAGCTGAATGTCGGTACCACGGCCCGCCATGTTGGTCGCAATCGTCACGGCCCCCAGCTTGCCCGCGTCAGCAACAATCTGCGCTTCCTGCTCGTGTTGACGTGCGTTCAATACATTATGCTTGATGCCCGCTTCGGTCAGCATTTTGCTAAGCATTTCGGATTTCTCGATCGAGGTGGTGCCAACCAGCGCAGGCTGCCCCTTGGCATTTGCCTCTTTCACCTTTTCGATCATTGCCTGATATTTCTCAAGCGCGGAACGGTAAACCTGGTCGTCTTCATCCACGCGCGCCACCGGCACGTTGGTTGGAACAATGATCACACCAAGCCCGTAGATTTCCATGAATTCTTCGGCTTCGGTTTCAGCGGTACCCGTCATCCCCGCCAGCTTGTCATACAGCCGGAAATAGTTCTGGAATGTGACCGACGCGAGCGTCGTGTTCTCGGGCTTAATCTCGACGTTTTCTTTGGCTTCGATCGCTTGGTGCAGCCCGTCAGACATGCGGCGACCAGCCATCATCCGACCGGTAAATTCGTCGATCAACATCACTTCGCCGTCACGCACGATATAGTCTTTGTCGCGCTGGAACAGTTTGTGCGCCCGCAAACCCTGATTCACGTGGTGCACGATTGTGGTGCTTTCGGGATCATACATGGTCTGACCTTCCTCGAGCAGACCGCGTTCATGCAGGTCAATCTCGAGGAATTCGTTACCTTCGTCCGTCAACGTCACATTGCGGGTTTTCTCGTCCATCTCGTAATGGTCGTCCTGCAACAGCGGGATCACTTCGTCGATGATCTTGTACATGTCGGACCGATCCTGCGACGGACCCGAGATAATCAGCGGCGTACGGGCTTCGTCGATCAGAATGCTGTCAACTTCGTCTACGATGGCAAAGTTGTGATGCTTTTGGAAAATCTGGCTTAGCTCGGATTTCATGTTATCGCGCAGATAATCGAAACCCAGCTCGTTATTGGTGGCGTATGTCACATCGCAATCATAAGCGGCGCGTTTGGCGTCTTCGGTCATGCCGGACACAGCAGCGCCGGTGGTCAGACCCAAGGACGCAAACACCTTGCCCATCCAGTCGGCGTCACGTTGCACAAGATATTCGTTCACGGTGACGATATGCACGCCTTTGCCCGTCAGGGCATTCAGATACGCAGCAAGCGTGGCGGTAAGCGTTTTGCCTTCGCCGGTCTTTTGTTCTGAGATATTACCCTGATGCAGGAAAATTGCCGACATCAACTGGGTATCAAAAGCACGCAAGCCCAAGGTACGGCGCGCGCCTTCGCGACAGTTCGCAAAAGCTTCTGGCAAAAGGTCATCAAGACTTTCGCCATCCAGCGCACGCTTGCGCATCTCTTTTGTTTTCTCGATCAGACCTTCGTCCGTCAAAGCAAGAAATTCATCTTCCAGCGCGTTGATCTTTTCAACCAGCGGGCGCGTCGCCTTGATTTTACGGTCGTTGGGTGTCCCAAAGACTTTTTTGGCGAGTGTTCCGAAGCCCAGCATGCAATCTCCTGCCGAAGTTATGATCTGAGGCGCGATCTGCTTGCCGAGCCGCCGGACAGCCCCTAGATACAAGACTGAACCCGCGCCAAGCCCGCGCCCATAGGGCGATGTAAGGGGCGTACCAAACCGTGTCAATGTTGCAGCCCACAGTGGCAGCCTAACCTAGGACAGATAAATGCAAAAATCCCTCACTTTCTTGGCACCCTTCATGGTCGCCGCCTCGCTTTCCCTGCCGGCCATGGCACAGGAAGAGGTTAAAGCGGATACAGTCGTTGCCACCGTAAATGGTACAGAAATCACTGTTGGCCACATGATCATCGCCCGCGCGACTCTGCCCGAGCAGTATCAGCAATTGCCCCCCGAAGTATTGTTCAAAGGCATTCTGGATCAACTGGTCCAGCAAACAGCGCTTGAACAGTCTTTTGAAGGTGATGTGCCTGCCCGCGTCGCCCTGTCGCTTGAGAACGAACGCCGACAGCTGATCGCGGGCGAGGTGATTGAAAAGGCAATGGCAGCAGATATTTCAGCCCAAGATCTGGCATCTGCCTACGAGGAAGAATACGGATCAGCCGAACCGACCGAGGAATATAATGCCTCGCATATTCTGGTAGAAACCGAAGAAGACGCGCTTGCCGTGAAAGCTGAAGTCGACGGTGGTGCGGATTTCGCAGAAACCGCCAAGGTAAAATCGACAGGTCCATCCGGCCCCGGTGGTGGATCGTTGGGTTGGTTCGGCCCCGGCATGATGGTCCCAGCGTTCGAGACAGCGGTTCAAGGTCTTGAGGTCGGTGCCGTGTCGATGCCCGTCGAAACACAATTCGGCTGGCATATCATCAAGCTGGACGACAAACGCAATAAAGATGCACCAGCGATGGAGTCCGTGAAGGAAGAGCTTGAACTGCAGATCCGTCAGGTCAAAGCGCAGGAAATGATCACCGACATGACCGATGCCGCCGATGTGGACCGGTCCGCAGCCGATGCGATTGATCCGACGGTTTTGACCAACCTTGGCCTGTTGGAGTAAAAAATGGGAAAAGCTCTCGCCGTATCTCCACTTGCGCCAGCGCAGTTTCCCGACCTGCCGATCATTGATGGTGTGCGTTTCGCCACCATCGCGGCCGGTGTAAAATACCAAGGCCGCACCGACGTTATGCTTGCAGAACTGGCACCCGGTTCGACCATCGCTGGCGCGTTTACCCGATCTGCAACCCGTGCGGCCCCCGTGCTGGATTGCCAGGCCAAGATTGGCGGGGCCTCTGATGCAGGTGCTGCGATTTTGGTAAACTCCGGCAACGCCAATGCATTCACCGGCAAAGGTGGCGTTGCGGCAGTCGAGGCAATTACCGCCGCTGTCGCCGATGCGTGCAGCGTTCCGCAATCGCGGGTATTCACGTCGTCGACGGGTGTTATTGGCGAACCCCTGCCCCACGACCGCGTAACGGCAGTGTTGTCTGATCTGCAAGCCAAGCTGACTGCCAACGGCATAAGCGACGCTGCCAAGGCGATCATGACAACCGACACCTTTCCCAAGGGGGCCAAAGCCGAAGTTACGATTGGCGGTAAAACAGTCAAAATCGCAGGGATCGCCAAAGGCTCCGGCATGATCGCGCCGGATATGGCAACGATGCTGGTTTACATCTTTACTGATGCAGCGGTTAGCCAGCCCGCTTTGCAGACTATGTTATCCAGCCATACTGACACTACGTTCAACTGCATTACCGTCGACAGCGATACGTCAACATCCGACAGCTTGATCCTGGCGGCCACAGGCGCTTCAGGCGTGGATGCCAGCGACAGCGATGCTTTTTCCACGGCGCTGCACGATCTGATGTTGGATCTCGCGCATCAGGTGGTTCAGGACGGTGAAGGTGCCACAAAATTCGTCGAGATCGCAGTGACCGGCGCTGCCTCTGACGCCGATGCCAAAACGCACGGCATGGCGATTGCGAATTCCCCTCTGATCAAAACAGCCATCGCTGGTGAAGACCCCAACTGGGGTCGTGTCGTCATGGCGATTGGTAAATCCGGCGCTGCAGCGGATCGGGACCGCCTTTCGATCCGTTTTGGCGATATCGAAGTGGCCAAAGATGGCTGGCGCAGCCCCAACTATTCTGAAACGGCGGCCGCTGCCCATATGAAAGGGCAGAACATCGTCATCGGCGTTGATCTCGGCCTTGGTGATGGCAGAGCCACGGTTTGGACCTGTGATCTGACCCATGGTTATATCGAAATCAACGCGGACTACCGTTCATGAAAATGGTGTTGGTCTCGGCTGTCGCCTTGATCGACGTGGACGGGCGCGTGCTGCTGGCACAGCGCCCGCCCGGAAAATCCATGGCAGGCCTATGGGAATTTCCCGGCGGCAAGGTCGAACAGGGTGAAACGCCCGAGGCGGCACTGGTGCGCGAATTGCACGAGGAACTGGGGATCGATACATGGACGTCCTGCCTTGCGCCGTTGACGTTTGCGAGCCACGCATACGATGACTTTCACCTGTTGATGCCGCTTTTTGCCTGTCGCAAGTGGGGCGGCACGCCGCATGCCAAGGAAGGGCAGACCTTAAAATGGGTGCGGCCTACTGCGTTAAAAGATTACCCTATGCCCGCCGCCGACATTCCGTTGATCCCAATTCTACGGGACTGGTTGTAGGCAGGGTTTTATTGTTGCAAAAATTCGTCCAAATTTAACGCTTTCTTATTTTTGTTGCTAGACAGTGTAAAAGCACAACCTATACTGGTTTCAATAGTTAGATTCTGGGGGGAATTCGAATGTTGCGTACAATTACAGTGGGAACAACCGTGTCGGTCCAAGGCATCTTTGTCCGCGAATTGCCGAATGGCTACATCTCGGTTCAGGTTGATGATGCCGTGTACACTGGCAAGCCTATCACCCGCAAAAACAACGCATAAACGTCAGGTTTTTTGAACTTTTCTATGTCACGGGGCGTTTGTCACGAGTGATATAGGTGGTACCCAAATGAAACCCGGACGTGTCGTTGTAATCCTGAACAAAGGTTCGGGTCGTAAAGATGGCCAAGATAGAAAAACAAAGATAACCGAACGCTTTGGTTTTCATGGTATTTCCGTTGAATTCATCGAATTTGAACCTGGTAATGACCTAGAAGAAATAGCTTCATCAGCTGCGGCCGCATCACCGGACGCGACGATCATTGCATCAGGCGGTGATGGTACCATCTGCGGCGTCGCGGCTGGGCTGTTGGGGTTTGATAATCAGATGGGTATAATCCCGGCTGGCACGTTTAACTATTTCGCCAGGTCCCTGAACCTTCCCGAGTTGGTGGAAGACGCAGTTGATGTCATTGCCGCTGGCGAAATCAGGCAAACCAATATTGCCGTTATCAACGACAAGGTGTTTCTGAACAATACCAGCATCGGTGCTTATCCCGCGATCTTGCAAACCCGTGAGGGGATTTATGAGCGGTGGGGCCGGAGTAGGATTGCAGCCTATTGGTCGGTCGTCAAAGCATTGGCGACCCTGCGTGCCCCGCTTAAGTTGACGGTAAGGGTCGACGGCACGTCGACCAAACATCGGACCCCACTGATCTTTGCCATCAGCAATGCGTTTCAGTTAAAAGAAATGTGCCTAAGCGGCGAAGACTGCATCGCAGATGGGGGCATGGTGCTGCTGGTCGCACCGGACACGAACCGGTGGGGATTGTTGAAACATGCAGCAACCCTTTTGCTGGGCGTCGCCAAGCAAAAGACCGATTACGAAATGCATTGCGGCACAGAAATCGACATTGAAATGTCACGCCGCACGCGCCCCGTGGCCCGCGACGGTGAACTGGCAAAAATGAAGGGTCCTTTCAAGCTCCGGATGAGGCAGAAGGCGCTGAACTTGATCGTACCTTCGGATTTGGAAGGTGGTGTTCGATGAGCAGAGTAATTCATTTATCTGATCTTCATTTTGGAAAAGACCGGCCTGATTTGCTAGAGCCGCTGATTGCATGCGTTAACGACGTTTCGCCTGACCTTGTGGTGATATCAGGCGATCTGACGCAACGCGCGCGCGAAGGGCAGTTCAAGGAAGCGCGTGACTTTATTGACCGGATTAGCGCGAAGGTTTTATCCGTTCCCGGGAACCACGATGTTTCATTACACCGCCCGTTTCGGCGTTTTTTCTGGCCGTGGCGGTCGTACAGAAAATGGATCGATCAGGATCTAACGCCCAACTTTGAAAACGACGAGATGATCGTCGTCGGCATAAATTCCGTCGACCGGTTTTCTTGGCAAACGGGCCGGCTGACGGCGAAACGCATCAATCACGCCTGCGACGCAATGGATGGTGCGCCGGCCAGCAAAGCCCGCGTTCTTGTTGTGCATCACCCCCTTGAGCATCCAGCAGAAACGAACAAAAAGCCGATTCCCGGTGCCGAAGCCGCATTGTCGAGACTGCTGTCTTGCGGCGCAAATCTCATTCTGTCGGGGCATTTACATACGTGGCACGCAGGCAATTTCACCATCGAATCCGGTACAACGACGGCTGTGCAGTTGCACGCCGGCACCAGCCTGTCTTCGCGCGTGCGCGGCGAACCGAATGATTTCAATGTTATTGATATTTCGGGGGATCGAATCGCCATTGAGAGGCTTAGCTACAACGAAGAAACGCAGTGGTTCGAAACGACAGAAGCCCGGCAATTCAACCGGGCTTCTGATACGATTTTCGAATAGGCTTTGATCAGTCCAGCGTACGAACAACTTCTTCGCGGGTGAAAATTTCGATCACATCGCCTGCGCGGATGTCTTCGTAGTTCTCGAAGGCCATACCACATTCCTGACCTGACGGCACTTCGGACACTTCGTCTTTGAAGCGCTTTAGTGTCTTCAGCGTACCCTCGTGGATCACAACATCGTCGCGCAGCAGACGCACGCCAGCGGCGCGGCTTGCCTTGCCTTCGGTGACCAGACAACCAGCGACTTTGCCAACACCGGTAACCTTGAACACCTCTTTGATCGACGCATAGCCGATGAAATGTTCGCGGATTTCGTTGCTAAGCAGGCCACTTGCAGCCGCTTTTACATCGTCAACCATGTCATAGATGACCGAGTAATATCGGATCTCGACACCCTTTTGGTTGGCGGTGGCACGGGCCGACGCATTGGCACGGACGTTGAAACCGATAATCGGTGCGTTCGACGCTTCGGCCAGACCGACGTCAGTGTCGGTGATGGCACCAACACCCGAATGCAGAACCCGTACACGAACTTCGTCATTGCCGATTTTTTCCATCGCCTGAAGAATCGCTTCGGCTGAACCTTGAACGTCAGCTTTGATCAGCAGTGGCAGTTCCGACACTGTTTCATCAGCTTTGGCGTTCGCCATCAGCTGTTCCAGCGTGGTCGCAGCACCGGCAGCGGCACGTTTGTCCTTGGCAGCATTGGCGCGGTATTCCGCGATTTCGCGTGCCTGCGCTTCGGTGCTTGTCACGTTCAGAACATCACCAGCAGCAGGTGTCCCGTTCAGGCCAAGAACCTCGACCGGAACAGATGGGCCTGCTTCCTTGATGCGTTCACCCTGATCATTGATCAGCGCACGGACCTTACCGTATTGCTCACCGACAACAAAGATATCGCCTTGGCGCAGCGTACCATTCTGGATCAGAACAGTCGCAACCGGACCGCGACCAACATCAAGCTGCGCCTCGATCACGGCACCAACGGCAGCGCGATCAGGGTTTGCTTTCAGTTCAAGCAGTTCAGCTTGTAGCGAAATCGCTTCGAGCAATTCATCAAGGCCCTGCCCTGTGGTCGCAGACACTTCAACGTCCTGCACATCACCGGACATTTTTTCAACGATAACCGAATGTTGCAGTAGATCCGTACGGACCTTGTCTGGGTTCGCTTCGTATTTATCGATCTTGTTGATTGCCACGATCATCGGCACGTTGGCCGCTTTTGCGTGGTTAATCGCTTCGATCGTTTGGGGCATAACAGCGTCATCCGCCGCGACCACCAGAACAACAATGTCAGTTACCTGAGCACCGCGTGACCGCATCGACGTAAACGCCGCGTGGCCAGGTGTATCGAGGAAACTCAGCACTTGGCCGTTGTCTGTTGTCACCTGATAGGCACCGATGTGCTGCGTGATACCGCCCGCTTCGCCGGATTGAACCTTGGCTTTGCGGATCGCATCCAGCAACGATGTCTTACCGTGGTCGACGTGTCCCATGATCGTGATGACCGGAGGACGCGTAACCAGATCTTTCGGGTTATCAATCTCTTCTTTGATGACATCTTCGACGTCTGCATCCGAAACCCGAACCACTTTATGGCCGAATTCTTCGATGATCAGCTCGGCTGTATCCGCGTCGATTGTTTCGTTCTGCGTCACCATCATGCCATTGTTCATCAGCGCCTTTACGACAGCACCAACGCGTTCGGCCATACGGTTTGCCAACTCGGAAACCACAATCGCCGGGGGCAGGTTCACGTTACGCACGACCTTTTCGCGCTCAACCGAACCACCCATCGCCTTTTGACGCTGACGTTCCTGCTTGCGCTTCATCTGCGCCATGGAACGCTGACGGCCACCTTCGCCGCCGGTCAAAGCCTGGTTTAGCGTCAGCTTGCCGGAACGGCGGCTGTCGTCGCCAGCTTTGTTGCGCTTGTTGGTTTCCTCGCGGTCGCCTTCTTTCTTGCGGACCACAGGTGCAGGTGCGCCGCCCTTGGTGTTGGGCATCTTGGCGGAAGAAGGTTGTTCAACAGCAGCAGGGGCCGCGGCAGCAACTGCGGCGGCTTCGGCTTCTGCCTTGCGCCGTTCGTCTTCTGCAGCTTTCGCCTTCAGGCTCTCTTCGCGCTCGCGTTCTTCTGCCTCTTTGGCATCGATTTCGGCGCGACGCCGTTCGCGGTCCTCAGCGCGTGCCTTTTCTTCGGCAGCGCGGGCTTCCGCTTCTTCTGATTCACGGGCACGGGCGGCTTGTACCGCTTTCAGCCGGCGTTCCATTTCGGAATCGGTAATACCTGCGGGACGCTTCTTAGGATCCCCCAGCGAAGGATTGCTACCACCCGTAGGCTTTACGCCAACAGGTTTGGGCACCACAACGCGCTTGCGCTTGGTCTCGACCACGACGTTTTTGGTACGTCCATGGCTAAAGCTTTGCTTTACGTTGCCCGGGCGCGCTGGCGCACCACGAAGGCCCAATGTCTTTTTGCCGTCACTATCGCTCATCTAGCTCGTCTATCCTTTCGGGTGACCGTTGCCACCCTCGTTTATGCGTACGCCTCTTAGCCGTTGGGCTTCCTCTACAACACGAGAGGTGAGTCCACCAGAGGC
>NZ_JBFEKM010000119.1:0-13284 GCF_041552635.1 Sulfitobacter sp.
CGGCTTCGCCATTGTTCACGGCTGCGATGGTTTCGTCATAGGTTGCGAATTCCAGCAATGTCGCACCGGATTCGGCAACATATCCAGCTTGGATTGTGCTGGTTTGTGCAGCAACAATGCCACCTTTCAGATCGGCGTCAGCAGATTTAGCTGCATATGCAGATGCGGCCGGCGGGAAGTAGTTCTGCGTGAAATCAATGACTTCTTCGCGCTCGTCGGTGATGCTCATCCCGGCTATGATCGTGTCATAGTTACCCGATGTCAGGTTGGGGATGATGCTGTCCCATTCGTTTGTGACCCATTCGCAGGTCAGCTCGGCGCGGGCGCACAGCTCGTCGCCGACTTCGCGTTCAAACCCGTCAACTTCGCCAGCATCATTCAGGAAGTTATAGGGGGGGTAGGCCCCTTCGGTACCCATACGGATGGTTTTGCCGTGGGCATCTGCCATCGCAAAACCGGTGCTCAGCGCAAGAGCGGCGGTCGCAAGTAGTAGTTTTTTCATTTTTGAAGTCTCCCAACTTTCTTTTTTACGACGCGTGACCCGGTGATAGGAATCCACGCAAACGTTCTGATTTGGGTGCGCCGAACAGCTGTTCAGGTGCCCCTTGTTCTTCGATCAGGCCTTGATGCAGGAACACGACATGGTCTGACACATCGGCGGCCAAATTCATGTCATGGGTCACAATCATCATGGTGCGGCCTTCGGTGGCCAGATCCTTGATCACTTTGATCACTTCTTGTTCCAGCTCGGGGTCCAGCGCCGAGGTGGGTTCGTCAAACAGCAAGGCTTCGGGTTCCATGCACAAGGCGCGCGCGATGGCGGCGCGCTGTTGTTGACCGCCGGACAGCTGCGCCGGATAGACGTCACATTTATCGCCGATGCCAACCTTGTCCAGATAGGCGCGGGCCGATTTTTCGACCTCGGCGCGATCACGTCGCAGGACGGTTACAGGGGCCTCCATCACGTTTTGAAGGATGGTCATATGAGCCCAAAGATTAAATTGTTGAAACACCATCGACAGGTTGGTGCGGATGCGCAGAACCTGTTTTGCATCGGCGGGGCGGCGGTTGTGGCCGCTGCCTTTCCATGACACCGCTTCTCCGTTGAACAGCAATTCACCTTTTTGGCTGTCCTCAAGCAGGTTGCAACAGCGCAAAAGTGTTGATTTTCCTGATCCTGACGACCCGATCAGCGAAATGACATGGCCACGCGGTGCGTTCAGCGACACGCCCTTGAGAACCTCCAAAGCGCCATAGGCTTTGTGCAGGTTCCGGATTTCAATTACAGGTGTGTTGTCAGTCACAGGGCCGCCTTGTTGAGAATATACCGTACCTTAAGATGATTAACGTATCAATTTGCAATGCAAATTCTGATTTCGTCCGGTTTTGCCCTGCTTTACCTTTCGTAAACCGTCAAAGGTGGCGACTAATTAACCTTGGCCTTCAATCCGTTTGCGCGCCATCGCGCTATCGGTATCGGTCACCCCCAGTAGATTCGCGACCAGCCGCAGCAGTGCATTTTCTTCGTCTGCGCGCGTGCCATCGGCCAAAACGACGTCCCATAGCGCTTCGATCACACCCAGACGCGCTTCGTAGGGCACCGCGTCTTTTATGGCGCGGGTAAAGCGCACGGTGTCGGGGGCCTGGGTCTCAAGCTCTTCGGCGTCGGCGCGCAGGGTCTGGGCGGCCTGCACAGCCAAGCCATAGCGTTTGGCGGTAATCTGGTCGATACGCGTCTTCTCGGCGGGGGCATAGTCATTGTCAGACTTGGCAATACGCACCAAAAGAGCAGTCAGCGCCAGACGCGCGTCGGCGTCAGGCAATTGGGCGGGCTCGGGCTGGATCAGCCGTATGAGGAAATCTGCGAACATGTGGGTGGATATAGTGCGGCTGTCGAAAAAGGCCAAGCTTACAATGTCTTGAGCGCGTTTTCCCGCGCTGCGGCCATATCTTCGTCGGACAGGCCAAGTGCCGTTTCAATCGCAAGAAGCTGAATTTCCTTGCGTTCCCCGCGGTCACCATCGGCCAGCGCCACGGACCACATCGCATCGCCCAACGCTTTGCGGTCTGCATAATCGACCTCTTGGCGCAAAAGTCTCGCAAATTCGGGCGTGCCGGGCGCATGGCGTTCGAGCGCCTCGCAGGTTGCGCGCAGCTTTGCGGCTTCGATCGGTTTCAGGTCAAAGGTGCGGGCCAATATCCGGTCGATCTGCCCGACTTCTTCGGCCCGATAGGTAAGATCGGCCAAGGCCACACGCACCAGCAACGCACCCAAAGCCAATTGTGGCGTGGGCTGTGGCAAGGGCTTGGGATCGGGTTTTCGGCGGGGAAACAACAGGCTAAACATAAAAACAATACATCCTTTTTAACTCACTAGCCTAACAAACGGCCGCCTTGGGCTGTTCCCAATATCGTGAAACTCATACAGATTGATGCATAAAACACGCGGTTTTCAGGGCTCATAGCCTTCGATGATCACCAGCGTTCCGTCCGACACTGTGGCACGAATGTCTTTAGCAGCCTGATAGCCATCGCTCTCATAGCAAGCCACCGCATCCGCAAGGCTGGGAAATTCAATCACGACAATCCGGGGCCGCGAGGTGCCTTCGCGTACATCAGGCGTAGCCCCACGTACCAGAAATTTTGCGCCGAAATCCGCAAAAGGTTTCGCATTGGCGGCACGGTATTTGTCATAGACAGCGGCATCATGCACATCGACATTTGCGATCCAGTAACCTTTGGGCATCGGCATTTCCTTATTTGGGCAGCGATCTGAATTTAGCGGCGAGTTTAGCGGCTTCTTCTTTCAATCCAAAGGGCGGATTTATCACGAACAGGCCGGACCCGATCATGCCGTGGCCTGGCCGTGCGGGGGCAAAAGCAACCTCGTGACGCAGGGCATCGGGGTGCGCGCCCATCAAGGCGCTAAGCATCGGCTGATGTAGTTTCGAGGTCAGGATCGGATACCACAGCGCAATGATTCCGACGTTCCACGCCTTGGCAAGCTTGCCAATGTGACGGGGGATGTCGACGTAATCGGTCTTGATCTCGAAGCTCGGGTCAATCAGCATCAAACCGCGCCGCGGGGTGGGGGGCGTCAGGGCAAAAGCCATCTCGAACCCGTCACGGTAATGACATTTGACGGGGTAGGGCGACATGGCCAGATCAAGTGCTGCAAATTCACCGGGGTGCAGTTCTGCCAAATGGAGGCTGTCTGTCTCGCGCAGCAGCTTGGCCGCAAGGAGCGGAGATCCGGGGTAGGCGTCTGCGCCATGTTCGCGCGTAATTGCGTCTAAGACCTTGCCGTAGGGATGGTCCGCGCCAAACCATTTGCGCGCACGACCGATGCCTTGCAGGGCCTCGCCGGTTTTGAGCGCTGGCGTGTCCGACAGGTCATAAATTGCCCGTCCGGCGTGGGTCTCAAGATAGCTGAGCGGCTTGTCCTTGCGCGTCAGATAGGCCAACATCCACGACAGAAGGCTATGCTTGTGCACGTCAGCCAGATTTCCCGCATGGTAAATATGTTGATAGCTCAGCATGTTAGGATCGCCTTTTTTGGGTTAGACGAGCCGGGACATTTCCTTGGCCGCGCGGACAAAATCTCTGAACAAGGGGTGCGGATCAAAGGGCTTGGATTTTAGCTCGGGGTGGAACTGCACGCCAATGAACCACGGGTGATCGGACCATTCGATGATCTCGGGCAGTTTGCCATCGGGGGACATGCCTGAAAAGGTAAGCCCTGATTTCTCAAGCTGCTCGCGGTACGCGGTGTCGACCTCGTAGCGGTGGCGATGGCGTTCATCAATTGCCGTCGTGCCATAGATTTTCGCGACGTGGCTGCCCTCTTTCAAGGTGGCGTCATAGGCACCGAGCCGCATGGTGCCGCCCTTGTCGTCGTCAAGTTTGCGTTCAACCTTGTGATTGCCCTGCACCCATTCCTTGAGGTGGTAAACCACGGGTTCGAAACGTTTCTTGCCGCTGGATTCGTGGTCAAATTCTTCTGATCCGGCAGTGGCCAGGCCGGCCACATTGCGGGCCGCTTCGATGACGGCCATTTGCATGCCCAGACAGATGCCAAGGTAGGGGACCTTGTGTTCACGCGCGTATTGCGCGGCTTTGATCTTGCCTTCGGTGCCGCGTTCGCCAAAACCGCCGGGCACAAGGATTGCGTGAAAACCTTCCAGATGGGGCCCTACGTCATCGGATTTGTCAAAGACTTCGGCATCGACCCACTCGACCTTGACCTTGACGCGATTGGCCATGCCGCCATGGGTCAAAGCTTCGGCGATAGATTTATACGCGTCTTCAAGCTGGGTGTACTTGCCAACGATCGCGACGCGGACCTCGCCTTCGGGGTTGTGAACGCGGTCGGACACGTCGCGCCAAACGGTCAGATCGGGTTTGGGCGCAGGCGAGATTTGGAAGGCATCCAAAACGGCCTGATCCAGCCCCTGGGCGTGATAGGCCAAAGGCGCATCATAGATGGTTGCGAGGTCATAGGCTGCGACGACGGCTTCTTTTCGGACGTTACAGAAAAGCGCAATCTTTTCGCGTTCCTTTTCAGGAATCGGATGTTCGGACCGGCAAACAAGAATATCAGGCGCGATGCCGATGCTTTGCAGTTCCTTGACCGAATGCTGCGTCGGCTTGGTTTTCAACTCGCCGCTGGCTGCAAGATAGGGCAGCAAGGTGAGATGCATGAAAATGCACTGACCGCGCGGCTTGTCATGGCTGAACTGCCGGATGGCTTCGAAAAAGGGCAACCCTTCGATATCGCCGACCGTACCGCCGATCTCGCAAAGCATAAAATCGACTTCATCTTCGCCAATAGCGAGGAAGTCTTTGATTTCATTGGTAACGTGCGGGATTACCTGAATGGTTTTGCCCAAATAGTCTCCACGGCGTTCTTTTTCGAGAACGGTGGAATATACGCGGCCGGAACTGATCGAATCCGTCTTGCGCGCGGCGACGCCGGTAAAGCGTTCATAATGGCCTAAATCCAGATCGGTTTCCGCGCCGTCATCGGTAACGAAGACTTCACCGTGTTCGAACGGGGACATCGTGCCGGGATCAACGTTCAGGTAGGGGTCGAGTTTACGCAGCCTCACAGAAAATCCGCGCGCTTGAAGCAAGGCTCCCAAGGCTGCAGAAGCAAGACCTTTGCCAAGGCTTGAAACCACACCGCCGGTGATAAAGATATAGCGTGCCATGTGATAGGGCCCCCGTGAAATTCAAATTTGATGTGGCAAAAGCCAGCCAAATGAGCTGCAGAAAGCCGCAGCACCACGGGACTAAAGGCTAGCAGGATTCGGATGTCAAAAGCAAGGCCAAGCCGCAACATCCTGTTGCGTAACTTGGCCTAGCCTCAAGTTGTTGTAGAGGCAGAATTAATCAGCGGTGGGAACCTGTGGCGTGTTGTCCGTCGGCGACGGCGGCAACAGGCTGTCCGCTTCGGGCAGTGCAGGCGCTTGGTTCAATGCGGGTGGTGTCGCACCAAGCCGGTCAATAACTGAAGACCCGGCAGATTTTTCGGCCGCAATAATTGTCAGGGTAATAGATGTGACGATGAACATCGCGGCCAACACCCAAGTAATCTTGCCCATTGCTGTTGCTGCAGCGCGGCCAGAGACAGCCCCGCCGCCACCGCCGCCCATACCAAGGCCGCCCCCTTCGGACCGTTGCAGCAATACGACTGCAATAAGGCCAAGGGCTAAAATGAGATGGACGATCAGGACAACGTTTTCCATGCATACCTACGGTTCTGGGCTTTTGACTTTGGGGGTATCTAGGCAAGTTTGCCCTCGGGGGCAAGGGAGGATTGGGCATGGTGTCGGCGTTTGCTATAAGATGGCGACGGCGCGCTTGGACTTCGCCAAGACGCCCCGCCCGCCATCCCTTGGGATTACGTTAGTCTTCGACGTCATCCATGTCTGTCTGACCCGTGACGGCGCGGCGAAATATGCTCCAGCTTAGGCCGACGCCCAAGACAAAGCTTAGGGCAAAGAGGGCCAGCCATGTATTGAAGTGAGAGTCGTCTAGTTTTATGATTTCCAGATCATATAAAACCCAAACACTGGCCACCACGATCGCAAGTACAAGTACGATCCCCAATCCGCCGATGGAACGCAGTGTCGCTCGCAGATAGACGATGTACCCGATCAAGAGCAAAAGCCCAAAGAACACAGTGATGGACAGGTTCAAATGACCGTAGTCCTGTATCCATTTTAAGTAATTATAGTCGGTCGGATTGAACGTAGCCGCCAACAGGAAAAATGCGCATAGCCAACGTATGATAAATCCCATGTGGTTTCTTCTCTGGTTCTTAAATATCCTCGCCGAAGGCATAAAAGTATATTGCGGGCAGTCAAGAGTTTCGCCTTCGGCGAGGATATTTAAGAGCCAGAGAAGCATTGGCTCTATTTTCCAGTTTCGGTTCCGGTCTGACGCGGCTATACCGACGCGGGTTTGCACCGTTAAAGGAATATCATCATGGCCAATGTTGTTGTCGTAGGCGCTCAGTGGGGCGACGAGGGAAAAGGCAAGATTGTCGACTGGCTCAGCGAGCGCGCAGATGTCATCGCGCGTTTTCAAGGTGGGCACAACGCAGGCCACACGCTGGTCATCGACGGAACTGTGTTCAAACTGAGCCTTTTGCCGTCGGGGATTGTACGCGGTGGTAAATTGTCGGTGATCGGCAATGGGGTGGTGCTCGACCCGTGGCATTTGGTGAAGGAGATTGCCTTGCTGCGCGGGCAGGGGGTGACGATCACGCCTGAGACGCTGATGATTGCAGAGAATACGCCGCTTATCCTGCCGATCCATGGAGAGTTGGACCGCGCACGCGAAGAGCAGACAAGCGTTGCTAAGATCGGGACGACTGGTCGCGGTATTGGTCCAGCTTATGAAGATAAAGTCGGCCGTCGATCTGTTCGGGTCGCGGATTTGGCGGATGACGCAACTTTGGAGCTTCGCGTAGACCGTGCTTTGGTGCACCATGATGCGCTGCGCCGTGGTCTTGGCCTTGAGCCGGTCGACCGGGATGCACTGCTGGCGGCATTGCGCGAGATCGCACCAAGTGTGCTGGAGTATGCGGCACCTGTCTGGAAGGTGCTCAACGAGAAGCGCAAAGCAGGCAAGCGAATCTTGTTTGAGGGCGCGCAAGGTGCGCTGCTTGATATTGATTTTGGTACTTATCCTTTTGTCACATCATCCAATGTCATCGCAGGTCAAGCGGCGACAGGCACGGGGATCGGTCCGGGATCGATCGATTTCGTTCTGGGGATTGTTAAGGCCTATACCACCCGCGTTGGTGAGGGGCCTTTCCCTGCCGAGTTGAATGATGCCGACGGTGAGCGCTTGGGGGTACGGGGCCACGAATTCGGGACCGTAACGGGTCGCAAACGGCGGTGTGGCTGGTTTGACGCGGTGCTCGTACGACAGACCTGCGCGACCTCTGGCGTGAACGGCATCGCGTTCACCAAGTTGGATGTGCTTGACGGGTTTGAGACGCTCAAGATTTGTGTCGGCTATGAACTGGACGGTCAGGCGCTGGAATATTTGCCAACGGCTGCGGATCAGCAGGCCCGCTGCACGCCGGTTTATGAGGAGTTGCCGGGGTGGAGCGAATCGACTGAAGGGGCGCGTAGTTGGGCAGATCTGCCTGCAAATGCGATCAAATATGTGCGACGGGTCGAAGAACTGATCGGCTGTCCGGTGGCCTTGCTGTCAACGTCGCCAGAGCGCGAAGACACGATCTTGGTCACCGACCCTTTTGCAGACTGATCGTTTGACAAATTGCGATTCAGGGCCATCTGCCCTGATGTGAAAGATGAACAAGGATCTGACGAAATGGCACTATCTTACAAAGCGCGGCGCAGATGGTCACTGGTTCTCTTGCTGGTAGGTTTGCCGGTTTATATCGTTGCGGCTGTTGTATTGATTGCGTTGTTTGACAGACCTTCGGTGCTTGTCGAACTGGCGATTTACGTTGGCTTGGGAATCGTTTGGGCGATACCATTCAAATTTTTGTTCAAGGGCATCGGCCAAGCAGACCCCGACGACCAGAACTAAGTGCAAAAAAAAGGCCCCTGGTTAAGGGGCCTTTTTAATTTTATCCGGCGGCGCGGGCGTCAGGTTGATATCCGATGTCCTCGGACGCCTTGAAGCGACCACCATTCAGTTTGTGGATTTTTCCGGTACGCAGAAGCTGGCCAAAAGACCGCAGTCCGTCTTCGCGGCTGAAGTCTTCCTGCTCGACCTGCCGGACTGTATTCATCAGCTGAGGTCTTGAGAACTGATCCAGTCCTTCCACGAAGGACATGTAAGCCGCTGCCGCTTCGAGAAGCTCTGGCAGTTTGACTGCCCCCATTTCAGCAGCAAATTCTGCAAATCCTCCGTCTATGGGGGGCACTGCAACCGGAATGGGAGCCTGTGCAACCCGGCGCGGGCGAACGGGGGCAGCTTGTGCAGGCGCATCTGCGTCGATGCGCTGTGCGGGGACCAATTTCAATGGTGCCGGAGCGCCCTCCGAAGGGCGTTCCCGGCGGGCTGTTCCGCTAACCGGGCGGCGTGGTTTTACCACCTCGGCCAGATCATTCCGATAGACATCGTCATCGTCTTTTTCGTCCGGGGCACCCAGTGCAACATCTGCCTTCTTCGCAGCAACTGCAGCGCGCAGATGGCTGATAGCGCTACGACGTGTTGTGCTCTCAGGATCATCCATCTGGTTGTCTGTCTCTGCGAGCAAACGGTTCATATCCGAGCCTTGATCCGCCTCAAGCGACGGTAGCTTGCGGCGCAATGAGGGTGCGGCAGCCTTTGGTGTCTCGTCCTCGGCACTATCATTCAGTGCCGCCTCGACTTCGGCCAACTCGCGGGCCAGTTCATCTTCTTCTTCTTCCGTGAGAGAAGAAACGTCATGGCCTGTACGCTCGGGTGTTTGTGATGCGTCTGAAGCTTCCACGTTTGCAACTACATCATTTTCCAAACCGTCGGTTGCATCTGATGAGCCATCTTTCGCGGCATCTTCAGCGGAATATTCTTCCAGATCGCCCTTTGCGATCGCGAGGTCCAAATCGCTGCGCTTGACTTTGATCACCCGGCCGCGCGGTGCGGCAGATACCTGTTCAGCGGTCTTGTCTTCGAACATGTTATCAGGTGTTTGATCGTCATCAGCAATGCCGTCATCCTCTGCAGCGATGCTGGGTTCGGATGCTTCTTCCTCTTGCGTATCGGCATCCAGGCGGCCGAGCAAAGCGGTGATGTCGTCTTCATCATCCTCAACGCTTGCTGCTGTGGCATCGTCCTGACCTAGTGCATCTTCGATGTCTTGTACTGCGTCCGCCACGATGGCTGCCTTATCGCCAGATTGGGGCATTCCATCAGTTTCTACCGATGCCGCGCTTTCCTCTGCGTGTTCGTCTTCGGTATAGTCAGGCGCGACGGCATCGGCATCCTGACGGGACACAACTGACCGAATGCGCTGAAGCTTTGCCGCAATGCTGTCCCGCTTTGGCTCTAAAACCACATCTGGGGCATCCGCTTCGTCCATGACCTCCTCAACGGCGGCGTCGGCAGTGGGGCTTTCAGCGAAAAACGCTTCGGCTTCGCTGTCTGGCTGGCCCGCAGTAAGATCACGTTCGGTCAAAGTGATTTTGCCTGTTGGCGGCGTCAAATCAATTTTGGCTTCCTTGGGTGGCTGCACCACGTCTTCGTCTTGCGCTTCGAGGGCTTTAGCGCTTTCGGCTTCTTTTAACTCGGCCTCTGGTTTTAACACTGGCTCTGGCGCTGCGGCGATATCCGGCTGCACTTGCTCCGGCGTTTGAGCCTTTGGCGCTTGAACCTCTGGCACGGCCTCTTGCGCACCCGGTTCGAGCCCCTTGAGAGCGTTCATACGATAGGCATCGTAATACTGTGAAATCTCATTGGGCCGGCGCGGTGCAAAGGATGTCGAAACCACCGAAGCCCCTGCGGACGCCACAGACGTGATCTGAGGGCTGGCCATTGGCGGCGCGGTCTTTTCCTCCACGGCGCTCAGGACGATCTTGCCATCCTGTTCGCGGGCCTCAACTCGCCGCGAAATCTCGCGTTGGGCGATGTGGGCAAGCATTTCAGCGTCCGGCTGGGGCGGTTCGGCACCAAAATACCGATCTTCGGATGCGAGATCGCGAAAATACTCGGCAATCGCCTTCATTGTGCCGAATGAGTCGTCGAAGCCTTCTAACGTACACGAGAACGTGCCGTATGAGACCGTCAGAATTTTATTATTATTCATCATCGGATGGTCGTCCTCTGCCGTTTTGCAGCTTACTGTTTACCATGGCCTTCAAGTCTAAAGGCGCTCGAATCTGTGCCGTGCAGCGTATCATTTAATGTCATCTTTGTGTCTGGTTTCCAAAAATGCTAAAAACATCAGTAAACAAAAGTATTGTTTTCAATTCCGGGCCAGTCACCCTTGTCGGTGGTGGTCAGGCTAGCACCGAAGACCTTTCAGAGGCCTTAAAGATCGCGCCTATGTGCGTCGCAGCAGACGGCGGTGCCGCGCTGGCCCTTGCCGCCCAAGTGCCGATCGAAGCGCTGATCGGTGATTTTGATTCAGTAACAGCAGCAAGTCTATCGCAGATCCCCCCGGACCGGCAATTCAAGGTAAGTGAACAAGAAACCACCGATTTTGACAAGGCATTATGCTTGATAGATGCACCTTTGGTCATTGGTGTCGGTTTCTTGGGGGGGCGGATCGACCATCAACTGGCGGCATTCAGCACTTTGGTAAGATTTGCCCACAGGCCTTGCGTGCTGCTGGGGGCAGAGCAGATTGTGCTGGTCGCGCCCCCTGAAATGGCCTTGGCGACCCAAGCAGGAGAGATCGTTTCGATCTATCCGATGGCCCCCGTGCACGGCAGCAGTACCGGGCTTGAGTGGCCAATTGACGGGCTGCGGCTGGACCCGACCGGGCGTATCGGCACTTCAAATCTGGCAAGGGGCCCTGCGACGCTGAGCATGGATAGCCCGAATGCCCTGCTGATCCTACCCAGACGGCTTATTCTGCCGGTTGTGCAATCGTTGCTGCGCTCTGACGCCGTTGGATGGCCCCTTCGCGCAGAATGACAAACAAACCGGCGACGATGGTAATGCCGATGCCTAAACTGGCCAGAAAGTTGGGAAGATCGCCAAAAATCAACAAACCCAACACCGTGGCGAAAGGAATTTCGAGATACTGCATCGGTGCCAATGTGGCCGAGGGCGCATAGCGTAAAGACCAGGTCATCAGCAGATGCGCGACGGTGCCCAACAAACCGATCGACAGCAACAAGAACCACTGCATGTTGTCAGGGGCAATTACATCCAGCGCCGCGATGCCGGAGCGGGGTCCGAACCACAGTAGGGGTACCATCAGCACGACCGCCATGAAACCGCTGACAGCTTGCAGGCTGATCGGGTCCGTTTGTTTGGCGATTTTGCGGGTAACCAGCATGAAGACCGAAAAATTTGCAGCGACAAAAACAGGCAAAAGTGCTGGCCAGCCGACTTGAGTAAAGCTTGGTTGAATCACCATCAATGTGCCCAGAAACCCGACCAGACATGCCAAAAGACGCTTGCTGCCGACCTCTTCTGAAAGAACGTATTTGCCTAGAACCAGCATGAAAAAAGGCATGACGAATACGATTGCGATGGCATCGGCGAGGGGCAGGTATGTCAGCGCTGTAAACATCGCGGCGATACCGATGATATGAAGAATGGTGCGCAAAAAGGTCAAAAATAGTGTTGTTCGGTCCATCCGCCAAGGTCTGCGCCCGGCCCAGACCAAGGGCAGCAGTAAAACCAATTGAACGCCAAACCGGATAAAGACAACTTCGGCCAAAGGGACAGACGCGCCCAGCAGCTTTGCGACGGCGTCGCCGATCGGGGCGATGATACAAAATCCGAGCATCAAAGCGATGCCAATCAGGGGTTTATCTGCGTGCATCTGATCGGATCCTGAAAAAGTATGACAACCTTTAATTGCATTAATTCAGAATACTCACCTAATGGCAAAGTATTTCTTGAGTTTGTCCCGCGTCATTCAAGAGGCGTGCGTGGTTATGCTGCAGGGCGTACCAACCGTACGCAGTTCCGGCCACGGCTTTTCGCGGCGTATAGCGCCTGATCTGCCTGATCTATCAGCTGCGCTGCCTTGTCGTCTTGCGCAGGCAGCGGGAGAGCTAGGCTATCTGACATGCACACGCCGATACTGATCGTAATGGTCAAAGCCGTGTTGCTTGCGGGAATCACAAAGGGCGTATCGCGGAAGGTCTTGCACAAGCGTTCGGCCACTTGCGTTGCCTCAAGCGCTGTTGTGCCGGGGACGACAAGCAGGAATTCCTCTCCTCCGATCCGGGCAGCCATGTCGATCGGCCGCAACTGTGATCGCAACCGTTGCGCGGTTTCAACAAGAACGGAATCACCCGCAGCATGGCCAAAGGCATCGTTGATCCGTTTGAAGTGGTCCATATCTGCCAGCATCACGGCGAAATGAGGCCCGGATCTTCCGGCACTCTCGATCAGCCGGGCAAGTTCCGAAAACGCGTAGCGCCGGTTGTATAGGCCGGTGAGGGGATCATAGATCGCTGCGCGAAGGCCCTTGTTTACACAGTGGCGCAGCCTTTCGGCTTTGCGCTTGCGGTTGAGGATGCTGGCCAGCCGCAGCCCCAACTCCTCAAGATCGAAGCCGTTGAGCATCAGGTCATCGGCCCCCAGATCAAGGGCGTTTGCCCCGACTTCTGCATTGGGAACCGTCTGAAGTACCAAAATCCCGCTATGGCGCGTGCCAGCATTTGCCCGGATCGACGAAATCAGATGCAGCTGTTCCATCGCAGCCTTTTGATCGTCCGTCAGAACCAGCACAAAGACATCCGGCAGCACATCCCCCTTCAGGCATTGCAATGCGTCGCGCAGGGTTGAGTTTGTAACCTTGTCGCGCAGGGCAAGGCGTAATTGGGTGGCCCAGATGTGGTTCATGCCCCTGTCATCGCTGACCACCTGGATATGACCCGGACCAGCAAAGCTGCCGTGCTGTTCAGCCATACCAAAAGTGCGGCTGGCCGCGTCGCGCATATGCCATTCATCATCTGAATGATGCTCGCGGATCAGACTGCGAACCCGGCTTAGCAAAAGTGGATCAGGCACCGGTTTCACCAATACATCCTGTGCCCCATTCGAGAGCATCATCTTGCGCGCGTTTAGATCGTCGCTTTCGCCGATGGCAAGGATCGGGATGCGCGCTGTCTGTTCTTGCTTTGACAGACC
>NZ_JBFEKM010000120.1:0-13203 GCF_041552635.1 Sulfitobacter sp.
GACGTCCACGAAGTGCAGCCCTGACAACCCGGCCCCTCGCGCGCCCGCTGTCAGCCTCTGCCACGGTAGGGGGGGACCCCTTGGTCTGGAATCCAGACATCAGCCGGCGTGGCACCGGTTTGCCAGAAAACATCTATCGGAATGCCGCCGCGCGGATACCAGTATCCGCCGATCCGAAGCCATCTAGGCGACAGAAAATCAACGAGACGTCGTGCGATAGAAACCGTGCAATCCTCGTGAAACGCACCGTGATTGCGAAATGCGCCAAGGAACAGCTTGAGGGATTTGGATTCGACCAGATAGGCGTCGGGGACATAATCAATGACCAGATGCGCAAAGTCGGGCTGGCCCGTCATGGGGCAAAGCGAGGTGAATTCAGGCGCGGTAAAGCGCACGCAGTATGACACATCCGCCTGCGGGTTCGAGACCCGTTCAAGTTCAGCCTGCTCGGGCGAGGCGGGCAATTCCGTTTTGCCGCCCAATTGCGTGAGGTCGCTGTAAATCGTTTCCATTGTTTTCTCCTGAACCGGGTCAGACCCCGCGTTTGTTGCCCCATAACAGGACGTGAAGTTGTGGCAGCACTTTGGGGGCGAACCAGCAATCGGCCATGACTTTTTCAACCAACCAAAGCAGCTTGTCCGCCAGCACTTGCGGATCGACGGCAACGGTCGGGTCAACCTCCAGATTACCGGGCTGAAGATACAGCGGCAGTGCAGGATATTTTTCCGCAACCTGTCGCGCCCAGTCATAGTCGCGATCATCGAAGATCACGATCTTCATGACGATGCGCCCGGCCTTATCCCCGGCACTTTGGGCCGCGACAAGGCAAGCATCAAATGCGCTCCAATCCACAGTTTCACCACTTGAGGGCGGTTTCGGGCTTAGGACCAGCGTATCCAGATCCGCAAACCAAGGTTTTGAAATGGAGCCTTGGGTTTCACAGGCAAAGCGATAACCGTTGGCGTGACCGAGGGCGATCAACTGGGTGAAGTCCTGAATCGCGGGATTGCCGCCCGACAGCGAAATGGTCAGCGGTTTACCTGTTGAAAGGCGGGTGATTTCCGCCCAAACGGCATCGGTCGTCATTGCCGCCCACGTGTGGCGAAAGGCGGTGTCCACCGCATGCAGGCTGTCGCACCACGCGCACCGGTAATCGCAGCCACCTGTCCGCACAAAAATGGTGGGTTCGCCAATCAATGCGCCTTCACCCTGAATCGTAGGGCCGAATATTTCGGCGATACGCAATTGGCTCATGGTCGGTACTCCGCCCAGGTCTTGGGCGTCTCGCTGACCTTTACCGCTGTGGTTTCGGGCCATTGCGCGGCACACCAATCATAGAAATGTCGGGCTATGTTTTCACCCGTCGACGGGATGTCCATCACATCGTTCAGATGCCGATGGTCGAACGTGTCGTCGATATAGGCCTTGAGCGGTTTGAGTTCGCCGTAATCCCGCACGAACCCGTCCGCATTCAGGGTTGCCGAAGCAAGCTCCACGATGACAACATAGTTGTGCCCGTGCAGGCGCGCGCATTGGTGACCCTCGGGCAGATGCGACAGTTGATGCGAGGCGGAAAAGTGGAATTCCTTAGTAATTCTATACATCAGCCTAGCGCCTTTCTTGCCACGACTTGGGACCAGAAATCCGGGTCTTCATAGCGGGTGGGGTCCACTACGCCAGCCAGATCAAAGGCTTCGCGGCGTTCAACACAGGTGCCGCAGCGCCCGCAGTGGTGTTCGCCGCCTTTGTAGCAGGACCATGTGTCAGCAAAGGGCGTGTTGTGGAGGGTCCCCGCAGTGACGATGTCAGCTTTGGTCTGATGCACAAATGGCGTATAAAGCGATACATCGGCATAGCCGTCCAACGCCATTTTCTGCATCGCCTCAAAGGATTGGGTAAAGGCCGGACGGCAATCGGGATAGATAAAGTGATCCCCGCCATGCACGGCTGTGGCAACGGCGTCGTCACCGCGTGCGGCAGCTATACCAAAGGCCACCGTCAGCATGATCGCATTCCGGTTGGGCACGACGGTGACGCGCATGCTTTCTTCGGCATAGTGACCGTCGGGGACGTCAATATCATCGGTCAAGGCCGACCCTGTCAGGGCCGCCCCGATGGCGCGCAAGTCGATGATATCATGGGGCACATCTATGCGTTTTGCGCAAAGCGCCGCAAAGTCGAGTTCCTTGCGGTGGCGCTGACCGTAGTCAAACGAGACAAGGCGGGTCAGCTGGTGTTCGCTGGCGACCATATGTGCAAGCGAAACGGAATCTAATCCGCCGGAGCAGATGACGATAGTTTTCATTTTTATACCCTTGTTTTGTTACCCGGGTAGGCTGCGACCGGGAGGTGCCTCGTTAAACCGAAGCGGTCTTCTTGCCAAGGGGAGGATCGGCAGAAAAGTGCTGGGCGCGCGGGTGTTAGGTTTCAGACACACAAGAGCCTGTCGAAGGGAACTGGCAGGCGGCAACGCCGTGCCGGTGCGGGCGGCCCCTCAGGTTTCATGAAACTGTCGTCAAACTGTCGATGAAATGAAGCCCTTTGTAGAGATGATCTTGCCTGTAGCAAACATTCAGGAGGCCGTTATTGTGCCACGTATTTCATTCACCCGCCGTCAGGCTCTTTTGGGCTCTGCGGCGCTTGGCGCGTCCTTGGCGATCCCATCCCTTTCACGCGCGCAATCGCGCCCCCTAATTACCCACGGCGTTATGTCCGGCGATGTCGCCCATGACGGTGCCGTCATCTGGGGCCGCGCCGACCGCGAGGCAAAGATGCTGGTAGAGTGGGCAACGACCGAGAGCATGTCGAACGCGCAGGCTGCCCCCGCTTTGGCCGTCGGCACACCGACGGATTTCACGGGCAAGATGGCGCTGACCGGCCTGCCCAGTGATCAGGATATTTTCTATCGGGTGACGATGACCGACTTGGCCGATGGCACCATGTCCGAACCGACATTGGGGCAGTTTCGCACCGCCCCGATGGGCAGTCGCGACGTCAGCTTTGTCTGGTCGGGTGACACTGCCGGGCAGGGCTGGGGCATTGATGAGGATCGCGGCGGGATGACCACCTATGCCACGATGCTGGGCCACACGCCTGATTTTTTTCTGCATTCCGGGGATACCGTCTATGCTGACGGCCCGCTGAAGGAAGAGGTTGAGCTGGCCGACGGGACACTCTGGAAGAACGTCGTCACGCCCGCCAAAAGCAAGGTTGCCGAAACACTCGACGAATTCCGGGGCCAGCACCTGTACAACTACATGGACCGCAATGTTCAGGCGTTCAACGCAGCGGTGCCGATCATCGCGCAATGGGACGACCATGAGGTGACGAACAACTGGTACCCCAACGAGGTGCTTGCCAGCGACGACCGCTATACCGTCAAGTCGATGCAGACGCTGTCATCGCGCGCGGCCCATGCGTTTCACGAGATGATGCCAACGCGGCAAAATCTGGCTGAACCGATGCGGGTGTACCGCAAGGTTTCCTATGGTCCGCTGCTGGATATCTTTGTGATCGACATGCGCACCTACCGTGGCGACAACACTGCCAATACCGAAGCTGGTGCCACGCCGTTTCTGGGGGCTGAGCAAATGGCATGGCTCAAGCGCGAAATGGTGAACTCCACCGCGACGTGGAAGGTGATCGCGTCTGATATGCCCATCGGAATGATGGTGCGCGACGGCGACACCAACATGGAAAACGGGGCGAATGGTGACGGCCCGGTTCGCGGGCGCGAGCACGATATCGCGGCTGTGCTTTCCTTTATCAAGACTGCCCAGATTGCGAACACGGTTTGGCTGACGGCGGACGTGCATTACACTGCAGCCCATCATTATTCACCAGATCGCGCCGTCTTTCAGGAATTCGAGCCGTTCTGGGAATTCGTGTCCGGCCCGCTGCATGCAGGCACTTTCGGCCCGTCCGATTATGACAATACGTTCGGCCCCGAAGTACGCTTTGCCAAGCATCCAGAAGAAGGTCAGGCAAACCTGCCCCCCAGCGACGGGATGCAGTTTTTCGGCAAGGTCGACATCGCAGCCGACACCGGCATGATGACCGTCCGTTTGATGGACAGCGCAGATGTTGAACTGTGGTCGGTGGAGCTAGAGCCAAAAACCGTCTGAACGATCATGCAACGGGGCGGCTGTCACGGGCCGCCCCGTTGTTTACGCAAGTGTCTATCCGTTTGGCTGCTTTGCTATGAAGCACTTGCAGCCTGCCATCGCTCGGTGATCTCGATGCAGTCAGGCTGCTGCATTCAGAATGTTGATGGACCTAGGCATTTGAACCCGCCGTCGCGAACGGCAGCTATGCACCCAACCCTTATTTTAGACAACGCCGCCCCAACTAGCGGCGCAGCATGCACAACAGGCTTGATTGACATTTAAAACAGCTACAGCATGCGATGCGTCGGCATTGCATTTGGGAATGTCATTTTTTTATATAATTTATTGGAGGGTTAGGCATGGCTAAGTCAGTCAGTTTTGCTTTGGTACTCAGAAAAAACCTTGGAGAAAGTAACAAGCAAAGCATTCTTAAACTGCCGCAGATCGAGGTGGAAGTTGAGGTCAAATCGGGGATGGACCCCTATACCTTGCAAGAAATGCGCGATGCGATCAGCCCTTCGTTCATGGATCGCCGGAAAAATTTGAACAGCCTGATCGAAGCATCCGAAAAAGAGCTGTTCAAAGAGAAGAATGAAAAGAAGCGCAAGGCGCTCACCAAAGTCAGTCTCAAGAAGATCGACGCGGAACTGTCTGCATTTGAAAAAAACCTGACCAAACGCGTCAATGATTTCTGCATAGCCGAAGATAAAAAACGCGACGATTTTGACAAGGCAAATGTTAAATTTGTGGTCTCATGTGCTTGGTCTTTGGGCAATGTTCTGAATGATGCAATTGGCGGGATCACCGCGCTGTTTGCGACGGCAGTGGTCCCAACGGCTTCGCTTTCGGCGGCGAAATCCATTGCGGACCTTGCCTTGGATATCAAAGGTCTGGTCGATAACCTGCGCGACGCCTACAAATCGGGGGCCGATGTTCAGGCTGACATTCTGGCAGACCTGAAAAGGATCAAAGCAGTCAAAGCGCCGAAACCAGTTGGTAAGTCCTTGGTGCAGAATTTGTCCAAGAACATCGGTCTATATGAAACTAAAATGACCGCAGCCGAGATGCAGGCCAAGGCTTTGGCCCGCAAGGTCGATGCACTTTTGAAGTTTGCCAACAAGCGCAAGGACTTGAGCGCCGAGGCTGAAAAGCGCATTGCCAAAGTGGTGAGCGCCACGATTGCCGAGGTGCAGCGCATCGCGAAAGACCTGAAAAAGGGGCAGCGCTCGTTGCAGTCGTTCAAAGCCAGACACGCGAACGCGGAAAAAACTGCGGCAACGGATGCCGCGTCGTTCATCGGTTGGGCAGTGGGGGCCTATGACATGGCAAACAAAATTTTCGGCTGGTATGCGGATTTCGGACAAGTGGACAAGGCCATCGATATGCTCGTGACCTTTACCACGTCCGACGATTTCTTTGAGCCGGTCCAAATCGACTTTTAGGGTCTCGTTCGTATCTTAGATTTGCCATATTTTGGGGTGCACCCGCGTGCACGCCCCCCGAAAGGCGTGTTCGACGGCCTTTGGCATGTCGCACGCTGACTATCATTGATGCCTTGCCACGCCAACACGGACAGCCCGCATGGTACCTATGGTTATGCGCCCTCGGCAGGGTTCACCGTTTGAAAGACCTTGCTCCCTGAATGCTCCAGATCCTGCATGCGTTTGATCAGCCGCTCCCGAACCTCGCAGGATAAACCCCATGAGGTGTTAGGGTTTGCGCATGTCAGGCAGAACGTGACGATCTGGCCAAAGACATCCTGCCCTGTGACCCTGACCTCGTGTTCGTCGCGGGCCCCCAGATCGTCTTGGTCGACCTCGTCTAGAACCTCGAAGAATATGTCCCGCAATGCGCTGATCTCGGCCCCGTGCGCGACATGTATTTCGATCAAACGCTTCATCTTGGGGTCTCGTATCGTCCAGTTCTCGAATGTCTCTGACACAAATTCCGTCACAGGAACGATCAACCGCACGCCTGTCCAAACCCGCAACAGGACATAGGTAAAGTTGATCCGCTCGACCGAGCAGATGTGCCCCTTGTAGACGACCTTGTCGCCAATCCGGGCCGATTGGTTCAGCGCGATCTGTATGGAGGACATGATGTTGGATAGGACTTCGCGTGCGGCAAAGCCAAGGATCAGCATCACGGCACCGGCAGAGGCCAACAGGGAAAAACCGAACGTGCGGAATACGTCTGCCTCGGCCAGGACGATGCCAAAGCCAAGCAAAATGATCACGACGATCAGCAAGCGCCGGACAAGCGATACCTTTGTGGCGGTCTCCCGGCGGTGGTCGTCGTCGATCTGGTCCAGATCATCATTATCAAACTCGATAATCTGGTCTATGATCCTGTCCACCACATTCACCACGAAAACCAGCGCTGCAATGACATAACCCAACGCGATCATTGGCGGAATGAGGGTCGAAACCGGGCCGGAAAAGACGAAGATGCCACTGATGATGGAGATGACCGATGTCATCACAAACATCACCACCGGTAGGCGGGACGCCGCGATAATACGTTCGGCAAATTCGCCATTCACCGACGCAGCAGCCCGCGACAAACCCTTGCGGGTCACAATGCCCGCGATGATCGCCAGCAGGAACATCACCGGTAGGCCGATGATCTCCCACCACATGAGGTTCCAAAAACCGTCCTTGCGCGCCCAATCCGGCAGTTTACGCTCCATTTCTGACGGCCCGAAAGTGTCATAGAGCTTGGGTATGTTCGCCACCGACCGTTTTGAAAATACCCAGACCGGTGCGGCTTCGTCCACCTGAACCCGGTCAAGATAGATAGGGTAGGGCCGGTTATCGACTTCAAGCACCCACAGCAGAATGGAGCGTCGGGTCTGTCCGGCGACAGCGCTTTTCGTTGTTGCCGTAGCATCTAGCGCGTCCGGCCGATCCAAAAGATCACCCCAGCTGATAACAACCTTTCTGTCCACGATGGTATAAAGCTGTTCAGCAAGGGTTGGTCCGTGCGCTGGTTGCTCTGTGCTTGGGATCGTGGCCAAATTCAGCAGATGCGCCGCCGCTGCAAAATTGCCTTGCTCGGCCAGATCAAGCAGCGCTTCTATGGTTGCATGTGGTGAGCTGCGATCGAGGGCAGCGGGCGGAGCGCCCAGCCCATCGTTCAGCGTGTCTGACTGGTAGACTTTTTCTTCCGCGACGGCGGCACCCGCGAGAACGATCAAAACGCACAATAGGACTGAACGAAGTGTTTTGATCGAAGATAGCATTGAGCATCCTAATGGTCGGGCTAGAGGTACGAATTGTACAACGCGGCAAGCGCGCTTGTGGTTCCCACAGACAGCTTGTCTGCGATTACTTGGGAGCCGCATCTTGCATTCCCACAACGGCTTGGGCCTTACCAACTTTGCGCCCAAAACGTCATTGGCACATATCTGACTTACACGGATTCGGGACGATGCTTGTCGCTAGGCCGCAGAGAGGTAGCGGAAGCAGAGAGCCGGGTGGACGAACGGTTCGGTCCGGGCCCGTGCTAATGGCGGAACCATTACGGCACCCAGTCGTTCATCTATAACCGATCGGTTAGCCGCTGCGCTTTCGCGCGATGCCCTTTGAATAGAAAGTACGCCCCATGACAACCCGCAGCACGACCCTGACGATAAACGGTGAAACGCATGTCGTTGATGTTGACCATCGCACGACCCTGCTGGATCTGCTGCGACATCATCTGGATCTGACAGGTACGAAAAAGGGCTGCGATCACGGGCAATGCGGGGCCTGTACGATTATTGTCAATGACCGGCGGATCAACGCGTGCCTGACCTTGGCCTGCATGCATGACGGCGACGATATCACCACAATCGAAGGGTTGGGCACGCCAGATGACATGTCGGCTTTGCAGCGGGGATTCATCAAGCATGACGGGTTTCAGTGCGGCTATTGCACTGCCGGTCAAATCTGTTCGGCGACGGCCATGCTGCAAGAGGCGAAAGCGGGCTGGCCTTCGAATGTGTCAGAGTCCCTTGAGGGGGCCGGAGCCCTGTCGGATGAAGAAATCTCGGAGCGGATGAGCGGCAATCTGTGCCGGTGTTCGGCCTATACCGGCATCGTCAACGCAATCCGCGAAGCGGCGGCGGAGGGCGGCCAATGAAGCAGTTTGAGTATAACCGCGCGACGTCAGTCGCTGACGCGACCAAGGCGGCCTCGGGTCATGGTGCCGCGATCATTGCCGGCGGGACCAACCTGATTGACCTGATGAAGCTTGAGGTGAGCACACCCGATATACTGGTCGACATCAACAGACTAGATCTGGGTCAGGTTTCCCGGACAGATGACGGCGGGCTGCGGATCGGCGCGCTGGTCACCAACAGCGATCTTGCTGCGCATGAAACTGTTCGCAAAGATTACGAAGTATTGTCCCGCGCGCTGCTTGCCGGTGCCTCTGGCCAGTTGCGCAACAAGGCGACGACGGGCGGTAACCTGCTGCAACGGACGCGCTGTGGCTATTTCTATGACACGGCGATGCCCTGCAACAAACGCGCACCGGGAAGCGGGTGTCAGGCGCTGGACGGGTTTAATCGTATTTTGGCTATTCTGGGTACCAGTGACCATTGTATTGCCACGCATCCTTCTGACATGGCGGTCGCCATGATGGCACTTGATGCGGTGGTCGAGATTGAAGGCAGCCATGGAGATACGCGGCAGATTGCGCTGGATGATTTCTATCGCCTGCCGGGCAGTACACCGGATGTGGAAACAGTATTGCAGCCAGGCGATCTGATCACTGCCGTGCTTTTGCCCCGGCCAACGACGGGTCGGCATATTTACCGCAAGGTCCGTGACCGGTCGTCCTATGCGTTCGCGCTGGTGTCGGTTGCGGCCGTTGCGCAGATGGACGCTGGCAAGATCGCGCAGATTTCACTGGCCTTCGGGGGGCTTGCGCCCAAGCCTTGGCGCAACCGGGCGGTCGAGGCCGCGCTGACCGGTCAGGCCCCTTCGGATACTCTTTTTGACGAGGCGGCGGATATCTTGTTGGCGGATGCCAAAGGGTACGGCGCAAATGATTTCAAAATCCCCCTTTCACGCCGCACGCTCAAGGCTGTGTTGCGTTCCGTAACGGAGACTGACCAATGACCGTGCATCACAAAATGGATGACCAACAGCCCGATGTTCTGGCCGGTATGGCGCAGGGCGTGATCGGCAAAGGCGAAGTGCGGGTGGATGGCCCTCTCAAGGTGACAGGGCAGGCGGCCTATGCCGCTGAAATCGGCGACGGCACCGAAGCGGTCGGTGTGTTTGTGCGTGCCACAATCGCCAAGGGGCGCGTCGCTACGATTGACGAAGCAGCCCTGCGCGCCATGCCGGGGGTTCTAACCCTTGTTACGGATGAACGCCTGCTGCGAAACCCGGCCCAGGGCACCGCGAACAAAGCACCCATTCAGGGCGCGCGGGATGTTGCGTATTTCGGCCAGCCCATCGCGCTTGTTGTGGCTGAAACCTTTGAGCAGGCCCGCCATGCAGCGCAAAATATTGCAATTACCTATGTTGTTGAACAGGCTGTCACCGATCCGCTTGACGGTTCGGCGCAGATAGACACGCCAGAAGCCAAGCAGACGGAACAGGGCGATGTGGACGCCGCCATGGCTGCGGCGCATGTCAGTATCGACGCCAATTATACCACCCCGTCCCAGACCAGTGCCGCGATGGAGCCGCATGCCTCTGTTGCCAGCTGGGAAGGCGACAGGCTGACGCTGCACGGGTCCTATCAGATGCTGAAATATAACCGGAATGAACTGGCCGATGCCTTGGGCATTGATCCGTCCAATGTCCGGCTTTTGGCCCCCTATGTCGGCGGCGGCTTTGGTTCGAAACTTGGCCTGTCCTCCGAAGCCGTGGGGGCCGCAATCGCGGCCAAGGCGTTGGGCCGTCCGGTGCGCGTGGTGATGACCCGCCCGCAGGTGTTCGAGACCACGATGCGGCGCAGTTCGACCCAGCAGCGGTTGCGGCTGGCGGCAGATGCAAAGGGGCATCTGACCGCGATCGGCCACGATGCAACGGTATCGAACCTGCCCGGTGAAACGTTCAGCGAACCCGTCGCATTGGCCACGCATTTTCTGTACGCGGGCAAAAACCGCGCCTATGCGCACCGCATTGCGCGGGTGCATCGCACTTGTGCGGGATCCATGCGCGCACCGGGCGAGGCCGTGGGCATGCTGGCGCTTGAAAACGCGATGGATGAACTGGCGCATAAGGCAGGGATTGATCCGGTCGCACTGCGCCTGCGCAACATCCCCGAAACGCATCCCGAAACCGGCAAGGAATTTTCGTCCCGCCGCTTTGCAGAATGTCTAAGCCAAGGAGCCGAGCATTTCGGCTGGTCCAAACGTTCGGCAAACCCCGGGCAGGTCAAAGACGGCGAATGGCTGATCGGCATGGGCGTGGCCTCTGCTGCGCGCGGCAACATCCTGTCCGAGGCCAAAGCCCGCGTCATCCTGCACGCCGATGCGACCGCTACGGTTGAAACAGATATGACTGACATCGGCACGGGCACCTATACGATTTTGGCGCAGATCGCGGCCGAAATGTTGGGTCTGCCGCTGGACAGCGTCACGGTACGGCTGGGCGATACCGACCTGCCACCAGCAGCGGGGTCAGGTGGTTCTTGGGGGGCGGGTTCTGTCGGGTCCGCCGTATTTCTGGCCTGCCAAAGCCTGCGCAAGGACATCGCTGGTATGTTAAATGCAGACCCTGCCGATATCACCCTAAAGGATGGCATCATCACGACCGGTAACATCCAGCGCAGCCTTTCGGATACGCTGTCTAATGACCTGACCGCCATAGGACATATTGAACCTGGCGAGGCGAGTAACACAGTGGAACACGCCGGCTTTGGTGCGCATTTTGCCGAAGTCGCGGTGAACAGTGTCACAGGCGAAACGCGTGTTCGGCGGATGCTTGGCGTGTTTTCGGCGGGCCGTATCCTGAACGAACAGACAGCCCGTTCACAGTGCTATGGCGGGATGATTTTCGGCATCGGTGCCGCGCTGACCGAAGAGCTGGTGCATGATCATCGCGATGGTCACATCGTCAACCACACCCTTGCCGAATATCACGTTCCGGTAAATCTGGATGTGCCCCAGCTGGATGTCATCTTTCTGGAAGAACGCGACGCATGGGCCAACCCGATCCAATCCAAAGGCGTGGGCGAACTCGGCATATCCGGTGCGGGCGCGGCCATCACCAACGCCATTTTCAACGCAACCGGCGTGCGTGTGCGCGATTACCCCGCGACCCTTGACAAAATACTGCCGCAACTGCCGGAGGGGTGAAAACCGTTTTCCCCTCCATTCCACACCGCAAAGTACTGTTGAACCTTATCAGGCAGCCCGACGCTGCGAACGAGAAATGTAAAGAGTTTTGAAAATGCGTACACTTATATCCGGTCTTGCGTTTGTGCTGGCCGCGCCTGCAGTCGCCCTTACCGCTGATGACATCCGCACTTCGCAATATACCAACGGCACCTTGCCCGAGGGACAGTCCGCCATCGCCGTCAAGCTTCAGGTGCTGCTGGATCGGGCCGGAATTTCGCCGGGCGTGATCGACGGCTATTCCGGCGGAATGAGCGAAAGCGCCCTGCGCGGTTTCGAGAGCCGTGAAGGTTTTGAAATTGATGGCCTGCTTGATCCCGCAGTCTGGTCCGCACTTGGGGGCGGCGACGGCGGGGATGTTTTGCAGTCATACACCGTGACCCAGGGCGATTTGGACAATCTGTCCCCAAGCATTCCCGAGAATGTCGCAAAGAAAGCTGAAATGGACATGCTCGGTTTTACCCGCGTCTCGGAGGCATTGGCCGAACGGTTTCACATGGATGAAGATTTCCTGATCCTGCTGAATCCCGATGCAAAATTCGAATTGGGGGATATCATAACGGTCGCTGACGCCGGACCAAGTCTTGAAGGAGAGGCCGCCCGGATCGAGATCAGGAAAACAGATCGCCGTGCCGTTGTTTTCGACGCCTCGGGCAAGATGTTGGCAAATTACCCCGTGTCCATCGGGTCGGATGAGACCCCGTCACCCGAGGGCAGTCTTGAGGTGAACGCGGTCGCGATTGACCCGACCTATAGCTACAGACCATCCGTCAATTTCGAAGCCGATGGCGTCAAAGAGGCGCTGATATTGCCGCCGGGACCAAACGGGCCTGTCGGGTCGGTCTGGATTGATCTGACCAAGCCCACCTATGGTTTGCACGGCACGGATGCACCGGAAAAGCTGTTTAGCGCCTCAAGCCACGGATGCGTGCGGTTCACGAATTGGGATGTCGAGGAACTGGCCAATATGGTCAGTAAGGGTGTTGTCGTGGACTTTGTTGAATGACGCGGGCCATGTTTCTGGCGTTGGTTGTGGCCTGTCCGGTTTTCGCGCAGGACCTTGCGCCGGAAACCTCGCCCAAGCCTCAGCCGAAACAAAGCAGTCCCATACCTCCGCAGGTCGCACCCGCAGCGACGCCACCCGCAGAGGACGCCGAACGAGAGAATGCTGCGGAAACCGATGATAGTGTTGCGCTGGTCGGCGTACGAGATTTGCTGCGCGAAACGGATGCCGACTATGCGGCCTGCCTTGCGCAGCTGGACGCAATGGGCGTGACCTATACCGAGGCCGAGCCGCTGATCCCCGAAGACGACGCTGATTGCGGTATCCTGCGCCCGTTGATGGTCTCTGAGATCAGCGCCGGCGTGGTGATCTCTCCCTCCGCGATGCTGCGCTGTGAAACCGCCACGGCACTTGCACTGTGGACCAAGGATTTTGTCCTGCCCGCAAGCGAGCGGCTGTCTGACCGGGGGGCGCTGACCGCCATCGAAAACGGTTCGGGCTATGTCTGCCGCCGCCGCAACAATCAGCCGACCGGCAAGCTGTCGGAACACGCTTTCGGCAATGCGTTCGATGTGATGGCGTTTCGCTTTGAAGACGGATCCCGCTTGGCGATTGAGCCCCGCGAAACCGAAGGGTCCATGGCCGAAGCATTTCAGGACGCCGTGCGCGGGGCGGCCTGTATGGATTTTTCAACAGTCTTGGGGCCGGGGTCCAATGCGGCCCATGCCGACCACCTTCATCTGGATATCATCGCA
>NZ_JBFEKM010000121.1:0-12908 GCF_041552635.1 Sulfitobacter sp.
GACACGGGCAGGTCGATGACGCGGCCCTGTTCCATCCGCGCATTCCAGACACCAAGGGGGACATGGGCGGCGCTGTCCCATTGGCTCATCTTGTGGAAACTGTCGTGGGTGCCAAGGTTAAAGCCGTTGTCCGACAGCAGCAAAACCGTGGTGCTTTGCCCCAGCTCAGAGCCCCGTAGCGCCTCCATGAAGCGGCCGATTTCGCCGTCAACATGGCTGATCGCGGCGAAATACGCCCGCACCACCTGACGCCACGCCTGGTCGCCCGCCTTTTCCGGCGTCCAAGGGCCGTTGGCGATATAGGCGGCCTCGTAGACAGCCATGCCTTCCTGGGGTCCGAAATAATCCTCGGGGGCGGCGGTGGTGGGCCAGCTGATCTTGTCCACATCATATTGCTGATAGAACCGGTCCGGCGTTTGCAGATTGTAATGCGGATGTTTGAAGCCAAGCTGAATCAGATGGCGGCGTTTCGGATCAGCGCGGCCCAGATAGTCGATGGCGTTTTGCGCGACGGAATAATCATAGAACTTGTGGTCCTGCGATCCGTCGTCATTGGGGTGGTTGATCCCCGCGATCCCCGGCCCTTTATCAAGGTATTTTTTGACGTTGTTGCGCTTGCCTGCGTCTTTCGCCTCGGGTTGTTCATGGAACAGGATGCGGGCGTATTCTTCGGGCATGGGTTTATAATTGCTGTCGACCTTGCCGGTCGTAAAGGTGCGAAACCCCGCGCGGCGCAGATCGAATTGCCAGCCCGTCGTAGGCGGCAGAATATCGCGCCAGAACCGGTTAAGATCGACCAATCCGGTGCGGAACGGTGACAGACCCGTGGCCAGTTCCGCACGGCACGGCGCACATAACGGCACAGTCGCATAGGCATTGGCAAAGCGCGTCCCTTCGCCCATGAAGCGGTCGATATTGGGGGTGCTGATCGTCAGGCCAAAGGCGTTGCGCCACGTGAAGATGTCGATCATGTCATCAATCCAGATGACGCAGATATTGTCGTCTTTGGTGGTCTGCTTGGTGAAACTCATGATGCGTCCCCTATGCGCTCGACAAAGCGGCAGGCTTGGGTGGTTCTGTCCAGCGCTGCGGGTGTGGTCGGTGCGGTATCAATCCAGAACAGCACGTCGTGGATCACCGAATGGCCCAGCGTTTTAAGGATGCCCTTGCGGTGCGACCGGCAACCGATGAACAGATCGCTCACGCCATCCAGCGCCGCAGCCAACGCCGCGCTGCCATCGGGGCTGGTTTGAGGAGATGGAAATTTTACGCCAGTCTTGGCGGCTGTAAGGCTGATTTTTCCTTTGTCATAGCCCACCAACACCCAAAAGGTGCCGCCGGGCGCGGGCAAGGTCACCTCGACTGACCCGGCATCATCCCGCCACTCCAACAGACCGTCTTTTTCGGATAAAAACAGATAGTTGTTCCCCTCCGGCGGGTTCAGCGTGATGATCGTGCGCGACTGACCTTCGGGTGATTGCAGGCGGATGGCGCAGCAAAATGCCTCGGCCTCGACCAAGGCGGCATCGACGACAAATCCACCGTTCACCTCGCGAATATAGGCGATCCCGCTGCCGGCTGCCGGGCGCGCGTGCCCTTCGTTCGGCTCTGCTGGCCGGGCAACGCTGCCCAGACCATTCTCGGGGCTCCATGCGGTGATCGCGCCGCTGGCGTCCAGCGTCAGGGCATCTTCTGTGGCGCGATACCATATGGCATCGGCATCATTGGGGTGCTGCAGGGGCACCTCTTCGGGTTGTTTTGGCGCGGGTGCCTCGCGCAGCAAAACCGCATCAGGCAGGTCAATGTCGACAAACAAGTGGGGGAATTTATCCATTCAATGCACCGGCAATGCTGCGGGCAAAGCCCAGCGATGAAGGGTCGTGCCGGTCGCGCTATTTCGGGCAAAACCATCGCGCAAAGTACCGCGATTGGCCGGCATCCCGTCGTCTGATGCAGGGTGACCAAGAGCATAGCAAAGCATCAGCCCCTTGCCTTTGGGGGGCCGGTCGCAGGTGATCAGCACATCGTTGCGGTCCCGGCTGTCCACCCGCACGTCGATGATTTTAGCCGCTTTGTCATCGCCCTCGAATCTGAAACCGCAGGCATCGCCCGCGTTTAGCGGGTCGTCCGCGTCCAGCACAAAGTCGCCCAACGCCTCGCCCCGGCAGCGGATCACAGATGCATCGTCCTCACGTTCGGCCAGCAGCAGAACAGGACACGCCCAAGGCGCATCACTGTTGCGCGCCTCGATGGCGCTTGCCTCCATCTCGGCCATTTGTAGGCGGGCATCGGCGGTCGGGCGACCAAAGGGGTCTTGGGCGAACATATAGCCGGGTGCGGCATAGACATGGTCGTGCCCGCCCTTGTTCCATGCCAAATCCCACTGCGCGCGCAGGATCGGGCTGTCCGAAATATCGGCTGTGCCTGCATCAAAGATCGCCGTGAACAGCGGCTTACGTAGACCATGATCAGCAAAAAGATCGGTAATCTGGTGCATCAGGGCGTGCATGCCGCGCGTCCAGTCAGGCGCGGTGCTGACCACGTCTTCGAGGGTGAAATCAAGGCCAACTGAAAGCACCTTGGCGGGTTTCCCCAGCGACCTTGCCGCATCACACAGATTGGCGACGGTCTGGCGAAAATTGGCAAAGGCGGCCCCTTGCGACAGGTTACCGATACAGGCCGAACTGTCCGTTTCAGAGCGCGCATAGATCAAAGGCAAGGCGCGGTGATCCGCCAGCCGACCGCGCAGGATTTCATCGCCGATCAGGCTGTCGCGGGTTTGTTCGGTCAGCTTTTGGATCACTGGGGTTGCGGCGACGTCTTCCGTTCCCGCGGCCCCCGCAGGCCCCAGATCATCGCCCGTGGTGACCACGTGATAGGGAAAAGACATCGGCTCATGCGCCGTCACTGCGCGGCGTGTCCCGCCAAGGGCCAGCAGACCATAGACCGCGCCTGCGGTGTCGGCGATGATATCGGGGGCGCTGGCGTCAAACTCGGCTTTGACAGCACGGCGAAACTGGCGCGGGCCTTGGGCACCGGGTAGATTGGCGCTAAAGACATACCAATCGCCGCGCTGGCGCAGGTTCCATGCATCCACATCGCCCAGCACGGCCGGGTCAATCGCGGCGTCGCCCTGTCCTACCGGCAAACGGCGGTGAATGTCGGCGATCACACTGTCGGACAAGTTCATGCGCAAACCGGTATCGTCAAAGCCGATCACATCGCCGTTCTTCGCCCTTAAAAGAACGCCGCGTTTGGCGGTACCGTGGTCTTGCATCTTTTTCATGTCCTCTGACGGATCGCAGTTGAACGTAAGTATGACATGATCCAGCACCGTTCTAAAGGGATCGTGCATCCGGTAGCGTTATTTGTAGAAGGGCGTCCATTTCTTAATCAAGCGGTGAAAGCCTTTTTGCTCCGCGACCTCAAAGAACTTGGCGGCAGCGGGTTTGTTTTTCTCGTGCAGGGCGCTGCCAAGTTTGCGCAGATAGCGAAAGCCGTCTCTGCGCCCTGCCCGATAGGCTTAGCGCATGGCGCGGGTCGGAATATTACCGCGCAGCAAGTCAAAAAGCGCATCATGCTTGCCCATTCCCACGATGGTTTGAATGCCTGCGTGCCCCGACCCACGCAGCAAAATGCGGGCATAGCCTGCGGGTTTGGGCAACCGCGCCTCGTGTTTCTTGTCCTGCCCATGCAGGACGATCTAGCTGCGTGCGCCGTCCATATGGGCGCGCGAATCATGCAGCCAGCCATCCATTTTGGCCCATTATTCACCGTCGCGGCGTTCAAACCAGACAGCAGCAGGATCAATCGAGCTTTGCGGCGACACCGCAATGGCGCGGCGCGCATCATGCGCCTTGGCCCCCAGCAGCGCGCCATAGCCCCCCATGCTGAATTCGTATGCAGTCACATCCGGCAACGGCCCAAAGAACGCGCGGCAGGCCTCCGTGGTGGTAAAAAACTCAGCGTGCTGGTGCCAGTCTTCTTTGCGGTGAAACACGCAGACATGTGCCATACCCCGCTTGGCAAAGGACCGCGTGCCCCAGCCCCCTTCATCGGTTTGGAACGGATAGTCGAACGGGGCAAATGCCACCAGAACCCGCTGGGCTGAACCGTCCGCAGGCCCGGTATATTCCAGCCGCAACAACGTGCCGTCATAGATCACCTGACGGCTGACCCGGCCCTTAGGCACGGGACCATTGCCGACGGTGGCGTCAGTCATCAGCCAGCAATTTGGCTGGGTCGATCTTGTCAAAGCAGCGTTCACCGACGTGCTATTCCAACATGCCCTTGGCCTTGCGCAGCATGTCGACCTCTTTGAGGACCTTCATATTGCGGTAATGGATCATCTTGATATTTTTGTCCTCGGGCAAAGGTTCGCCGCGCAGGCGGCCGCCCAGAATATAGTGCTGTTCCTCGGGCAAGATATTCCAGTCAAGGCCCGCCGCACGGATCGCCAAAGGCAGGCTCATCTGATCCAGATAGGGGCGTTTTTTAATCAGGTCGACCTTGTCAATCACCTGCGCCAGAAGCATCCACACATCGACGAAGGTTTCGCCACTGTCTGTTCTCAGTCCTTAGGGAAACACGATCAGACCAGCGTTGAAATAGGGCATCAGTTTCTTGCGGCGCTGGCGCGACAGCCAGATGCCTTCTTCGGGCAGCGGCATATCGCAGGCCCCATAGATGTCCTTCTAGATATCCTGCCCTGACCACAGCATGGATGTCGCAGGCGCAACCGACACGTGCCCGGCCTTGTAAATCTGGTCGGCGCGGTTGGGGGCAATGAACAGCATATCGCTATCCATGAAGGCCGAATAGGGCGTGCGCCGGGGTTGCTGCGCCGCGACCATCTTCTTGCCATGGGAATAAGGTGGATCAAACACACCAGCGGTTTCAATAGGCCGCACGTCAACGTTCAGCTTTCTATAGATCGCCAACGCATAAGGGTCCATGTCGCCGATGGTTTCGGCAGAGCAATACCCAATCAGGTCAACGTCTTCCTTGAAATGCGTCCGGATCGATGCCGCCAGATAGCACCCCATACCCTGATATTTCGGCGGGTTCGCAACAAAGAAAATCGACAGGTTCGGCACGCTCAAAGTTCCGGCCCTTTGGTCGGCAAATCGAAAGCATCCATCGGATGTCTTACGTTTTGTGGATGATCTGGTGTTTTTCGCGGCGGTTTTGCGTGCGGGGGCCGCAAGTTTTCTGACTGAAGCGTTTTTTTACCTGTCGGCTTTGCACCGCCCACGTTCGTAACCCCGACTGCGGGCATGGTCTTGGGCAACCCCAAGCCACTGCGCATCCCGCTAATCACCCCCACGGCGATGGTCTTGCGCAGATCCGGATCGGTACAAAATGCTCCCATGGCTTGAAGTGATGGGTCGCAAAGGTTTCGAACTGGCAATCGACGATATATTTATAGGTCTGGAAATCTTCGCACGGGATGCGAGGGCGCTCGAACTCTGCCAAAAGCGGTTCTTACTCAAGGATAAAACCGTCTGAATTGGTATAGCCCAGATCAAAGCGCTGGTCATCAATATAGCGGGGCAAAAACCTGAACCGCTGCATGGATTGTAGCACATGAAGGGTTTCGCCATGGCTGAATTCGCCGCTTTTATATTTGCGCAACAGCGGGTGCATTCGGATCATTTCGCCGCGGTCACGCGGGCCCAGACGGCCGCGGTTGCCAGGCCCGCCGCGCCGGACAACACGGTCTGATTTATCCCCCCCTACGCAACGCGGGACGGGTCAAGATTGCCCAGAAATTCAGGGCTGCCGATGTCGTGATACAGGGGCAGCGGCCACAACACCTGCCCCTTGGGGCGTTCGTGCAAGCGGTTAAAGTTGAACAGCGGTGCCGCGCGACCCTGTGCGTCGGCGACCCCGCGATTGCGGTGGTCTTGCATGTCGACCAGAAAATCGAAATCGTCACCTGCCTCGAGAATTGAATGCAAGGCATCGGTAGTTTTGTTAGGCATTCGCCCGCCTGTCCAATTCGGCCTGCCACGGTTTGGCCGGATCTTTTGACGGCTGCCCACCGTTCAAATCCCTGGGCGCACTGGCCGTGTGATCCCATGACAAGGTCATACCGCTTGATGCCGCGATCGCCCGTGCAAACGCCTCGGGCGCATAAGAAAACTCACCCCTGCATGCCTGCCCAACTGATGCCAGATCGAGGATTTAACAAATTCTTTTGACGTCAGCATGGAATGCTCATGCCTCAGGAAGACAGCGGATTATTGTCTTTATTGCCAGTCTATTGCACGTCAAATCATAGACCAAAACCTCGCTGCTAGGCACCCTTTACCATCCCTTCGCCGCACCAATCCCTGCGATAAATATTGCCCCCGTATTGCGCGATTATGGCCAAAGTCTTAGCACTTTGATAACAGAAGTTGTCACAAAGACGCCCAGACTAGAATTGGAAAGTTGGACTATGGCCATTGGTGGTGAAAAAGCTCTGTTGCTTGCGGTGATGCGCAATGAGGGACCCTATATTATCGAATGGATGGCGCACCACTTTGCCCTTGGCATTGATGATCTGCTGGTCTTCAGCAACTTTTGCACGGACAACACCGACAAAATTCTGGACCGCATCGAGGAAATCTGGCCGCACCGCTGCAAGCACCAGCCCAACCCCAAAGTGATGTTTCCCAACCACGGCAAATGGCTGATCATGGCGTTGCGGTTCGCGGGCCATTTCGGGCGGTATCAAGCGGCCCCGTGGGTTTATACCACCGACCCGGACGAATTTTTGAACTTTACTGGTGACATCAAGACCTTTGATGATTTCTTTGAGAAAACAGGCGAGGCCGATGTCGTTTCCTTTACTTCGATAGCTTTCAACAGCAGCAACCACAAAAACGCCGAGGACGAACTGGTCACTAGGATGTACACGCAGATGGCGTCCGATCTGGAAGGGGCCGAGGCCGAAGGCCAAGAAGTGCTGACCGCTGTCAAAACCTTGTATCGCAACAAAGTCGAAGGCCCGCGCCGCCCGCACCGCCCGGTGACGATGGATTTTTCATCCAAGGGCTATAAGTGGATCAACGGGTCCGGCCAGACCATGCCGCCGGAATTCACCGACAGCGCCTACAAGGCGATTGCGTCGAATGGCACGCGGGATCTGGCCCAGATTAACCATTATTCGATCAAAAGCGCCGAAGAATTTATCCTCAAGGTGGATCGTGGCGATGGTGGTCAAAACGACCGCGTCGGTGAATCCGAGCACTATTGGAACACGGCCAATCGCAAGGGCAACATGGACACACGCGGCGTCGGGCTGTCACCGGCTGCGCAAGAAATCTATGATTTCTTGATGAGCGATGCAAAACTGAAGGCGCTTTATGACGAATGCCTTGAACTGCGCCACGCCCGTTTTCAGGAAATCATGCAAACCGAAGCAGGTCAGGATCTGGCGCGCCGGATCGGATATTACGACTGATTGGCTGCTTCGGCGTTGGCGCGGGGTTCGATGATCACGAACTCCGGCACGCTCAGTTCTTCTGAGGGGGCCAATGTCGGGTCATCGACTTTCTTTTGTTCACGCATAAAACTCGCAATTGCAGGACCGAACAGCACGATCCGTTTTACGGTGCCCAGTTCGATCCGGTTCAACAACTTTGCGCCGATCTGTTCATAGCTTGCGCGCAGAACCTCGGGTTTTTCAGCGGCGATCAACTGGTTGATACGCGCAACGGTCTTGTCCGCGTCGTCGGGGAACACGACCTGATCTGTGGTCATGGTCAGCTGCGTGCCCAGATTAATATCGTTATGCGCCAGAATGTTGCGCATGATTTGCATCCGTGATGCGTTGTCTTCCTGTGCGATCACAATGGCTTGCGGCACCTCTTTGGCGGTAAAAATCGACAGGAACCCGACGCCTGCGCCCAGATCCAGCACCTTTTGGCCATCTTCGACCATGCGCCCGATCTTGCGCGCCATCCGGCGCTGGTATTTGCCGCGCATCACGAAATCGAGGGTATTTTGCGCGAATATGCGTACATCCGCAGGCAATTCAATCTCGTGATTTGGCACCCATTCGACGGCAGTTTGCGCTGTCACGTCAATCTCTCCGGGCACGAAACCATCCCCGCCCTCGCCGACATCGGCAAAATCGGCTTCGGGCTTTTTGCGGCGTTCCTCGACGGGGCGGTCAGCGTTGTTCTTTTCGACCTGCGACATCAGCGCGGCGATTTCAGCCGGATCGCGGGCCTTGGGCGGCTTGGCAACGATCTGGGTGATCGGGACTTTGGAGGCTTCGATCAGCGATTGCTTCAGCTCTTCATAGGCCTCGGTTTTGCGGTATTCTTCCAAGCGCGCCTCTACCCGGTCAATCGCGGCCCAATGCAGGCGTGACAACACCGGATCAGTCAGCAATTCGTCCATGATCGCGCGGCGCCGTTCGGTGTAGCGCAGGATCTTGTCGTCATAGACCTCATTCCGGTCCTGAAGTGACCAATAGTCGGCGTTATACTTGTCTTTTTTGTTGTTCACGTTGCCACGGAATTTACGGATCGCGTAGCTGTCGATGGATTTCACCGCATAGTGGTTCATCTGCGCCCATTGATAGCCAACCGTACGCCGGATCGACCGCCAGCCGCGAAACTTGAAGTAATCCTCCATCGGCAGGCCCGACCCGTTAAGCCATTTGACCGTGTCGGGAAAGCCGGTCTCAAGTTCCTTGTTCTTGATCGACGGGCGGTGGATGCCGATCTTCCATTTGTCGGGATCAAACTTGAACAAGGTCTTGACGCCCCATCCCTTGTTCCATGTGGGTGGCGCGGCATAAAGATACTGTTCAGTGACAGGGTCACGTGACCAGTCGACCACATTGCCAGAGCCGAAGATCCGCCACGTGATGATAATGCCGTTCGCATCGCCCGCGGCGTCCAGCATGGGGTCCAGCGTCCCATCGCCATAGTTGATCGACAGAAATTCATCCGCGTCGAACATCAATATCCAGTCGGCTTCGGCGACTTTGGGTTCGTTCTGCGCGTATTTCATCGCAGAGGGCTGCGGCTTGACGCCTTCGGGGATGTCGTTGCGGCGATGATACCCCAGCCCCAATTCTTCGAGGCGGATCAGCATCTCGTCGGTGCCGTCGCTGCAATCGTTGGTATAGACAAGGATTTTCGTGAACCCAACGGCCAGATGATGGGCATACCATTCCAGTAGGAATGGTGCCTCATCCTTCATCATCGAGATGGCCAGCAGCTTGCCGTGGGGGCTTTTATGCGGTTTTAGGTTGATGGCCTTAACCCTCTTGCGGTCGCTTAGCGCAGCGCCTTGGACGGGTCGATGCCGATCTTTTCACACATCCGCGCGGCGTATGATCCGGGCAGCGGTTCGTTCTTTTCCCACCATGGCTTTGTGCCGTTGGTGTACAGGTGCACCGACAGGGTTTTGTCCGTGAAATGCCCTTCGACCCGACCATAGGGGTCGTAGAAAACGTCGTTCAGTTGGAACGGCACAGGGTACAGCACTTCTCGCTCACTTGCCTTGTCGTACTGGCCGGTCTGCTTGGCAAAGTAGGTAAATGCCTGCGGGCCGAATGCCGTGCGCTCGGCGTTATAGATACGGTGTGCGTGGGACAGCTTGGGGTCTTGGCGGTCGTATTTCTTGCGCTGGTTCTTGTTCCACCATGCGGGGTAACCCGGCAGGTTGTCATAGTAATCAAGCAGTTGGTCGATCAGCTCGCATTCCTGCGGCATCCCCACGACACCACAGTTCAGCGCGCCGGACATACCGTGGCGGCCAAAAATATATTCGTCTTCTTCGGGGAACGGCTGGTGGCAGAACGCATCGCAATCAATCCAGATCGCGCCCGTCTTTTGGATCATCTTGTAGCGAAACACATTCGACAGGAACGAGGCGCTGGTCGCCTCGACCAAGGCGCGGTCGATCTCCATGATCTCGGAGGCAGGGCGCACTTCGACACCTTCGGGGGCGTTATCAACCTTGTCGGCGCAATACAGGATCGTCTTGTGACCCGCGACAACATGGGATTTCAGGCAAAGCTGGTTCAGATAGTGAAGTTTCTCACCAATCCAAAGCGACGCAACGGGGCGACGGTCATTCATAATTTCGGCCTCTCTGATGACACTATTTTTGCTGTGTCTGATGTAACTGCTCGGGATGCAGAATAGCTTAGCACCCGCTGTCTTGTAAAGAATCGTTAGAATTTAGGCAGGTTTGGGGCGCAAGATTGACTTGCGACCGCCCACATGAGAGTCAATTACGCAACGCAACCCTTCCTTGATCAAGGCAGCCCCACCCCGTGACCCGCATTCTTGCTGTAACCTGTATGCGAAACGAAGGGCCCTATTGCCTAGAGTGGATCGCCCATCACCGCGCGGCCGGCGTCGATGCGTTTTTGGTTTTCACCCATGATTGCGATGATGGCACAGATGCCTTGCTGGATTTGATCCCCGATGTGACCCATGTGCGCTTTGCGCCCGAGCCTGTGAAATCGGTACAATGGCAAGCGATGCGGCTGGCCGACGGGCATCCGCTGATGCAGGCCGCCGATTGGGTGATCTTTTTCGATTGCGATGAATTTCTATGTCTTGAGGCCCCGTTACAAAGTTTCAACGATCTGATCGCAGCGGTCCCTGAAAACACCGATGCCATTGCCCTGCCGTGGCGGCTGTTTGGCGCAGCGAGGCTGGAAAACTTCGAGGATCGCCTCACCCCGGAGCGGTTTAACTTGTGCGCCCCTGATCCGTTTTTTCTGCCTGCTGGCAGTTTTTTCAAGACGTTATTTCGCCCCGAAAAATTCCAGAAACTTGGCGTGCATCGTCCCAAGAACAAGGGCAAGGGTCCGGGTCATTGGAACCTTGGCGGGACCGCACCGGCCACAGACATTTTTGCAAGGGCAGAAAATCGCATCAACCTGTTCGGCCTGATGCAGGCCCCTGCCCGCGCGCGGCTTAATCACTATTCGCTGCGCTCGGCAGCGGAATTCATGGTGAAGCGCGGGCGCGGGTTGCCGAACCGAACGACAAAGACCCTTGATCTGCATTATTGGGCCGAGCGGAATTTCAATACTGTAGAAGATCACATGATTGACCCGATGCTGGACGGCACCCGGCGCGAAATGGCCAGCCTGTGCGCCCTGAATGGCGTGCAATACGCCCATGATCATGCAGTCCGCTGGCATCGCGATGCCTTTGCCGCGCTGATGAAAGACCCCGCAGAAATCCAGTTTTTCTGGCATCTGATCTTGTTGGGCGGCAGCACCCCACCGTCGCGCGACCAAGCGCAGGCCCATCTGGCGCGTCACAGTCAGGCGGACCAGACATAAGCGGCGCAATGGCGTAACCCTGCAAGGTGGTTCTAGGACGGCACTGGTTTCGGCACATCCGGCCAAAATCGGGTTCCAGCGCGGGCATAGCCCCCGCCAAGCGCCATCACCGTGCCATCTGCTCGCCAGCAGGCAGCGCCGGTTTTGCCACCCAGCGGGCCAAAACCGATCCCGGCCATACCGCCGCCGACATGCGGCACACTCAGGACTTGCCAGCCCTTTGCGCGCAACGCGTGTTGGCGGGCACCGCCATAGCCCTCTTCGACCTCGATCTCTTGGCCTTGGGTCCACAGGCGCGGTGCTTCGACCGCTTCTTGCAGGGTCATGCCATGGTCAATCAAATTGACCAACGCCTGCAACACCGATCCGAAAATGCGCAATCCCCCCGGCAAACCAATCGCAAAGGCAGGCGCATCACCATGCATCACGATCGTCGGGGCCATGGATGTCGTCACGCGTTTGCCCGGTGCCATCGACAGGGCGTGGCCCGGATGTGGATCGAACAGACACATGTAATTGTTGGGAATAATGCCGGTACCGGGGATCATAAAGCGCGCCCCAAACAGCCCGTTGATCGTCTGTGTCGTCGCCACGATATTGCCCGCAGCATCGGCGACACTGACATGGGTCGTATTCGCGGATTCCGCCGGAATCCTTGGCGATACACCGGCTTGCCAGTCTTGGGTCCGGTCCATATCGATCAAACTGCGGCGCTGTGTTGCATATTCCTTGGCGATCAACTGCTCGACAGGCACGTCCACAAATGCCGGATCAGCCGTTGCTGCCGCGCGGTCGGCAAATGCGATCTTGAGGACCTCACCCAGCAGATGTGTCGCCTCGGGTGATCCGAAACCCATTGCACCGATGTCATACCCTTCAAGGATATTGAGCATCTGAACCACATGCACCCCGCCCGCCGAGGGTGGCGGAGGGCCAAAGATGCTATAGCCGCGATAGCTGCCCATCATCGGCGCGCGGGTCATGGTTTGAACCGCTGCCAGATCCTCAGCCGTGATCAGACCACCGGCACGGGCCATATGATCTGTAACCGCTTGGCCAAGGCGACCGAGATAGAACACATCTGGACCATCTTTGGCGATGGCACGCAGGGTCTTGGCATAATCTGTCATTACCAACTTTTGCCCAGCACATAGCGGCACACCACCGGGCAGCAGGTGGCGGGCAATCTCGGGGTCCAGCGCCAATTCGGCGGCGGCTTCTGCGATGCAATTGGCCAAATAAGGCGTGACGGCAAAACCCTGTTCGGCATGGCGGATCGCAGGGGCCATGACATGGTCAAGCGGCAGGCTGCCATAGCTGTCGAGTGCGTCACACCAGCCCCGCAGATTGCCGGGGGTTGCGACAGCTTTGGGCCCGAACTCAGTCTCGCGGCCCGCGACCTGCATATAATTCGGCCCCTCGTCCGCGATGGGACGGAAAGCATCGGATGACGCCGCCAAGGGCGCAGCACTTAGCCCGTCTAGCACCACATGCGTGCCGTCCTTCATGCGGATATGCGCGACACCGCCGCCGAAAATGCCCACCATCATCGGTTCGACCACCGACAGGGTGAACAGGGCAGCAATCGCGGCATCAA
>NZ_JBFEKM010000122.1:0-12862 GCF_041552635.1 Sulfitobacter sp.
AAGCGATTATTATCGCGATCGCCTCAGCCAAAGACGTAATCGCCAAGCAGATGACAGCTGCCGAAGGCAATGCGCTGATTGACGCCGCAATCGCGGATGTGGACAGCAAACTGCACTAAAGCTCTTTAGCTCAAAATTTAAAAAGGCCTCGAAGCATCTTCGGGGCCTTTTGTCGTTAAAACCGGCACCTTCTTTCAATTAGATTGTTGTGTCAGTCGGTCTGGGTCGCGTGCTCTAGGCGCTGACGGGCGACTTCTTCGTTGCGCTCGGATTTCTGCTGGTCTCGCAGGGCGTTTTCAACATAGTTCAAATGCGCTTCGACGGCTTCACGCGCGGCGGCGGGGTCACGGTGTTGTAGCGCGTCATTGATCGCGCGGTGTTGGTCTAACAGGGCAGACCGCGTCGTGCGCTGCTTGAACATAATCTGGCGGTTGTAAAACACACCGCCGCGCAGCAGGTCATACATCGACCGCATCATATGCAGCATCACAACATTATGGCTGGCCTCGATGATGGCCATGTGGAACTGGGCGTCCAGCTGTGCCTCGTCTTCGGCATTTCGTTTTTGATGGGCGGCTTCCATCTTGGTAAAAACAGTTTGAATGACCTCAAGATCAATGTCCGATCCTAGTCGTGCAGCGCGTTCAGCGGCCAGCCCCTCAAGATCGCGGCGAAAGGACAGATAGTCGAAAACCGCTTCATCATGGCGGGCGAACAAGTCGATCAAAGACGGCGCAAAGGCCCCGCCCAGGACATCTGCCACATAGACACCAGCACCCGGCTTTGCCGTCAACAATCCGCTTTCTTGCAACTGTGCAATCGCGTCCCGTAGGGAAGGGCGGGATACGGCAAGCCGCTCTGCCAGTTCACGCTCTGACGGCAGCCGTTCTCCGGGGCGCAAAATGCCCCGCAGGATCAGCTTTTCGACCTGACGGACGACCGCCTGAGACAGTTTTTCAGATGATACGGGGTGAAATGGCATAGGGGCTTCCTTGAATTGGTCAAATTATATGACCAGCGGCCCGCTGCTTCAATGCGTTTATCCATGGCACTCCGGCACCGCATTCACAAACCATTAACCAATAGTGGTTAGCGCGTAGGTATGAAAATCTTAATCATCCTTCTTGCGTTGGTATTTCTTGCCGCTTGCAACACGCCTGGTCCGCATTTTCGCGACGTGCCGCCGACCAGAGTCACGGTAGAGGGGTCCGTTTTCGACGTCCGCGTAAAGGGGGATCTGGCCGAAGCGGTGCGCGTTAACCCGGAATACGCCCCTCGTTTCGGCCCGATCCGGCAACGCGCTGCATTTGCTATGGCTCAGGTCAGCGGCTGCAAGGTGCTGGACGTCTTGGGGGATCAGGCGCTGGCAACCGGACGGCTGTCGTGCAAGGGCAAAGGCACCGCGCCCTATCTGGCGAAAAACTGCGTTCCGCTGCCGGATGTCGGGGTCGCAGCGCGTGGGCTGCCCAAAGTCGGCGCGATCTGCACAAGCTCGCCATAGGGTGATATCTTGTGGATAACACGGCCATGATCCGCTGCCATTCGTGTCTTTCAATTGACTTGCAGGCGTTGATCGCAGCACCTGTCCCACCAAGGGAATCAATTTGACGGACTAAAGATTGCGCTTTTCCAAGCTTAGACTGACGGGCTTCAAAAGCTTTGTGGATCCGACCGATCTGGTGATCGCGGATGGGCTGACCGGCGTGGTTGGTCCCAATGGCTGTGGCAAATCCAACCTTCTCGAGGCACTGCGTTGGGTTATGGGGGAAAACCGCCCCACAGCGATGCGCGGCGGCGGGATGGAGGATGTGATCTTTGCGGGTGCCGCAACGCGTCCGGCGCGCAATTTCGCCGAAGTCGCATTGCACATCGACAACACCGAAAGGCTGGCCCCGGCTGGCTTCAATGACACCGACCAGATCGAAATCATCCGCCGGATTACCCGCGACGTGGGCAGTGCCTACAAGGCCGCCGGCAAGGACGTGCGGGCACGTGATGTGCAGATGCTGTTCGCTGACGCGTCAACCGGATCGCATTCGCCTGCGTTGGTCCGTCAGGGCCAGATTTCTGAGCTGATCAATGCCAAGCCCAAGAACCGCCGTCGCATTCTGGAAGAGGCAGCAGGGATTTCCGGTCTCTATGCCCGTCGTCACGAGGCGGAGCTGAAGCTGAACGGTGCCGAGACCAACCTTGCCCGTGTTGATGACGTGGTTGAACAGCTTGCGACCCAATTGGCGCAACTTGGCCGTCAGGCGCGCCAGGCCGCGCGGTACCGCGAGATCGGAAATGATCTGCGCAAGAGTGAAGGCATGCTGTTGTACCGGCGGTGGCGCGAGGCAGATGACGCACGCGCAGCGGCGGCCGAAGACCTGCGTGCCCGCACTGCTGCTGCCACCCAAGCAGAGGGCGCAGTGCGCCATGCTGCCAAGACGCGGCAAACGGCCGAGGATGCCTTGCCGCCGTTGCGCGAGGAAGACGCCATCGCAGTGGCAGTCCTGCAACGGCTAGGGGTTCAGCGCGATACGCTGACCGATCATGAAAACCGCGCACAAGCGACAATTGACGCACTGACCAAACGCATTGCGCAGCTGGCCCGCGATATCGACCGCGAGTCGGGCCTGAACAAGGATGCCGGCGAAACGATTGAACGGCTGGAGTGGGAGGCCCGCGAGCTTGAGAAAGCAAGCGAGGGACATGGCGATGCGCTTGAGGATGCTGCAGAATTCGCGCACGAGGCAGCATCGATTTTGCAAACAAGCGAGGCCGAGCTTTCTCAGTTGACCGAAGATGTCGCCCGTCTGGTCGCGCGACATGGCTCAGCCGAGCGTCTTTTGACGGACACCCGCAAGACCCTGCAAAAGTCCGAGACAGAAGCGATGAGAGCCCGTGAGGCAGTGCAAAACAGCCAGGCGGCGATGGCAAAAGCTGCCGTTGATTTCGAGGCGGCACAGACAGCCGAAGCGACGGCGACAGCCCAAGCCGATGCTGCAGAAGACGCCTTGATCGAAGCCGAAGAAGCCCGTGCCGCGACTCAGTCGCGCGAGGCTGAAGCGCGTGCGGAACGATCCGAAGCCGAAGGTGAAATGAACGCGCTGCGCGCCGAGGCAGGTGCCTTGGCCAAGCTGGTTGAACGCGACACGGCAGAGGGTGGTCAGATACTGGACCGGCTGCAGGTCGAGCACGGTTTTGAAAAAGCCCTTGGGGCGGCGCTTGCGGATGATCTGCGGGCACCGCAGGTCGATGCGGACGGCCCGTCCGGCTGGGCCGTTTTGCCAGCCTACGAGGCGACGCAACCTTTGCCCGGCGGTGTGACGGCGCTGACGGCGCATGTTTCAGTTCCCGATGTCTTGGCCCGTCGGATGAGCCAGATCGGTCTTGTCGATGCAGATGACGGCCCGCGTTTGCAATCGGCACTTTTGCCCGGCCAGCGGTTGGTGTCGCCTGAAGGCGATTTGTGGCGGTGGGACGGTTTCAGGGCGTGGGCAGAAGACGCGCCATCTGCTGCGGCGCTGCGTTTGCAACAGATCAACCGGCTTGAGGTGTTGAAACAGGCGCTTGAGCAGGCCAGCCAGCGCGCTGAAGGGGCGCAGGACGCGCATGCGGCGTTGCAGCACAGATTGACCGCCCAGACAGAAGCCGACAAGCGCGCCCGCGACGCGCGCCGTGATGCCGACCGTGCCGTTGCAGATGCGGGCCGCGCGCTAAGCCGTGCCGAGGCGGATCGGAATCTGGCAGAAGGGCGGGTGGAAAGCCTTGGCCTTGCCGTGACGCGCCACGAAGAAGAGGCGATGGAAGGGCGTCATCAGGTTATGCAGGCAGAGCGTGCCTTGGCAGATCTGGAAGACGTCGCAGAGGCACGCGCCGATGTCGAAGCCTTGCGGATGACGGTTGAAGGCGCGCGGATTGCGATGATGTCGCGCCGTTCGGCCCATGATGAATTGCGCCGCGAAGGCGCTGCGCGGTTGAAGCGGTCGCAGGAAGTCACGAAAGAACTTAGCGGGTGGCGCTACCGGCTTGAGACCGCAGAAAAGCACAGTACCGAGCTGATTGACCGTAAAACGACGTCAGAGGCGGAGCTGAAAGAGGCGGGTGCCGTCCCCGCTGAAATTGCGGCCAAGCGTGAAGAGTTGACCCACGCGATCACGACCGCTGAGGACCGCAAGGCGGACGCGTCGGACAAGCTGTCGGCGGCTGAAACGGCGCTGCGTGAAACCACATTGGCAGAACGCGAAGCCGAACGCCTTGCGTCGGAAGCCCGCGAGGCGCGCGCACGATCTGACGCCCGCGCCGAGGCTGCCAAAGAAACTGTCGCCTATGCCGCCGAACGAATCTCCGAAGACCAGCAGATGACGCCGACCCAATTGCTGGCATCGCTTGATGTCGATCCTGATCAGATGCCGGGGTCCGATGCGCTTGAGGCTGATGTGAACCGTCTGAAACGTCAGCGCGAGGCGTTGGGGGCGGTAAACCTGCGCGCCGAGGAAGATGCGAAGGAGGTGCAGGAGGAATACGATACTCTTACCACCGAAAAGGCAGACCTTTCCGAGGCGATCAAGACCCTGCGCAGCGGTATTTCAAGCTTGAACCGCGAAGGGCGCGAGCGGCTTTTGACCGCATTCGAACAGGTGAACAGCAATTTCTCGATGCTGTTCCGGCATTTGTTCAACGGCGGAGAGGCCAATCTGGTAATGGTTGAATCCGATGACCCGCTTGAAGCCGGACTAGAGATCATGTGCCAACCACCGGGCAAAAAGCTGAGCACGCTCAGCCTGCTGTCGGGGGGAGAGCAGACCTTGACCGCGATGGCGTTGATTTTCGCGGTTTTCCTTGCCAACCCCGCACCGATTTGCGTTCTGGACGAAGTTGACGCGCCTTTGGATGATGCCAATGTCACACGCTTTTGTGATCTGCTGGACGAGATGTGCCGGCAGACAAACACGCGGTTCTTGATCATCACCCACCACGCGGTGACGATGGCGCGGATGGACCGTTTGTTCGGGGTTACCATGGCCGAACAAGGTGTCAGCCAATTGGTGTCGGTTGATCTGAAAAAGGCGGCGACTTTGGTGGCTTAGGCCTTTTGGGATATCGTGGCCATCGAAATTTTGCCTTTCCCAATCCTGTGATAGCCGACTGCGTCACCGCCAGAAACGAGGCCAAAAACAGGTTGTATGTCCATGCAGATTGGCGGAAGCGGCAGATTAGGCTCGTTGTGCGAGATAATGCAGGCTTCGATCTAAAAATTAACCTATCCCTAACGCTACGGAACCCTCCCTGTCGGTCGCAGTTCTTAACGATTTGTTAACGCTTAGAGCGGCACTTCAGAGTCATAGATAAGTTAATTATGAAGCAATATATTGCTGCGGGGGAAAATGAATATTTTGATTGTCGAAAGCCAATCAGATCTTGGGGCGCTTTGGCAGCGTCATCTTGAGAGACAGGGAATGGACGTCGCTTGCGTGGCGACCCAAGAAGAGGCAATTACGCGTCTTTCGATCCATTCCGCAGACATCATCATCCTCGATCTATTTTTGAAGGAGGGTGCCGCACTGGCCGTCGCAGATTATGCGAATTACAAGCGACCAAAGGCACGCATTATTTTTGTGACGAACACGTCGTTCTTTTCGGACGGGTCGATTTTTGCCCATTGTGCGAACGCCGATGCCTTTGTCCCCTCTGCGACACCGCCAGAGGATCTGGCGGCGCTGGTTGAACATTGCGGCAGCCGTGCCTGCTAACCTGCCCTAGCCACGCCCATGTGGGGCCATGAAATCAAGCACCGGGTTGATGGGAATGATCCGGTTGGGATTAATCATATCGTGGCTGTAGTGATAGTGCCGGACGATGTGATCCATCACGACGGTGTCTGCGATGCCGGGCATTTGGTATAGCTCGCGGGTATAGGCCCAAAGGTTTGGATAATCGATAGTCCGCTTTCGATTACATTTGAAATGCAGGTGATAAACCATATCGAACCGCACCAGCGTCGTGAACAGGCGCCAGTCTGCCTCGGTCAGGGTGTCGCCTAGCAGATAGCGGTTTGAGGACAGGATGCCTTCGATCCACTCAAGGCTGTCGAACAGCGGCACGACTGCTGTGTCATAGGCGTCTTGGGTGCTGGCAAACCCCGCTTGGTAGACCCCATTGTTCACGGTGTCATAGATGCGGTTGTTGACCTCTTCGATCTGGGCGCGCAGCGGCTGCGGCCAGTAATCATCGGTGTTGCCGGTGATGGCGTCAAAGGCACCGTTAAACATGCGGATGATCTCGGAAGATTCGTTGGACACGATGGTGCCTTGCGTCTTGTCCCACAAGATTGGCACGGTGACGCGCCCGCTGAATTTCGGATCGGCCTTGGTGTAAATGTCGCGCGCAAAGGGCAGGTCGAAAAGAGTGTCACCCGTTGCACCGTCGAAATCGGTGTCAAAAGCCCAACCTTCGCCCAGCATATCCGGATGTACCACCGAAACACTTATGTGATCCTCAAGCCCCTTGAGGGCGCGAAAGACCAAGGCGCGGTGCGCCCAAGGACAGGCATAGCTGACGTAAAGATGATAGCGGCCAGTTTCAGCTTTGAAGCCCGCATCGCCCGACGGGCCTGCGGCACCATCTGCCGTGATCCAATTGCGGAACTTTGCGGCAGAGCGTTCGAATTTTCCGCCGGACGATTTCGTATCGTACCACTGGTCCTGCCAGACACCATCAACCAAGAGTCCCATTCGCATCTCCTTTACATATCTGTGCAAAGGTTAGCGTAAGTGATTTTTTTGACCATGGGCAGGACCGCACATTAGGTCTGCATGGGCGCAGGGGCAGAAAATTTTTAGAATCGCTTGATTTTGACGCCAGATAAGGCAGTTTGGTTTTTGCAGTGACCGGGGGAAATATTGTGGAATTTCAACTATCAAAAGAAATCCAGGCGGGTCTAGATGCTGCGCGTGTGGACAGTTTGCGCAAGGCGTCACGCCTTTGGCTTGAAGTGGACGGGATGCGCTACAAGGTGTTGCGCCACTGGGGTACAGGTTTCTCGATGGAGGCTGAAACAGCCCCGCAGTTGCGCGGCTTGGTCGATTTGCATGACGGTGCAACGCATTTGTTTCAGTGCCTGATCATCGCCGCCCAGGAAGAAGGCGGCGAGATGCAGTTCGAATTCAAGCGCGCCACCAAAGTTGCACAAAAGCCCGCGCTTGATTTTGAGAAAGCGGCCGATGCGCCGGTGGGCCTTATTGCCCACGACGCAGCGATCTAGATTTACTGCAGGTCTTTGAACGCGTCGCGCAGGCGGTTGCAGGCCTCTTCTACGCGCGCGCGGGGTGTGGCGATGTTAAAGCGCATAAAGCTCTCGCCGCCCTTGCCAAACGTCGGCCCGTGATTGGCGGCGATGGCTGCTGTCTGCTCGATCCGTTTGGTGAACTCTGACTGTGCCATTCCGGTGTCGGCAAAATCGACCCACGCCAAATAGGTCGATTCCAGCGCCATGGATTTCAGCCCGGGAATGGCGTTGACCGCTTCATCAAACAGACGTCGGTTGCCATCCAGATACAGAACCAGTTCATCCACCCACGTGGCCCCTTCTGGGGAATAGGCTGCGGTTGCCATGAATAACCCGAATGAATTGGGGGACAGCCCCATTGCCGCCATGCGTTCCGCAAAAATCGCGCGCAGCTTTGGGTCCGGAATGATCACATTGCCTGAATGGCAGCCTGCGATATTGAAGGTCTTGGTTGTTGCGGTCATCATCACCAGACGGTCTGCAACCCCCTCGATCAGCGCCATCGGCGTGTGGGTATGGCCGGGCATCACCAGATCATGGTGAATCTCGTCGGACACAAGCACAAGATCGTGGCGCTTGGCAAAGGCTGCGACCTGCGCAAGTTCGTCTTTGGTCCAGACCCGCCCGCTGGGGTTGTGGGGCGAACAGAACACCAGCAGCGTCTCGTTGCCGGTCATTTGGGCGTCATAGGAATCGAAATCCAGCTCGTAGCGACCTTTGTTGTTCACCATCTCGCATTCGACCACCTTGCGATCCGCAGCGGTAATCACCCGCGCAAAGGCATGGTAAACGGGCGTGAACAAGACAACACCTTCGCCAGGTTTGGTAAACGCATCGACGCACATGGCAGTACCGTTGACCAGACCGTGGGTGGTGAAGATCCAGTCTTGCTCAACGTTCCAGCCGTGACGGTTTTCCATCCACCACTGGATCGCGCCCAGATATTTGCTGTCATCGCCGAAATACCCGTAAACGCCATGATCCAGCATATTTTGCAGGGCGGTTTGCACCACGGCAGGCGGACGGAAATCCATATCAGCGACCCACATGGCAATGCCAGTGTCACGGGGCACGCCATAAATCGGCTCCATCTTGTCCCATTTCGCACAATGGGTATCGCGCCGGTCTATGATTTCGTCAAAGTTCATTGGGATCTCCTGTCATTTTTCGATGGCACGCTAAACCTAATCGTCCGGATCGCAAGCCCCGAGGTTGCAGCGGGGGAGGTGTTGTCTTAAATCAGGCTGATGAAACGAAATATTATCTTGCACCCCGACCCCCGGCTGAAAAAGCTGTGCGCCCCCGTCACGGACATGACGGATGAATTGCGCACGCTGGCCGATGATATGTTGGCCACGATGTACGACGCGCCGGGCATTGGGCTTGCTGCGCCGCAAATCGGTGTGCTGAACCGTCTGATCGTCATGGATTGTGTCAAGGAAGAGGGCGAAAAACCGCGCCCGCTGATCATGTTCAACCCAGAAGTCATCGCGTCTTCGGACACAGAGAGCACTTACGAGGAAGGTTGTCTGTCGATCCCGGATCAATACGCCGATGTGACCCGCCCCGCCGAGGTCGACGTCCGCTGGATCGACCGTGACGGGAACGAGCAGACCGAGACATTCAGCAAGCTGTGGGCCACGTGTGTGCAGCACGAGATTGACCATCTGGATGGCAAACTGTTCATTGACTATCTCAAACCGCTGCGCCGCCAGATGATCACGCGCAAGATGACCAAGCTGAAACGAGAGTTGGCCCGCGGATGAGCGTGCTGGACATCGTGATCTGGCCCGACGCGCGGTTGACGCAAATTTGCAGGCCTGTCTTAGAGATCACCCCTGAAATCGAGCAGTTGCTGGCCGATATGTTTGATACGATGTATGACGCGCCCGGTCGCGGGCTGGCGGCACCTCAGGTCGGGCGGAGCGAGCGTATTTTCGTTTTCGACGCGGGTTGGAAAACAGGTACACCGACGCCGATCGCCTGCGTGAACCCTGAGATTATTGCCTTGTCGGATGAACGTCTGACGGGTGAAGAGGGCTGTCTGTCGATCCCCGGAGTGCCGATGGATATTTCCCGCGCCGCCGAAGTGACCCTGCACTGGACCGACCGGACGGGCACGCACGAGCGCCTTTTCACCGGTGCCGAGGCCGTAATTGTGCAGCATGAATACGACCATCTTGACGGGATCGTCATTTATGACCGCGTTGAACAAGATGTCGCAAAGGATAGCCAGCCATGAGCGTTCGCAAGATTATCCCATGGCCCAACACTTGCCTGCGAACTGCGGCCGCACAAGTGTCCGAGATCACCGATGAAATCCGCGGTCTTTGGGAGGACATGATCGACACGATGGATGCCATGCCCGGCGTTGGCCTTGCTGCGCCGCAGATCGGGGTGATGTTGCAGGTCGCAGTCGTGGATGCGTCGCAAGGGCGCAATAAACGGATAAGATTGGCTAATCCCGTGATCCTTGATGCCTCGGCGATCCTGAATGAACATGACGAAGCCAGCCCGAACCTGCCCGGCGTGTCGGCAATGGTGAAACGCCCGCGCGGCGTGACGGTACGGTATCTGGACGAAAACGGTGTCGTGACGCGCCGCGATTTCGTGGGGCTTGAGGCGACAAGCGTCCAGCATCAGATCGACCACCTTGCAGGCAAGATGTATTTCGACAATCTAAGCAAGACGCGCAGGGACATGCTGCTGCGCAAGGCGCGGAAATTCAAAGGATAGGCCGATGCGCGTGATCTTTATGGGAACGCCCGAATTTTCGGTACCCGTGCTGGATGCGTTGGTGCTGGCCGGTCACGAGGTGGTCTGTGTATATTGCCAGCCGCCCCGTCCGGCGGGGCGCGGCAAAAAGGACCGTCCCAGCCCGGTGCAAACCCGCGCCGAAGAATTAGGGTTGCCGGTGCGCCATCCTGTTTCGCTTAAAACGCCCGAGGCGCAGGCCGAGTTTGCATCGCTTGATGCGGATATCGCCGTAGTCGTGGCCTATGGCTTGATCTTGCCGCAAGCGGTTTTGGATGCGCCTGCGCAGGGCTGTTTGAACATCCACGCGAGCCTGTTGCCGCGCTGGCGCGGCGCTGCCCCCATTCACCGCGCGATCATGGCAGGCGACGCTGAAACTGGTGTGTGCATCATGCAGATGGAGGCGGGGCTGGACACAGGTCCGGTGCTTTTGCGCGAAGCGACACCGATCCGGACGACAGAGACCACGATCCAACTGCACGACCGTCTAAGCGAGATGGGCGCGCGTCTGATTATCGACGCCCTTGCTAAATTGCCGGACCTGACGCCGGAGCCGCAACCATCAGAGGGCGTGACCTATGCCGCCAAAATCGACAAGGCCGAAGCACGGATAGACTGGGCCAAACCTGCGGCGCAGGTTGACCGTCTGATCCGGGGGCTTTCGCCTTTTCCCGGTGCGTGGTTTGAAGTCGGCGGCACCCGTGTCAAAGTCTTGGGGTCATCACTGGCCGATGGCAGCGGCGCGCCCGGCGAGGTGCTGGATGCCAGCCTTCGTGTGGCCTGCGGGCAGGGGGCCGTGCAACTGACCCGCTTGCAACGCGCAGGAAAAGCAGCGCAGGATGTATCTGTGTTTCAGCAAGGTGCGCAGATCGCGTCGGGCACGATTTTAGGCGAAGGGTAACCCATGTTTCCATCAATGATCGGCACTGTCGTGATCGCAGGGATCGTCGGCTATCTTGCGGAAAAGTCAGGCTTTACCCGCAATGGCATTCTGGCCTCGATCATCATTTGCGTGGGCGGGGCGTTCTTGTTCTATTTCGTCCGGTTGATGTTCGGATTCGGGTTCAACTCTCCGGGATTGAACGCGATTGCGTCCTCTATCGGGGCGTTGATCATCGTGCCGTTTCACTGGCGTCGAAAATAGGGCTAAACGCGGGGCGGGCGGCTTTTGTAGACTGGCAAGTTCCATCCGAAGTAGAGCGATCCGGCACGCAAAATCCACGTCACACAGGCCCCCGCAAACAAGGCGATTGCGTCATCGTCAATAAACATCCGAAGGATGACGGCCGTGGCAGCACCGGTAAAAGCGGCCGTTACGTAAAGTTCGCCCTGCTTCAAGACCAAGGGTACTTCTCCGACGACAACGTCGCGCATCAGACCACCCATGCAGCCCGTGATCATGCCCATCAGAACCACGATTGTGGGGGATTGGTCCAGTGACAAAGCCACGCCAGCCCCCGCAGCCACCGCGACGGCCAGTGCAAAGCTATCGAGCCAGATGAGCGTGCGATACCGGCTTTCCAGCAGGTGTGCGGTGAAGAAAACGATCAGAGAGGCGAAAGCCGCCGCCCCGAGATAGGCTGGATTTTCAATCCAGAATATCGGGTTGCGGTCCAGCAGAAGGTCGCGCAACGTGCCGCCGCCCAAGGCGGTCAGGCAGGCGATGAACGCAAAGCCGACCAGATCAAGCTGCGCACGGCTGGCCACCAACGCGCCCGTGATCGCAAACACCAGCACCGAAGCATAGTCGAGAACGCTGATCAGGCTCATTTGCCTTTGAACGGGGCCATGCCAGCCCGCGCCAGTTCATCCGCGCGTTCATTTTCGGGATGGCCCGCGTGCCCCTTGACCCATTCCCACGTAACCGAGTGTCTGGCGTTTGCAGCATCAAGCCGCTGCCAGAGTTCCGCGTTTTTCACGGGCTTTTTCGCGGCGTTTTTCCAGCCATTTTTCTTCCAGCCAAAGATCCAGCCGGTGATGCCGTTTTTCACGTAATTGCTGTCCGTGACGATGGTGATCTCGGTTGGGCGGGCCAACGCCTCAAGCGCACTAATCGCGGCCATCAGCTCCATACGGTTGTTGGTGGTATCGGGTTCGCCGCCCTTCAGCTCGCGCTGTTTGACGATCTTGCCGTCTTCGACCGCGCGCATCAGAACACCCCAGCCGCCGGGGCCGGGATTGCCTGAACAGGCCCCATCGGTATATGCGATTAACTTTGCCATGCGCGCAGGCATAACCAGTCTGCATCGGTGCCGTCCAGCCCCTTATCGCGGCCTTTTTGGCGATCTGACACGTTTAGGCCTGCGTCTGTTAGTAAGCCCACCAATTCGTCCTCGGTGAAGTAGGTATAAAGGCGTCCGATTTGGTCACGCTTGGATCCGCTGCCCAGTTTCACACCGATGTGGAAGATGCCACCGGGGCGCAAGGCGCGGGCGATGTTGGAAAGGTGACGCGGCATGTCCGCGCGCGGGGCGTGCAAAAGCGAGAAGTTCGCCCAGATGCCATCATAGGCATCCGTCTCGGCCAGATCATCGAAGCTGCCGATTTTTGCGGTGATGTCATTGTTTTGCGCTGCCAGAGCGATCATTTCAGCCACGGGATCAACTGCGGTGACCTGCAGGCCAGCCTGCGCCATCTGAGCTGCTGCAATGCCCGGCCCACAGCCCAGATCAAGGACGCTGCCGCCCGGTTTCACGGCTTTGATGAACGCAGAAAGTAACGGATCGCGTGCCAGACCTGCGGTGACGTTTGCGTATTCATCGGCCTTGGTGGCGTAAACGCCAAGGGTTTGCGGGTCTGTCACAGAAACACCCCGGTGCTGAGGCAAAGCAGTAC
>NZ_JBFEKM010000123.1:0-12673 GCF_041552635.1 Sulfitobacter sp.
CCCCACCCCCCCCCCCCCCCCCCCCCCCCCCCCCCCCCCCCCCCCCCCCCCCCCCCCCCCCCCCTTGGCGGTCCGGCTGCCCCTTAGGACAACCGGAAAACCCAATCAGTACCAGTTACCGAACTTAACTTCGGTTCCCATTGCCACCATCTTGGCGAATTCTTCTGGGTCCTGTGTCCCACCATCGCGGCCACGGAAGTGGTAGGGATAGACATAGGATGGTTTGAACTCGGACACAGCCGCCGCAGCCGCTTCGGCGTCCATGGTGAACGGCAGGTTCATACAGACGAACGCCAGATCGATGTTTTCAAGCGCGCGCATCTCTGGCACGCCTTCGGTGTCCCCCGAGATATAGACGCGGAAGTCAGGCAAGCTTACCACATAGCCGTTGTCGCGGCCCTGCGGGTGAAAGTTCAACCGCTCTTCAGTGGTGTTATAGGCGGGGATCGCTTCGATCGAGACCTCTTTGAACATCGCGGTCTCGCCGTTGGCGATCATGCTCGCCTTTGCCTTTAGCGCGTCGGGCAGCATTTCATACACGGCAGGGTTCGTAATAATCTGGGTGTTTTCGCCAACAACAGCGGTCAGCGTGTCCACGTTGTAGTGGTCGCCATGTTCGTGGGTAATCAATACCAGATCGGGCGTTGCGAAATCGGCGTAATTCGCCGCATCGCCAACTGGATCATTGTAGATCACACCAATCGGCGTCTCCATCACAAACGAGGCATGGTCCACGGGATGCACAGTGATGTCACCGCCCGGTGTGGGGAACATATCGGCACCATGGGCAGCGGCACGCGCGGCATAGGGCAACATCGTGACAACACCGGCGGCTGCGGCGGAAGTCATTAGGAACTGGCGTCTTGAATGTGTCATAGCGTTTCTCCTGTTGATATTGAGAGAGAGCTAGCCCGTGCCCCGCCCCTTTCAATCACGCTCTGGCAGAATTCTCAGCGGTCGTCGCCCCCGGCTTCGGGACCGTCCAGCGCCTCTTCCTCGATCGACGCTTGCGCGGCGGCGGTGACGGCCTTGCGCTCCTCATCGCTCAGATCGCTGACCTTACCATCTGCCAGCCGCACGGTGACCTCGCGGTGGGCAAAGCGGATGCCTTCACGCTCGAACAGGGCGCGGATTTCTTCATATACCTTCTTGCGCACCAACCATTGATCGCCGGGTTTGGTCATGAACTTGACCCGGATGATCATCGCGGAATCCTGCATCTCGATCACGCCTTGGGATTTCAACGGCTGAATAAAATTCTCGCCGATCACGGGATCATCCAGCAGCGCGACGCCCAGCTTTTTGATCATCTTGCGGACCTTTTCCACATCCGTGTCATAGGTCACGCGCAAGGGCAGCTTCATGATCACCCAGTCGCGGCTATAGTTGGTCATGACCTGCAATTCGCCAAAGGGAATGGTGTGCAGCGCGCCCAGATGATGGCGCAGCTGGAATGACCGGACCGAGATCTTCTCGACCGTGCCTTTGACCCCGCCCACATCCAGATATTCACCTTTGCGGAACGCATCATCGAACAGGAAAAACGCCCCGGCAAAGATGTCGCGGACCAGCGCCTGCGACCCGAACCCGACTGCCACGCCGACGATACCGGCACCCGCAAACAACGGGCCCACGTTGATGCCAAATTCCATCAGCACAATCAGCACGATGGTAACGACCACAACGATCAGGATGAAGTTCCGAAAGAGCGGAAGCAACGTCGCAAGACGGCTGGCCGATGACGCGCCGCTGCCTTCGTCGCCCAGTTCGGCCTCGGGCTGGTCGCCGACTTCGGCTTCGATCTTGGTGTCGATCCAGATGCGGAAGGCATGATACACCACATAGCCGATAAAGATAATGACCATGATATCAAGCAGCCGGTCCGCAAGGTTTTCGGCCATCCGCGCACTTTCGTTGTCCCAGATGAAAAAGAACGCATAGGCCCCGGCCACAAAGGCCAGAATGCCCGCCACCCTTTGGGCCAGCGCCTCGAAGGTGTTCATCGTCCTGCGGGGCATCATTTCGGCGCGTGCCGTTTCTTCGGCCAAAGCCAGACGTTCTGCGGCGTCGTCCTGTCCTGTGTGATCCGTTTCGCCATTGCTGTCGTTCAGCGCAATTTTTGCATCGCGGATTGCGTTCAGCCGACGGATGCTGCGGGCGCGGGCAAAGCCGCGTTCAATCCCGTAATTGATCACGCCGTAGACCACGATGATCGATATTAAAATACCGTAAGCACCCGCAATCAACGGGATCGAACTGGGCTTTTCCAGCACCAGATCATAGGTCAGTTCGACCCAGGCAAACAGCACATAGACCACGACCGCCGGCACCCATGCTTTGGACAAAATGCGGGTCACCAGGCTGCATTGGGCAAAGGGTTTGCCGTGGCGCAAAGCATTTGAAATCGCGCGGCGGTTGACCAGCACCATCAGGATATTCATCAAGACGATCACCGCTGACATCAATGACGCGATGAAGGCATAGAAATCGTAGTTCAAGCCAAGCTCGCCGATCCACATGCCGAACAAAATCGCGCAGGTGTCAAAGCTCGCTAGAATCCACAGCCATGTATACAGACGTTTGGCGTCTTTATCGCTGAAGACGGGGATGCGGTATTGTGCCAGAAACGGCGATAGGATCATCCGCCAAAGACCCGCAAAAAACCGGCAGACAAAATAGCCGATGTTGATCAACACGACCGTGAACTGCATCGCGGTGTCATCAAGCGTGCCGAAAATGGCAACTCCCAACACATAGGCCACTGCCATCGACACAAGAATGCCAACCACGCCCATAAAAAACCGGAACACCAGAAACGGCATCTTTTCGGCATAGCCGACGGGGTTTTCCAGCACCCGTGACGTCACAAATCCCCGTGCAATGCGCTTGCCGAAAACCTCGCGTTCAACCACGACCCCGATGCCGAACAAGATAAGCGAGATCATCAAGGTGGAGCCAAAGGCCCATAGCGTCCCGTCGGGGCTGGCAGCGCGCAAGATAAACAGGACCTCATTCACCGCGATCGGTAAATCTTTCAGCCGCTGGATCAAGGTCGCACGAAACTTGTTGGTGCGCTCTTGGGCCTTCATCAGGGGCGAATGTTCTAACATGTCGCCTTGGCCGTCAGGCGTCGATGTCCCCACTGCAGGGGCGGCTGACTGGTTCAACAATTGCCCATTGCTGTCGATAACGACGACGCCGACGCCATTTTGCGCGGCCTGTTCCATGATGCCCTGAATGCGCAGGGCTTCGGGATCGGTTGCTGCCTTTGCGGTCGGAAAGAGCGATTGCAACCCTTGCGCCTGAACGCCAGAACCCGCCATGAAGACTACAAGCGAGAGCATCAAGATGAATAAAACGTGTCGCATGCTGCCCGCACCTGTCTGGAAAACCTTCATAAGACGCTAAGCGACGCTGCCCCCCATTGCAATCGTTTGGCGGCACCACCACCTTAGGCCTCCAATCGCGAAACCGGTTCGGTTTTGCACAAAGGTTAATTTTATGCGATGTTGGCATCACCAATGGTTGGTATGGCATCGCACAACGCGCTTAAGGACCACGAGATGACAAAGATTTCAGCCGCCGAGCGTATTGCTGTTTTGGGTCTTGGGTATGTCGGGCTTCCGCTGGCCGTGGCACTGGCCCGCGCAGGGTTCGACGTTGTAGGACTTGATACCCATGCTCCTGCGATTGCCGCGCTGCAAAACGGAACCGACCCCAATGGCGAGGTGTCGGATGCCTCGATCAGCGCAAGCACTGCATGTTTTACCAATGATGCCGCTGATCTGAAAGGCTGCACTGCCTTTATCATCGCCGTGCCCACGCCAATCACCGATGCCAAAGCCCCCGATCTGGGGCCGGTGCTGGGGGCCTGTGCCACCATCGCACCGCATCTGATGTCCGGCAGCCTCGTCATTTTGGAAAGCACCGTTTACCCCGGCGTGACCGAAGACGTCTGCGGCCCGGCCTTGGCTGCGGGCAGCGGTCTGACACCGGGCACGCAGATTAAACTGGCCTATAGCCCCGAGCGCGTGAACCCCGGCGATGCCGAACATTCGATGGAAAATGTGATCAAGATCATCGCGGCCCAGGACGCCGAAACCCTTGACCGGGTCGAAGCGATTTACAAACCTGTGGTCAAGGCTGGCCTGCACCGCGCATCGTCCATCGCCACGGCAGAGGCCGCAAAAGTCATCGAAAATACGCAGCGCGATCTGAACATCGCCTTAGTCAATGAGTTCTCGTTGATCTTCTCGCGGCTTGGCCTTGATACCCTCGAGGTTCTTGAGGCCGCCGGCACCAAGTGGAATTTCCTGCCTTTCCGTCCCGGTCTGGTGGGCGGCCATTGCATAGGGGTTGACCCCTATTACCTAACTTACCGTGCCGAACAATTAGGCTATCACCCCGAAGTGATCCTTGCCGGGCGTCGCATCAACGACCAGATGGGCGTGCATGTGGCACAAACCCTGATCAAGAAACTGTTGTCCAAAGACATGGGCGTGCGCGGGGCCAAAGTGTTGATCATGGGCTATACTTTCAAGGAAAATTGCGCCGATACCCGCAACACCCGCGTCAGCGATATCGTTTCCGAACTGGGCAGCTATTCCGTGGAGCCAACGGTGCATGACCCATGGGTCGGTGCGGACCGTTTGCGCAGCGAACATGGCCAAACCGCAACCGACACGTTGGAAGAAGGCACCTATGATGCCATCGTTCTGGCGGTCGGGCACCGGGAATTCATCGAGATGGGTGCCGAAAAAATACGCAATTTGGGTAAACCCGGTGCAGTAATCTTTGACATCAAGGGGCTTTTTGGCAAAACAGAAAGCGACCTGCGGCTTTAGGCTTCAAGACCAAGTTAGGATCGGCTTATGAGCCAGACAGCCAACGACACCCTTCGCGACGGCAAGCCCAAGCGCAGGATTATCTTTTACAGCCATGATACTTTTGGTCTGGGCCACCTGCGCCGGTCGCGTGCTTTGGCTGCGGCCTTGACGGCGGGCGACGATAACGCATCGGCTATTATCCTGACCGGGTCGCCTGTTGCGGGGCGCTTTACCTTTCCCAAGGGCGTGGACCACATCCGCCTGCCCGGCGTCACCAAGCTGGCGGATGGCAGCTATGTTTCCCAGACGCTGGGGCTGGATATCGATGAAATCACCGCCCTGCGCGCCGGCCTGATCAAAACCGCGATCGAGAAATACGAACCCGATCTGCTGATCGTCGACAAGGAACCATCCGGCTTTCGCGGCGAATTGCTGCCCAGTCTTGAATGGTTACGCGATCACGGCAACACTAAAACCGTGCTTGGCCTGCGCGATGTGCTGGACGAACCCGAGGTGCTTGCCGCCGAATGGGCGCGCAAAGGTGCCATCGCAGCGACCGAGGCATTTTACGACGAAATCTGGGTCTATGGCGTGCACGACGTCTATGACCCGACCAAGGGCCTGCCTCTCTCCGAGGCGGCGCGTGACCGGATGCATTGGACCGGCTATTTGCGCCGCGAAACCACAGACGAGGTCGACCTGCCCGATCACCCCTATGTGCTGATCACACCCGGCGGCGGTGGTGACGGCGCGGCGATGGTATCGCTGGTGCTTGAGGCCTATGAAAAAGACCCTGACCTGTCCCCCAATGCGGTGCTGATCTATGGCCCGTTCCTGTCGGGCGACGTGCGCGATGCCTTTGACGCGCGGGTGGAAAAGCTGAACGGGCGCGTGACAGCCGTCGGTTTTGACAGCCGGATCGAGGCGCTGTTCGTCGGGGCCGAAGGCGTCGTGTGTATGGGCGGCTACAACACTTTTTGCGAGGTACTATCCTTTGACAAGCGCGCCGTCATCGTGCCGCGCACAGTCCCCCGCCTTGAACAGTGGATCCGCGCCAGCCGCGCCGAGGAATTGGGCCTTGTGCGCATGCTGGACGAAACCCGCGACGGCATGACCGCCGATGCGATGATCGCCGCGATCCGCAACCTTCCACATCAAAACAAACCGTCCGAGGCAGGCGCAGACGGTCTGCTTGACGGGCTGGATGTCGTGATCAAACGGGGACGCGCCTTGATGGACGGCACCGCATGACCCACCCAACATTGGCGGTCGTCGTCAAAGGCTGGCCACGCCTGTCCGAGACCTTTATCGCACAGGAACTTGTCGCGCTGGAAGAAGCCGGGTTGCAGTTTGACATTTGGTCGCTGCGCCACCCGACAGATGTCAAAACGCACCCGCTGCATGACAGGCTCAAGGCGCGTGTGCGGTACTTGCCGGAATATCTGCGCGATGATCCAGACCGTGTGGCTGCAGCCCGCGACGCGGCCCAAGCCATGCCCGGCTACGGTGCCGCATTTGAAACCTTTCAGCGCGATCTGGCCCGCGACGACACCCCCAACCGGCGTCGCCGCTTTGGGCAGGCTTGCGTGATGGCCCATGAACTGCCCGCCGACAGCCGTGGGATTTACGCGCATTTTCTGCATACGCCGTCTTCGGTGGCGCGGTATGCTGCGATCCTGCGGGGCATACCTTGGGGGTTCTCGGCCCATGCCAAGGACATCTGGACATCCCCCGAATGGGAACTGCGCGAAAAGCTGGATCCGGCGCATTTCGGCGCGGCGTTTGGTGCGACTTGCACCGCGTTCGGGGCGAAACACCTGCGCGCCTTGGCACGCGACCCTGACCGCATTGATCTGGTCTATCACGGGCTGGATCTGTCCCGTTTTCCTGCCCCACCCGACCGGGCACCGCGCAAGATCAGTGATCCGTTCCAGATGATGTCCGTGGGCCGCATGGTTGAGAAAAAAGGTTTTGACAACCTGATCGACGCGCTGGCCTTGCTGCCCGACACACTTGACTGGCGCTGGACCCATATCGGGGGCGGCACCCTGTCCGACGCCATGCAAGCCCGCGCCAAAAGCTTTGGCATCGACGACCGCATCACATGGCGCGGGGCCTGTGACCAACCCGAGGTGGTCGCCGCCATGCGCGCCGCCGATCTGTTCGTTCTGCCATCGCGCATTGCGCAGGATGGCGACCGCGACGGGCTGCCCAATGTACTGATGGAGGCTGCCAGCCAAAAGCTGCCCATCCTCAGCACGCCGGTTTCAGCGATCCCCGAATTTATTGATACAGGCACCAGCGGCATCCTGAGCGATGATGCGCCAACGGCTTTGGCCAGTGCTATGCAGGGCTTTGCCGATGATCCCGACCTTGGTCCACGACTGGCCAATGCGGCACATGCCAGATTGCACAGTGATTTTACAATGGCACCGGGCATTCGCCAGTTGCACAAACGCCTGAACGCAATGCTGGTGCAGGCAGACTGATGCAACTTGCCTTTTATGCGCCGCTGAAAGCAGCTGATCATCCCGTACCATCGGGGGATCGTGCTATGGCGCGGGCCCTGATCGCAGCGCTGGAATTTGGCGGGGCGCAGGTGACGCTTGCCAGTGACTTGCGCAGCCGCGACGGCGCGGGCGATGCAGCGGTTCAACAGCGCTTGTTCGACACGGCCAAGGCAGAGGTGGCGCGGCTGATCCCCCAAGGACGCCGTGAAAACTGGGCGGCATGGATCACCTATCACAACTATTACAAAGCCCCCGACCTGATCGGCCCCGCCGTCGCGAAAGCGCTGAACATCCCCTATCTGCTGATCGAATCCACCCGCGCGCGCAAGCGGTTGACGGGACCATGGGCGCGCTTTGCCCAAGCCGCAGAAGACGCAAGCAACGCGGCGGATGTTATATTCTACCTGACGCAGCGCGATGCCCAGACCCTTGAGCGCGACAAGACGCAAGGTCAAACCCTGATCCATCTGCGCCCCTTTCTGGCGCGCCAATCCTTGCCCGCGATGTCCTTGCAGGATGGGCCGATGCTGTCCGTTGGCATGCTGCGCAGCGGCGATAAACTGGCCTCCTACCGCATTATCGCCGAGACGTTACATCACCTGCCCACGGGTACTTGGGCCCTAGATATTGCCGGTGACGGGTCCGCCCGCCCCGACGTCGAAGCGCTGATGGCCCCTTTTGGAAACGCTGTGCGGTTCTTGGGGCAACTGGATGCTGCGGATCTGGAAACCGTCTATGGTCGTGCATCCCTGCTGTTCTGGCCCGGCGTGAACGAAGCCTTCGGGCTGGCCTATCTTGAGGCTCAGGCCACCGGCCTGCCCATTGTCGCCCAAGAGCGCCCCGGCGTCTGCGATGTGCTGGCCCCCGGCAATTACCCACATCCCGAAGACGGGATCACACCGATGTCGCTGCGACTACAAGCACTGCTGGCGGTGCCGTCCCTACGCACGGCCTTGGGGGAACGTGCGCGCAGCCATGTGGCCAGTCACCATTTACTGCCCACCGCCGCCGCCACGCTGCGCAACGGGTTGGCCAAGGCCGGAGTAACCCTATGACCCAGCTTGCAATTTTACGCCATGGTCACACCGATTGGAACCGCGCCGGACGCATTCAGGGGCGCACGGACATCGCGCTGGACCCAGAGGCACGCGCACAACTTGCCGCCCTGCGCCTGCCAGCGCCGTGGGGCGATGCCGATCTGGTGGCCAGCCCGCTTGTCCGCGCAGTTGAAACTGCCCGTCTGGTGGCAGACCGCGCGCCCGAAACCACCCAAGCCTTGATGGAGATGGACTGGGGCCAGTGGGAAGGCAAACGCGGCGTTGACCTGAAGGCCGACCCGGCCAGCGGGTTTCGCGATATCGAAGATTGGGGCTGGGGCTATACCCCGCCCGGCGGCGAAAGCCCCGCAGATTTGCGCGCGCGGCTGATCCCTTGGGCCGAGGGTTTGCGCCGGGATACGGTGGCCGTGTGTCATATCGGTGTGATGCGGGTGCTGTTGGCCCATGCAATGGGCTGGGATTTCAGCGGCCCTGCCCCGTTTCAGGTCAAACGCAACCGGCTCTATATTTTGCAGATCACGCCCGACGGATGGCGGGCCGCCAACGAACAAATCCGATTGGAAGAACGCCCATGAAGGTCCTGATTGTCGTCACGCACTTGTTGGGAACCGGCCATCTGGCCCGCGCCCTGAATTTGGCCCGCGCATACGGTGCGGCAGGCCACACGGCGACCGTAATCTCGGGCGGGATGCAAGCCCCGCAGTTGAACAGCGACGGCGTGACGCTGGTGCAACTGCCGCCGCTGCGATCAGACGGGGTGGATTTTGCGCGGCTGATCGACAAGGATGGCGCGTTGGCAGTCACAGACGTCTTTGACGCACGGCGCGATATGCTGATCAACCATCTGCGCGCCCTGCACCCCGACATTCTGATCACCGAGCTGTTCCCCTTCGGCCGTCGCACGCTGAAGGCCGAATTCACCGCTTTGTTAAAGGCGGCACATGATCTACCTCAACGCCCCCTGATCTGCGCGTCGGTCCGCGATATTCTGGCCCCGCCGTCAAAGCCCGCGAAGGCTGCGCTGGCCGATGAACTGGTCGCGCGGTTTTATGACGCGGTGCTGGTCCATTCGGACGCCGAATTAACGCCGCTTGACCTTAGCTGGCCGGTGTCAGACGCGTTGCAGCCAAAACTACGCTATACCGGATTTGTCGCCCCGCCAGCCGCCGCCCCGCACCCGAAAAAGTTGGGGGCGGACGAGATTATCGTCAGTGCAGGCGGCGGCGATGTCGGCGCGTATGTTTTCGACACTTGCCTTGCGGCCGCGGAACGGGACCCAAGCAGACGCTGGCGGCTGTTGCTCGGCGGGCAAAATGCCGTCGCGCGCAGTAATGCCTTGATGCAAACCGCGCCCGCGAATGTCGTGATTGAACCAGCGCGCCCCGAGTTTCGCCAGATGCTGTATCACGCCGCCGCCTCCGTTTCGCTGTGTGGATACAATACCGCGCTGGACGTGCTTCAAAGCCGGGTGCGGGCCGTTTTCATCCCCTTTGATGCGGGTAATGAAGTCGAGCAGGGCCTGCGCGCCGATGCCTTGGCGCAAATGACGGGGATCAATGTGCTGCGCAACGCTGATCTGACGCCAGACAGCTTGCTGGCCACCCTAAAGACTGTGCTGGACAGCCTGCCCCGTGCGGCGCGCAGTTCGGGGTTTGACGGGGCCGCCATGACGGTGACCCTGACAGAAGAAATGCGCGCCACCCAACAGCAAGGCGACACCCTATGAAAATAGACTGGACCCCTTTGACCACAGAACTGTCCCTGTGGCGCGCAGGCGGGCTGGTTTTGCCGCTGTGGTGGCGCGACGACGATGCCATAGCTGTCACCCCCGCCCTCAAGACGCTGACTGCATTGGCCGACGAACTGAGCCTGCCAGCCCATGTGGCGGTGATCCCCAAGCTGGCACAAACCACCCTCGCCGATTTTGTCGCAGATCAGGATGCAATCATCCCGGTCGTTCACGGGTGGCAGCACCAGAACCACGCCCCCGCAGGTGCCAAGAAAGCCGAATTCGGACACCCGCGCCCCGACGCGCTGACCGATACTACGCAGGCGCTGGAACGGATGCAGGACCTGTTTGGTGCGAAATTGTTGCCGATCTTTGTGCCGCCCTGGAATCGTCTTGATACCGACCTGCTGCCGGGGCTGGCGCAAGCTGGGTACTGCGGTGTCTCGACCTATTTACCACGCGCTTCCCGTCTGGCGACAACCGGATTGGTCCAGATCAACACGCATATCGACCCGGTTTTCTGGCGCAGCGGGCGGGGTTTGGTGCCCCCCCAAGACCAGATCGCAGGGATCATATCGCTTTTGCAGGACCGTCGCACAGGGCACACAGATGCGTCAGAGCCACTTGGTTTTCTGAGCCATCATCTGGTGCATACGCCCGAGATATGGGAGTTCACCCGCGCCTGTCTTGGCCGGTTGCTGGATGGGGGTGCCGTGCCCGCAGACCTGCGCGCGCTGCCCTAACGCTTTTTGACGAACTCGGTCAGGATCACGATCCGCTGACCTTCCACGCGCCCTTCGATATGGGCAGGGTTGTCGGCCACCAGCGAAATACGGTGCACCGCAGTGCCCCGCTTGGCGGTAAAGCCGCCACCTTTGACGGGCAGGTCCTTGATCAGAACCACGGTATCGCCGCTGGCAAGGGGCACGCCATTGCTGTCTTTGTGATCCGTGGGTTCTGCAACGTTATCGGCCCAGCTTTGGGTTTCTTCATCAAGGTAAAGCTGTTCCAGCAAATCACGCGACCAATCAGTGTCGAGCCGCTTGAGCGTCCGCGCGGCATAGACCTGAAGCGCTGCGTCCTCGGACCACATGGTCGACGCGATGGGGCGGAAGTGATCGGCAGGCGTTTGAGGGTCAGCGCAAAGGGCGCAAATGTCGATGCTCGCGTCCGCAGGACCGCCAGAAACGGGTGTGGAAACGAGCGGGGCATCTGTTGTGCAAAGGGGGCATGTCATGGTGGGTGGTTTAGGGTGGCGGTGTGCGGGGCGCAATCATTTGTTCGACAACTTCTGCAAAATTCGAAATATGAGTAAATACCGCCGCATGTATGTGCCCGGAGGCACCTATTTCTTTACCGTCAATTTGGCCAGCCGTGGCAAAGACTTGTTGCTGCGAGAGATTGAGCTTTTGCGGTCCGCTTATGCCTCGGTAGCGGTGGAACATCCGGTGCTTTGCGAGGCGATGGTCATCCTGCCGGATCATATTCACGCTGTTTGGACATTACCTGCGGATGATGCCCATCTTTCGGTCCGGTGGAAGAAGATCAAAGCGACTTTCACCCGTCATTGTCCAGCGCTCTCAAGTGTTGGGCCTAGCAAAGCAATAAAAGGTGAACGCTGCATCTGTCAGCGAAGGTTCTGGGAACATTGCATTCGAGATGAGGCAGATTTTGCAGCCCACGTCGATTATTGCCATTGGAACCCCGTAAAGCATGGGCTTGTGGAACGCCCCGAAGCGTGGCCGTATTCAACCGTCCATCGGGCAATCCGGCGTGGGGAATTTGTGGCGTAGGGTGGGTGAAACCCACGCGTGGAGGTGGGTTGAAAAGGAGTTACGCGTCGGTTTCACCCACCCTACATTTGCCCTTTCTCAACCATCCATCTTCAGCGCCGAAATAAACGCTTCCTGCGGAATATCCACCTTACCGAACTGGCGCATCTTCTTCTTACCGGCCTTCTGCTTGTCCAGCAGTTTGCGTTTGCGCGAGGCGTCGCCGCCATAGCATTTCGCTGTCACGTCCTTGCGCATCGCAGACAGAGTTTCGCGCGCGATCACCTTGCCGCCGATGGCCGCCTGGATCGGGATCTTGAACATGTGGCGCGGGATCAGGTCTTTGAGCTTTTCAACCATCGCACGGCCCCGCGTTTCGGCGCGGTCGCGGTGAACCATCGTGGAAAGCGCATCAACAGGTTCGTCGTTCACAAGGATCGACATTTTGACCAAATTGTCCTCGCGATAGCCGATCATCTGGTAGTCAAAAGACGCATAGCCCTTGGTCACCGATTTCAGACGGTCGTAAAAATCGAAAACGACCTCGTTCAGCGGCAGGTCATAGACCACCATCGCGCGGCTGCCCGCATATGTCAGGTCCATCTGGATGCCACGACGGTCTTGGCACAGCTTGAGCACGTCGCCCAGATAGTCATCGGGCACAAGGATCGTCGCCTTGATGCGCGGCTCTTCGATGTGGTCCACGAATGTCAGATCGACCATGTCGGCAGGGTTGTGCAACTGCGTGACGGTGCCGTCTTTCATGTGGATGTCGTAA
>NZ_JBFEKM010000124.1:0-12590 GCF_041552635.1 Sulfitobacter sp.
ATCCCGCGAGGGCCATCACATGTGCGATCCCGTTGCCCATCTGGCCTGCGCCAACGATGCCGATTGTTTGGATGTCCATGGCCTGTCCCTTTTTTGTTTGATCGCAGCATAGGGCGGGCGAGGTGGGGCCTGCAAGTGCTGGATTTACCGACAGCTTTTCATAAATCGAATCCTTAAGGGAATCGCAAAACCTAATGTGCAATCTAGACGGTGGGTGAGTTTAAAAAAGGTGGGTGATATGACCTATGATGCTATGGGGCCGGGGGCCCTGGACTATTTGCCGTGCCGCTATGGCGCTTCAAAACTTTTATTCAGGGGGCCAAGGCGAAAGCTGGATAAACCCTATGTGGCCTTTGTTGGTGGCACTGAAACCTATGGGCGATTTATTGAAAAACCCTTCCCGTCGCTTGTTGAGGAAGAAACAGGGCTGGTTTGTGCAAATTTCGGATGCCTCAATGCCGGGATAGACGTTTTTGCCCATGATCCCTTTGTGCCCGGTGCGGCTGCGGATGCCAAGATTACGGTTATGCAGGTGATGGGGGCGCAAAACATGACGAACAGGTTCTATTCGGTGCATCCACGCCGCAACGACCGGTTCGTAGCGCCATCAGATTTGCTGAGGACGATATTTCGCGAAGTCGATTTCTCGGAATACCATTTCAACAAGCATTTGTTGATGGGGCTTCAGAAGGTATCGCCGGAACGCTTTGAGACCGTCTACAAGGAATTGCAGTCGGCATGGGTCGCGCGGATGCGGCTGATGATGGGGCAGATGCGTGGCAAAACTATCTTGCTATGGTTCGCGGGGCACGGCCCGTCTGATCATTCTACGGAACACGCCGGTTTGGGACCTGACCCACTTTTCGTGACCCGCTCGATGATGGAACAGGTGGAACCCTATGTGACCAAGGTTGTAAAAGTTGTGCCTTCACGGCGTGCCCGGCAGGACGGCACCAACGGGATGGTGTTCAATCCGCTAGAAGCGCATACCGCCGAAGAATTGCTGGGCGTCCAAGCGCATGAGGAAGCAGCCGCAGCAATTAGCCAAGCAATTGCCGAGCTCTCATAAAAAAAGGCCCGCCAAACAGGCGGGCCTTTTCAATTTGTCGGATGCTTTTCTTACAGCTTTTCGATCAGTTCTGGGACAGCTTCGAAGAGATCGGCAACCAGACCGAAGTCGGCAACCTGAAAGATCGGCGCTTCTTCGTCTTTGTTAATGGCGACGATGATCTTGCTGTCTTTCATGCCGGCCAGGTGCTGAATCGCACCTGAAATGCCGACCGCAACGTAAAGCTGGGGTGCGACAACCTTACCAGTCTGTCCAACCTGCCAGTCGTTCGGCGCATAGCCCGAATCGACCGCAGCGCGGGATGCGCCCACGGCGGCCCCCAGCTTGTCGGCAAGTTTTTCAATCAACGCAAAGTCATCTTCGGAGCCTACACCACGACCACCGGACACAACAACGCCAGCCGACGTCAGTTCGGGACGGTCGCTTGCTGCGACGTGATCTTCGACCCATGACGACAGGCCGGGATCTGCAACCGCAGACATGGTTTCGACCGAAGCAGAGCCACCCAATTCAGCTGCGTCAAATGTCGACGTCCGGAAAGTGATGACCTTCTTGGAGTCAGACGATTTGACAGTCTGGACCGCGTTGCCCGCATAGATCGGACGCTCGAACGTATCGGCATCAACCACGCCTGATGCATCAGAGATAATCATCACATCCAACAAGGCTGCGACGCGCGGCATGACGTTTTTCGCATCTGTCGTCGCAGGGGCGACGATGTGGTCATAATCGCCAGCCATCGATACGATCAAGGCCGCTGTCGATTCTGCCAGACGGTGGCCAAGTGTGTCGTCTTCGGCAACCAGTACCTTGGACACGCCAGCGATCTTCGAGGCTTCTTCGCCCGCTGCGGCAGCCGACCCGCCCGCGCACAGAACGGTCACATCGCCCAGCTTTTGTGCTGCGGTCACGGCCTTTGCTGTGGCGTCCATGGCCAACGCACCATCAGTTACTTCTGCAAGGAGTAGAACAGCCATTACACGGCCCCCGCTTCTTTAAGTTTCGCCACAAGTTCATCGACAGAGTCGACCTTGATACCGGCTGCACGTTCTGCCGGTTCAACGGTTTTCAGAATTTCCAACCGGTTGCCGATTTCAACGCCGTAATCTGCGGGCGTCTTTTCATCCATCGGCTTTTTCTTGGCCTTCATGATGTTGGGCAAGGACGCATAACGCGGCTCGTTCAGGCGAAGATCAACAGTCACGACCGTTGGCATCGACACTTTGATCGTCTGCAAGCCACCGTCAACTTCGCGTGTTACAACGGCGCTGTCGCCATCAATTTCGACCTTGGACGCAAAAGTCGCTTGCGACCAACCCAGCAGGGCGGACAGCATCTGGCCTGTTGCGTTCATGTCATTGTCAATCGCCTGCTTGCCGCACAGCACCAGGCGGGGCTGCTCTTCGTCAACGATTGCCTTGAGGATCTTTGCGACGGTCAGTGGCTCGATATCGTTGTGCACGTCATCGGTTGCAACAACCAGAATCGCGCGGTCAGCACCCATGGCCAAAGCGGTACGCAAGGTTTCTTGCGACTGCTTCACGCCAATCGAAACAACGACGACTTCGTCAACCTGACCAGCCTCTTTGAGGCGGATTGCCTGTTCGACGGAAATTTCGTCGAACGGGTTCATCGACATTTTTACGTTGGCAAGATCAACACCCGTTCCGTCCGCTTTGACACGTACTTTTACGTTGTAGTCGATCACGCGCTTAACAGGTACCAATACCTTCATGGGCGATTTCTCCTCGGTTTACGCTTTGGGGCTGGTCGCCCCGGTCATGTTAGCTCTGTGTGGGTGTAACGAAGCATTTCGGTGTGAAACAGCATAAAAACGGCGTTTCAGGTGTTTCCGACGCGGCGTTTTGGGCGATTGTCTACCGGTTTGCCCCCGGAACCCACAAAACGTCGTCCTTTCCGACATTATTTGCGATGCGGGCTGCGACGAAAAACCAGTCGCTCAGCCGGTTCAGATAGCGCACAGCGGCCTCGTTTACGTCTTCTTGTTCTGCCAGCAAAACTGTCAGCCGCTCTGCGCGGCGCGCCACGGTGCGGCAGACATGCAGATGCGCGGCCAGATCTGTCCCGCCGGGCAGGATAAAGCTGCGCAGCGGTTCAAGATTCGCGTTCATCACATCAATTTCGCGCTCTAAGCGGTCAACCTGTTCGGGAACAATGCGCAGGGGGGTATATTCGGCTTCGGCGTCGGCGCTCATGTCGGGTCGGCACAGGTCGGCACCGATATCAAACAGGTCGTTCTGGATTCGCGACAACGCCGCATCGGTTTCGTCTTTGGCGGCAAGGCGGGCAACGCCGACAAAGCAATTCAGTTCGTCCGTGGTGCCATATGCGTCAACGCGGGCATCGTGTTTCGGCACACGGCTTCCGTTTCCAAGCGCTGTGTCGCCCTTGTCGCCGGTGCGGGTATAGATTTTATTGAGAACGACCATCAGCCAGCCTCCTTACGAAAATAGACATAAATCACGATCAGAACGACAGCGATGAACTGCGCGATGATCCGCCATCGCATCAGCTTGTTTGAATTACGCTTGTTGAATTCGCCGCCACCTGCAAAGCCGCCAAGCCCGAAGATCAAGACAACCACAACCGCGATAACGGCAATGACAACGAGGACGAATAGAGGATCAGCAGGCATGAACATTCCTTTCGTGTTGCGCGAAGATGTAGCGGGGCAAGCGTATTGCGCAACCTCAATTTAGCGTGCCAACACCCAATCAAGGGCGCGTGTCGGCAAGATGCGGCGTAAAATACCGGAGATATAGGTCGGTGTCGTGACATAATAGCGCGGGCGCGGTCGCGGCGATTCGAGGGCGTTAATCAGCTTTCTGACCACGGCTTCGGGGGGCAGTTCAAAAGCATCGGGGCCGCGGCTTTCGTACAAACGCTTGCGCAAGACGGTTTCGTACTGGGTTTTGCGCGGCGACGTTTCCCATTTGATCCAGCGTTCGAAGTGGGGGATTGAATTGACGCGAATTTTCGATGTAACGGGGCCGGGTTCAATCAGGATGATCTTGATCGGTGTATCGCGCATCTCGATGCGCATCGTGTCTGTCAGACCCTCAAGCGCGAATTTTGTGGCGTTATAGGCCCCGCGCCATGGCATGGTCACCAGCCCAAGCACGGATGAACATTGTACAATCCGCCCGTATCCTTGGGCCCGCATGACGGGCAGAACCGCGCGGGTCAACTCGTGCCAGCCGAAAAAGTTGCTCTCGAATATGGCGCGCAGGGCATCGGTGGGCAGGTCTTCGACAGCGCCCGGTGTGCCGTGGGCACCGTTGTTGTAAAGTGCATCCAATGTGCCGCCGGTCGCCTTCAGCACGAGTGAAAGGGCCGCGTGAATGCTGGCCGTATCGGTGTAGTCCAGCAACGGGCTGTCGAAACCTTCGGCAATCAGGCGGTCGCAATCGGCCTGCTGGCGGCAGGCTGCAAACACGCGCCAACCGCGATTACGCAACCCATGGGCCGCTGCGTACCCGATGCCCGACGAACATCCCGTCATCAAAATTGTTTTGCCAATCATAAGATCAGGCATAAGAAAAGGCCCCCGCTTCGGAGGCCTTTCATCGCGTGTTCTACGTGTGATGGCAATGCGTTAGCTGCTGGTCAGAAGGAAATCGGCGATCCAACCGACCCGACCATCATCAACTGCGCGCATTTGCACCCATCCGTTGCCAAGGTCTTCGATCACCTCAACAGCGTCGCCGCGGACAAGACGTGTAACAACGCCAAAGTCTGTTCCCGGTCCGCCGCGCACATTTACCCGATTGCCGGAAACCGAACGGATATCGTCTGTCGCGCTGGACGTGATGATGTTTGCGCCGGTGTCATTGGGGACGATCAGGCTGGGGATGATGGCGGGCGTATCTGTGCTGGACGTCGATGATCCGAATTTTACCGGCACATATTTTACTGGCGCTACTTGTGTGGCCGCTTGTGCGTTGTCCACCGTCATCGAAGCACGAACGACATAGTCGGAGGCTGAAGAGCCGCTAAAACCCGGGGGCGTTGTGTCGGCAGGCACCACTTTGGCAACTTTCTGCGCCGGGGCAACTTTTACTGGTGCTTCTACAGCCGCTGGGGCTGTCTGTGCTACGACCGTTTCAGTTTCGGATGCGTTTGCTTCCATCTGGGGGCGTGTGGGTTCGAAATCTGCGCCACCGCTCATCTCGTAATAGGTCCAACCCAAAAAGCCGAATGTGAGTAGAATAAACCGTGTCATCGTTGAATCCCCAAGTTGGCAGCAAATCGGGAACCGGGCAGCTGGCCCCCACATTGTTATGTTACAACAACTTAACGTGATCGACGCGCAATTGGTTCCGAATTCTTTTTCGAAAGGGGACAAAACTACGGCGCTTGGTTGTCGTTCAAAACCACTTTGCCGCAAACAGCCGCTTGCCGCGTCACGCCGGCTTGGCTAAACACCGGGGATGGCAGAAATTACCGATCCAGCAGATCTTGATCCCCGCAATACAACCGAACCCCTGCGCCTTGCGTTGGGGGATCGGTATCTGACCTATGCGCTGTCCACGATCATGCACCGCGCGCTGCCTGATGCGCGTGACGGGCTAAAACCTGTCCACCGGCGTATTCTTTATGCGATGCGCGAACTGCGGCTTAGTTCCAACGGCGGGTTCCGCAAATCGGCCAAGATTTCCGGCGATGTGATGGGTAACTATCACCCGCACGGCGATGCCGCGATCTATGACGCGATGGCCCGTTTGGCCCAAGATTTTAACGTCCGCTATCCGCTGGTCGACGGGCAGGGGAATTTTGGTAATATCGACGGCGATAACCCCGCCGCCAGCCGATATACCGAAGCGCGCATGACCGCCGTTGCCGAGGCAATGCTGGAGGGGCTCAACGAGAACGCCGTCGATTTCCGCGAGAATTATGATGGTACGCTGACCGAACCGGTGGTGCTGCCTGCGCAGTTTCCTAACCTGCTGGCCAACGGGTCGTCCGGCATCGCTGTGGGCATGGCGACGAACATCCCGCCGCATAATATCTCTGAACTTGTTGATGCCTGCATCCACCTGATCAAGACTCCCGATGCCCGCGATGACACGCTGCTGAATTTTGTGCCTGGCCCCGATTTCCCGACCGGCGGGATTATCGTTGAGCCGCCCGAGAATATCGCCAACGCCTACCGCACCGGCAAAGGTGGCTTCCGGTTGCGCTGCCGGTGGAACGTCGAGGACTTGGGCCGCGGTGTCTGGCAGATCGTCATCACCGAAATTCCCTATCAGGTTCAGAAGTCCAAGCTGATCGAAAAGATCGCTGAGCTGATCCAGCTTAAGAAGATCCCTATTCTGGGTGATGTGCGCGACGAATCGGCCGAAGACATCCGGCTGATCATCGAGCCACGGTCCAAAAACGTGGATCCCGAGGTGCTGATGGGCATGCTTTACCGCAGCTCCGATCTTGAGGTGCGATTTTCGCTCAACATGAACGTGTTGATCGACGGCCTGACACCCAAGGTCTGTTCGATGAAGGAAGTGCTGCGGGCATTCCTTGATCACCGCCGCGAAGTGTTGCAGCGCCGGTCTGTCCACCGGATGGAGAAAATCGACCACCGGCTTGAGGTGCTTGAAGGTTTCATCATTGCCTTCCTGAATCTGGATCGCGTGATCGATATCATCCGCTATGACGAAGACCCCAAGGCCGCCTTGATGGCCGAGGATTGGGGCAAAAAGCATATCCGCGCGACCGACGAATCCGATTATGTGCCGCCTGCGCCGACCACTGAAAATTCGCTGACCGAAATTCAGGCCGACGCAATTTTGAACATGCGTTTGCGGTCTTTGCGCCGTCTCGAAGAGATGGAGCTGCTGCGCGAGCAATCGGAATTGATGGCGGAGCGCGCAGGTTTGGAAGACTTGTTGGACAGCGAAGCCCTGCAATGGGAAAGCATCATCGACCAGTTGCGCGCCACGAAAAAGCAGTTCGGCAAGGACTGGAAGATAGACGGCGTCAGTGTTGGTCTGCGCCGCACGACGTTTGCCGAAGCTGGTGTTGTCGAAGATGTCCCACTTGAGGCGATGATCGACCGTGAACCGATTACCGTGGTCTGTTCCGAAATGGGTTGGATCCGTGCGATGACTGGCCATATCGACCTGAATCGCGAGTTGAAATTCAAAGACGGTGACGGCCCGCGTTTTGTTTTCCATGCTGAAACCACTGACCGGCTGTTGGTGTTCGGATCAAACGGGCGGTTCTATACGGTTGGCGCGGTCAGCTTGCCCGGCGGGCGCGGCATGGGCGAACCCTTGCGGTTGATCGTGGACCTGCCGAACGAAGTCCAAATCATTGATATCTTTATCCATAAACCGGGCCGCAAGCTGCTGGTGGCATCCTCAGCCGGGGATGGTTTCGTGGTGCCCGAAGATGACGTATTGGCGCAAACCCGCAGCGGTAAACAGGTCCTGAATGTGCGCGGCGACGTCAAGGCGATGATCTGCGCACCGATCAAGGGCGACGCCGTTGCTGTCGTTGGCGAGAATCGCAAAGTACTTGTTTTCGGCCTTGATGAACTGCCTGAAATGGGCCGTGGCAAAGGCGTGCGTTTGCAGAAATACAAAGACGGAGGCATGTCGGACGCCACGACGTTTACCATGTCCGAAGGGCTAAGCTGGCTTGATCCGGCGGGGCGCACGCGCACGGAATCCGATTTGACTGAATGGACCGGAAAACGCGCAGGATCGGGCCGCATGGCTCCGCGTGGTTTCCCGCGCGACAACCGCTTTGGCTGATCGGCAGTCCCCGTGACCGACGCCGCGCTGACCTTTCCTGCGGCACAGCCCGAGGGCATGCAGGTGGCCTTTGTCGGTAAACGCGGCGCACTGTTTTGGTTGGCGCTCAAGACCGGTTTCTTGACCATTTTGACGCTGGGGTTTTACCGGTTCTGGATGAAAACGCGGATGCGTCGGTGGTATTGGTCGTCAATTCGGGCCGGCGGACATCCGATGGAATACGTCGGCGATCCACTGGAAAAGTTGCTGGGTTTCTTCATCGCCGTGGTGATCCTGACATTCTATATCGGCATCGTAAATCTGGTGCTGATGTTTGTCAGCTTCTCTGTGTTTTCAAGCGCGTCGCTTGGATATCTGGCCAGCTTTGCAGGGGTAATTCCGCTGTGGTTTTATGCACGCTACCGCGCACGACGGTATGTTCTGGGGCGCACGCGCTGGCGCGGGGTCCGCTTTGGGTTGGAAAAGGGGGCCTGGGGCTATGCATGGCGGGCCTTGGTGCATTGGACGATTACGATTGTCAGTTTGGGTCTGCTGTGGCCCCGCATGACATTTTGGCTTGAGAAATACATGACCGATCGCACGTATTTTGGATCGGCGCGGCTGCATCAGGGCGGCAGCTGGCCGATGCTGTACCGCGCGGCAATCCCGTTTGTGCTTTCGGTTTTGTTGCTTGGCGGGGGTGCGCTTTGGCTGTTTTGGATTGATCCGATCGTGGTGTCGGCTGACATCACCCTCGAAGGGGTGACACGCAGTTTTGACGAACTGATCGAAGGGGGCACGCCCGCCATGCCCGTCGTCGGGGTCGAACGTCTGCTGATCTTTCCGGTGGGCATTTTGGGGCTGATCTATGGGGCGATCCACTACCGTTTTGCCTCTAGACGGATATTGGCGAACCATAAGACGTCCGAGGGGATTTCGATGGCATCGCGCCTAAGCGGCCCCCGCGTCGCAAGCATCTATGTTTTCGGCAGTTTCATCGCCTATCTGGTGCTGGTTCTGGGGATCGTCGCGCTGATTTTAGGGGCAATCGGCACCTTTGGCGTGGGAGCGTTTATGGGGGTCGATACGGGGCCTTTCTCGTGGGGGGATGGCCTTTCGCAGGGGCTGCGTGTGGTTCTGTTTGCATCATTTTATCTGGTGGTATTTCTGATGTGGAACGTGGTCTATAACACGTTTGTTACCTATCCCTTGATGCGACACATGACCAAGACGCTTTCATTTCCAACGCGTTACGGTCTGCGTCACATCAGCCAGCGCAGCCGCGATGAATTTGCCGAAGCCGAAGGTTTTGCCGAAGCGCTGGATCTGGGGGCGGCAATATGAGCATCGGATTTGACGCGTTTGGATCAGCTTACTTCGACGGGGACCGTCCCGTCAGCCAAGAGGTCAGCCTGCATATCGCGAACCAGAATTTGCAAATCGGGCTGGATGACGGCAACACGCTGTTTTGGCCTGTCAAAGACATCCGCATTTTGCCTGATGGTGCGGGCAAGCAAGGTTTTATGCTGCGCGTGACCAATGAACCATTGGCGCGGCTCTTCGTGACCGATCCCGACCTGATCGCATATTTGCCGAACCCGACGCGCCGTGCACCGCCCAAAGGGCGCGGCAGGCTGGCAGCATGGGCCGTGGCCGCAGTGGCGGCCGTAGCGGTGCAGATTACCGTGCTTGTGCCACTGCTGGCCGACCGTTTGGCGGTTTTCATCCCCCCCGAGGGAGAGCGCGCGTTAGGCGAAGCGACGTTCGAACAAATTCGTCAAGCTCTGGATGATACCGGGCTGGCCCCTTTGCCGGTTTGTGAGAACCCCGCCGGCGTTGCCGCGCTGGAACGGATGACTGCCGGGCTGAATGGCGGCGACGCGATCATAAACCTAAGCGTGCAGGTGTTGGATCACGAGATGGTGAACGCCTTTGCCCTGCCGGGCGGGTTTGTCGTGATCTTTCGTGGGCTGATTGACCAGGCCGAAACGCCGGACGAGGTCGCCGCCGTGCTGGCCCACGAAATTGGCCATGTGGTCAGCCGGGATCCGACGCGCCATGCGTTGCGATCGGCGGGCTCTATCGGTGTGTTGGGGTTGCTGTTGGGCGATTTTGCAGGCGGTGCGGCGGTGTTGTTTCTGACCGAACGCCTGATCAGTGCGAATTACAGCCAGCAGGCCGAAACGGATGCGGATGCCTTTGGATATACACGGCTTGAGGCGGCCAATGTATCGCCAGCAGCCCTTGGCACGATGTTTGAACGATTGCGTGCCGAACATGGTGATGGCAACGCATTGATGGCGCATTTTCTAAGCCACCCCAGCCTGTCAGCCCGCATTGAAAACGCACGTGCAGCGGCGAATGAGAACAGCAATTACGCGCCAATTCTGGACGATTCTGCGTGGGACGATTTGAAATCGGTCTGCGATTAAACTGCTTCGGCCATGAGCCATACACCGCCTTCTGGCCGCAAGGTCAGAATCATCACCGGGTCCGGGCTTTTGCCTTTTACCGCCGTAAATTTGAACCGCGACAGCAAGGTCGCAAGAATAATCACCGCCTCTTGCAGGGCAAAGCTGGCCCCGATGCAGATGCGCGGCCCGTCGCCAAAGGGCAGGTAGGCATAGCGGTTGATCGACTTGCGATCGGCAAAGCGGTCGGGCCGAAAGGCGTCAGAATCATCCCACAGCATTTCATGGCGTCCCAAGGCATAGACGGGCACCATTACGGTATCGCCGGGGCGAATCGCGGTGCCTGCCAGCGTGTCGGCCTTTTGCGCGGTGCGTGAAATCAGGCCCGCAGGCGGATACAGCCGCAAAGCCTCGTCTATGATTTGGCGGACATAGGGAAGGTCTTCAACGTCATCACCGCATGCTGCGCGACCTTGCAGGACTGATTGCGCCTCGGCGCGGGCCTTTTCTTGGACGGCTTGGTCAAACCCCATCAGGTATAACGCCCATGACAGCGTTACCGCAGTTGTCTCGTGGCCGGCCACGATGAAGGTTAGCAGATTATCACGCAGTTCAGCAGTGTTCATCTTGCGCTTGGTCTTGGGGTCAACGCCTTCAAGTAGCAAATCCAGTAGATCAGGCGCGCGTAGTGGGCCGCGCTTGGCGCGCGCCTCGATTGCGCCATCAGCCATCTGTTTCATGTCTTTCAGCGCCTTGCCCGACAGCGTACGACCGGGGCGCGGGATCCAGCCCGGAAAGCCCAGAATATCAAACAGGCTGATCTTGCCCGCCTCGGCAATGTAGTCTTCGATTGCGCGGTGCACTGCCTTGCGGTCAAAGGCGTCACCTGAGAACGTTACGTCAGAAATCACATCGAAGGTCGTCGTGACCATTTCATCCAGCAAGTTAATCGCGCGCGGGCCTGCGGCGGCGATGCGTGCGCAGGATCTTTCAGCGGCGTTGGTCATGATCGGCGATAGGTTCAGCATGTTTCGTGCAGAAAACACCGGGGCGGCGGCACGTCTTTGCCAGCGCCAGTGCGCCCCTTCGGCAATGAACAATGATTCTCCGATGGCGGGTTTCAGCAGGCTTTTGGTGACGACGGATTTTGGATAGTCCTCAAGCCGGTCCAACAATATCTCGCGGATTGCGGGCGGGTCCATCAGCATATGCCACCGCTTCCCGATGTTGCCAGATACAATAGGCTGCTGCGTCGCGGATTCGGGAATGATGCTTAGGATATTGCGCCGCGCCAGTTGCAGGCTTTTCAAGATCCCCACAGGTTCTTTGACCAATGGAACACGGACAGGATGGCACGGTGTGGCGGTGTTCATTCATGGGTCCTTGTATGCGGGCTTGGCCAATTTGGGTGCCGGGGTCGTCCAGTCAAGACGGCAAAAGATTGCACCCCAGCAGGGCATACGGTATCGCAAAGCGTATCTTTGCGCCGGGGGAGGCAATTAATGTTCCGTATTCTAGCCGTTTTGATAAGTATCGCGTTCCTAACTGCCTGCAACGGTGCGTCTGATCTGCAAAAGCCGCCGGTCCCGTTGGGCGACTTTAATTTGTACCATAACATCGTGGTTGCACCCAAGGTGCAAGAACTGCCGATCAGCCGCAAAGTTAGCGAAGAAGTGCTGACGACGGCCGTCAAAGACGCCATTGCCGAACGGTTCGACCGCTACGATGGCATGCGCAACTATCATTTCGGTGTCAGCGTCGAAGGCTATGTGCTGGCCCCTCCGGGGGTGCCGCTGGTGCTGTCGCCCAAGTCTGTGATGATCCTGAACCTGACGGTCTGGGATGACGCGGCCGGCAAAAAGCTGACCGGTGACAAGCCGCACCAGATCACGGTTTTCGAATCTTTTGATCAGGGGCCAATCGTCGGATCAGGTTATACCAAGACAGCCGAGGAACAGCTGAAGAACCTTAGCCAGAATGCAGCCAAGTCGATAGAGAAGTATTTGGTCAAGCAAAACGAGGCTGAGGGCTGGTTTAACAGGCCCGCCGATGCCGTGATCCAGAGAGAGAAATTGCCAGGCGCCGGGGCAGCGGCCAGCGAATAGGCGACAATAACTTAAGCAAAGGCTGCATGAACCGCGAACATGCGCTTGATTTTATGCGTCAGACCCAATACATCGCCCGCCAGATAGGTTTGGGTCTGACGTAGGGCCCTCGTTAATATAAAGGGCTGCTCCATGGCTAAGGCAAAGTTTGAACGTAATAAACCACACGTTAACATCGGCACGATCGGTCACGTTGACCACGGCAAGACGACGTTGACAGCTGCGATCACCAAGTATTTTGGCGATTTCAAAG
>NZ_JBFEKM010000125.1:0-12552 GCF_041552635.1 Sulfitobacter sp.
CGGCGCTCTGACCTGATACCGAAGCAATAGCCCACCAAAAGCATCCGGATCAGCAGCTCAGGATCAATCGATGGGCGGCCTGTGTGGCTGTAAAACTCGGACAGATACTGGCGGATGTCGCTCAGATCGACGAACCGGTCAATCGACCGCAGAAGATGATCTTGTGGAACGTGATCGTTCAGCGAGAACTCGTAAAACAGCGCCGCCTGTGCTTCCTGCTTCGGTCCCATCATCGCCAAATCCCCCGCATCCTTGCAAGAATTGAATCAGCGACGGCACCTCAAATCAACAAGAGTTTTTCAACAGAATTAGCCCAAATTCACGGATGCTGCGCGTTGCCTGAATGGCGGATTCCGGCATGACATTTTCAGTCAGCTCCTTGGAAGGCCGGGTTCTGTAGATTGGAGGCTTTCTCGCTGCGACACGGTTGCCCACCAGTCAGCGAGATTTTTGTGAGCCTTCAATGCACCAGCGCCCTCATCTGCCTGCACAAAATAGGCGATCATCGGTGCTAGGTGGCAGTCTGCGACCGTGAAACTCTGGCCGTCCAAGACGCGGCCCTCTTTTGCGATGTTGTTCAGTGCGCCCAATACGGTGTGAGACGCATCAATGCCCGCTGTGATTTCAGCTTCATCTGCAACCTCACCGACAGCGGGCCTAAAAACTCGATGGGAAAAAACCTGTCTGACCATGGGTCGATAACCGTAACTATCGATAATCGAGACGACCTGCGTAACGCGCGCCAGTGTCGCAGCTTCCGTTGGCATCAATTCTGGCCCCTCAAAAGCCGCATTGACGTACCGAGCTATTGCGGAAGTTTCAAATACATCAAACTTGCCATGGCTTAGGACAGGCACCCGTCCAAATGGATGCCGTTTGAGATATTCTTTCGGGACGTTGGCTGCGAAGGGATCAATTTCTTCAGTTCGATACTCGACACCCTTCTCGTGCAGCACTACTCGCGCGATACGATTGTAAACACTGTAGCGATAGCCGCGAAGAGTGACTGAAGATGCCATCTATGCCTCCTACCATAAAAATTGCCTGTGCAAAAAGCGGCCATAGAAAACTGAAGGTGCAACGGCAGCTTTGTCCGCACAGCCACCATTCGGCACCCTTCCAAAAACCCTCGTTTTTGGAACATGCGCACACCACCCCGATTGACGCTGCCACAAACCCCGTTCAAAACCAAACAAGTTGTTGAAGGTTTTTGGAAGGGTCATATCAGTGATCATCGGTTATGCACGTGTTTCGACAGAAGATCAGCGCCTTGATGCCCAGACTGCCGCCCTTGAGGCGATTGGCGCTGACCGCATTTTTGCAGAGAAAATCTCCGGCACCAAGAAGTCTCGCCCTGAGCTGGACCGCATGATTGAGCAGTTGCGGGACGGCGACGTGGTTGTCGTGACCAAGTATGACCGTCTCAGCCGATCCCTACAGGACCTCTTGAGCATCGTTGAGGCGGTAGGCGCAAAAGGTGCAGGGTTTCGGTCCTTAGCCGAGGACATCGACACCACGACACCAGCCGGACGGCTCGTCTTCCATGTCTTTGCCTCCATTGCCCAGTTTGAGCGCGAGCGGATATCCGAGCGAACTAAGGAAGGGCTTATCGCCGCCCGCAAGCGGGGACGCATTGGGGGCAGACCTTCCGCCCTGTCATCAGAGCGCCGCGCAGAAGTGGCGCGTATGCGCGATCACGAAGGCCGTGGTATTGCAGAGCTGGCACGTTTGTTCGAAGTAAGCCCGAACACCATTAGGCGGGCTTGACCTAGGAGTCCCCCCCTGCCCTGTTGGGCCGAGTTTGCCAAGGCAGTGCGAACATGAGACACTGTTGTAAACAACACCAACAGTGAACGATTGGATACCCCTATGACAACAGGCAAATATCTGACTTTAGGTGAGGCATCAAAAGAAACAGGGGTTCAGAAGTCAACTCTATCAAAAGCGCTGAAATCAGGGAAGTTATCGTACTTTGAGAAAACTTCGGCTGGGTATAAGATAGAACCATCAGAACTTTTCAGGATATACCCTAGGAAACCCCAAGTAACTGTGTCGGACACTGTTGTAAGCGAACGATTGGAAACTCCCGAAAGAAACCCTGATTTCATACGGTTACAGGTCGAAGTTGAACTACTACGCGAACGACTGACCGAAACACAGGAACAACGGGATAAGTGGCAAGCACAAGCTATGCAGTTGGCATTGCCAAAGCCTGAAATAGAGACAATAGGGCAGGGGGCCTCAACTCGATGGGTGCTATGGCCATTTAAGAAGTTGAAAAGCTGAACATCCACTAAGATTTTGAATAGTAGTTTTCACGACAAAAAAGATGCAGTGTGCGCCTATTAATCCTCGTACCGGCCCCGATGGTCACACAAACAAACCTTCAATTCAAAATTAAATGTAAAAGTTGACTACATGGCCAAGAAGACACCTCAGACCCGTTTCATTGATGCGCGGGACAAAATCATAGCCACATCCAAGGGACAGGAAGCAGCAATGTATGCTCCTTTACACACCCTTTTTGTTGAGGTTTTAGGCTACCCCTCAAAAGACGTGGATATTGACATCGCAGGTGCGCGTGGTCGCCCGGACCTCACGGTATTTGCGCCCGGTGCCATTGCAACAGCCAAAGTGCCGTGGATCGTCTTGGAAGCGAAAGACGCACATGGTGTGTGTCGTAATGAGACTCGCCGTGCCGCTCTTTTTGCGGAAAAAAGCAAATACATCACCGCTGATACAGCTTGGTTCGTCATGGTCGACCCCACCACCCTTGTCGCCCGCCCAGCGGACCAAGGCGAAAACGCCGCCACCGATATCGTTCTCGACCTTGCCAAACTCACTTACGACGAGTTTCTCGACCGCCTCGCGGCGCTAAAAGCTGAAGTCGCCGGTGTTCCGCAGCGCCTCACGCGGTTTCGGGAGGGCGACTTGAGCTTAATCGACAGGGACGCTCTCACCGGCAGCGGTGATACACTGGCAGAAAGTATCGCTCGCAATGCTTTTTACGATGGCTTGGAAGATACCACACGCCAGCTCCAAGCCGCCACACTTTCAGCACTGACGGCAATCCGCGCCGACCGAAACCGCCTCGAAACCGAAGTGGCGGCGTTCTCCGACCGCTTTCATGGCCATGTGTTCAAGCCGTATCCGGTCTCGGTCGAAGGGCATCCGAAAGGCCGTGAGGAAACCATCGAACATGGGCGGGCGGCGCACATGCTGAACAGAAGTCTCGCAGCCAATCCCGCGCTTGCCAGACTTACACTGTCGGCTCTTCCTGCTTTTGCCGAGCGAACCGGGATCGACGCCGCCAAGGAAGCCGATAAGCTGGATAGGTTTTTTGCCACGGAAACCGCGAACCTCATCCTCGCCCGCATCTTGCTGATCCGGTTCTTAGAGGGACATTCGTTCTTCGATCTTGCGACCCCCGATGGGCCTAAATTGCGTCGTTACCTCTGCAACGGCGGTGTCGCCGCGTTCCAAGGTATGCGGGATTACTTCAACGCCCACTACACCCGCTTGCTGGAAGACGCTTATCGGCAGGGTGCTTTGGTCTATGCTGCCGCTTTTCGTGAAACCGAACACGACTGGGTGCTCGACCTTGCCGACGACACACTCTCGCGCACCATCGAGTGGGCAATGTTCCGGTTCGCTCGCTTCGATTTCACCACCATCCGCGGAGACATCCTCACAGGCATCTATGACCGCTTTCTCGATCCTGCACAGCGCAAGGCCCAAGGCGAATACTACTCGCCGCCCTCCATCGCACGCTACATGCTCGACCGCCTCGATCTCTCCCCAGAGGATACCATCCTTGATCCCGCGTGTGGCTCAGGCACGTTTCTGATCGAGCGTTATCAGCAAGCTGTTGGCGAAGATGCGGACCGGGGCCTTGCCACTTATGCGGATGCTTGTGCCGTGATCGAGCGCACGGCAGGAAACGATCTCAATCCGTTTTCAGCCGTCCTCACCCAGATCCAGCTCCTGTTCCATTTGCTGTCCTTCGGACCACAAGTCCGCAATGAAGGCTTTCCTGCAATTCGCGTTGCCGAACGCGCCAACAGTCTTGTTCCCACCAGCCTGCGCGACCAGAGCACCACCCGATGGGGCGACATTGACGTGCCGGGCTACGCCGCCGTAGTTGGCAACCCACCCTACCTTCGCCCCGAACGCGGCCAACCACTGGACGACGCTGCACAAGCGCATTTCGAGCAGCCGATTACCGTGAACGGCGTGGCCCACGATGGCATTTCTACCGGTCGGGATGCCTACAACCTGTTCATCTACCGCGCTCTGCACGACTGGCTCGAGCCCGCCGCCGGATCAACCGAGGAAGGCGCCGAAGATGCAGCCGAACCCCGCCCCGGAAAACTCGCCTTCATCCTCCCACTTGGCTTTTGTGCTGCCGAGAAGTCTGCCGATCTGCGCCGCCTCTTCGCCCCAAGCGGGCGCTGGACCATTACCGAGATCGTGGACATGGAACTGATCTGGCGACACGTCTTCGACGCGCGCGTCCTTCCGATGATCCTCTTTGCCGAAGCACGTGCCCCTCGCGACACTGACAGCGTAATCGTTCGTAACGCAGACGCTTCATCTGTGGTCCCATCACCAGTTGAACGTTCGGCACGACCCACCTTTGACCTCGACGCCGCACCCGAAGCTATAATAGCCTATGCAGACCTTTTTACGCCCGAAGGTCGCATTGCCACCCGGATGACGCCAGAACGTGCGCCTATCGTTCGCAAGCTCCGTGCGCTGTCTCCGTTGTCATCCATTGCGAAACGCTATTGGACCCGCCGTAAGGGCGGCTTTCAGGCTGTAGATGTAAAGCCAAAAGGCGTCGGGGAAGCGCAGTGGGAAGAACAGCGCATGATTACCTACGGGGCAGCGCGGCGCGGCACAGGATCGGAAGGTTCGCCAAATGGTCTCGATGTCTACAAAGGAGAGAACATCCGAACGGCTGGTATTGTCGGCACTCCGGTGTTTCAGAAGCTCGATGTCTGGAACCTCTCAAGCCCCTCGGTCTGGCACAATGAACTGCGCAACCTGCTGCCTGATCAAATGTGGTGTTTACCCAAAATAGAACAGGTGCCTGTCGCCGCACCGTTTGATCCGAAGACGACCGCAATCATGAACTCGGCTACAGTGATCGGGCTAAGGCCCGATCTGGAGTCCTTCCCCCTAGACATACTGCTGACCTCTCGTGTTTACGGCTGGATCACGCTGCTGTCGCTGCGCTCCTCCTATCAAGACATGCTTCGCGGCGACATGTATCCCTCTACCATTGGCAACCTGCCGTGGTCCGAAGATCTTGTGGTAGCAGAGGCCGCGCTAGAAGCCTTGCGTGATCCCTTCCTCAACGCCTGTCGCGCCCGTTTCGATGCCGCCGAAGAACTGGATCGGCAGGCGGCAACGCTAGCACTCATACCACTCAAAACCGCGTTCAAAACCCATGCTGCAAAGACCGAAAAGCTTGTTCCTTCCGCTGCTTTTGACGACGGCGAGGCAGTTCTCATAACCCTCCAACCGGAAGACCCAAACGATCCGCTGACAGTGGCCCTCTCGGAAGACGGCCATTCCGTGCCGATGCCGACGCCTCTCCTCGCCACCCGACTGCGGCTCGGGCTGGCCCTGGCCCAGGCCAAGGGTGTGGAAATCACAAAAGGCACTTTGCCGACGCTCTCCGTGCCGGAAGACGCCGCCGCCGAAGCCGCGCTTTCGGCACTGCTTGCGCGCCTTGATCCCTTAGCTGTCGAGATCGAAGTTGAAGCCCGCGTGGATGAAATTGACCAAGTGGTCGGCACCGCCTTAGGGCTGACCTCCGACGAGATTGCTTTCGTTCAAACCGACATGCGCGACGATCCGTTCCTTAGCCGCGTCCGGCCCCGATATCCATTTTTCACCCCGGCACAACGCGGACGGCGAACTTCTTTGGAAAGCAGCTCCCGATATGAATGAAGGCTATGAAACGTCGCGCACGTTTGCCGCGATGCGCACAAGCTTTCTGAACCCATACCGCTTCAAGCTTCATCAGCCCCGAGTGCATCGGCATATGCCTCAGGCCATTTTCAGGAGTAATTATTTATGGCAGTCTCTGGCAACGAAGTAAAAATTCTTCATATGTATGCCAAAGGAGTAATGGACCGCGCAGATCACCACGCAGGTGAGGTTAAAGGGGTGGCTCTCGCCCTTCTCGGCGGCATTATCTGGCGGGGTGACCCCGGCACAATCGCAATCAAGCAATACGATGGAAACCTCGCAAATGTGTTGTGGGTTGAAATTGAGGGCAACCGCTATGCCTTTGCCTTCAATCACGACACTAACGAAATCGAGATTCGCGACCGAACTCAATCAGGCCCTCCGCTGCACAGCTTTACAAATAAAACGCCTGTATCAGATGTTGAGGCGGTGTTTCGCAAGTTGTGACTTTTTCAACAAACGCCGAAAAGGCATCAGTTTCCGGCTTCAAGCAAATCCCGGGCCTCAATGTTCAAAGCAGCAGCTAGCCGCGCAATGTTATCGACAGAAATGTTCTGCTCGGACCGCTCGACGGCACTGAGATAGGTGCGATTGAGTCCGCTCTCCAAAGCAAGCCGCTCCTGCGACCAGCCACGCTCGGCGCGGTGGAGCCGCAGGTTGCGGGCGAGTACATCGCGAAGCTGGCTTTTTGGCGTTCTTTTCACATCTGGAAAAGGCGCGATTGTTGGTTATAACTCTACCTGTTTTAAGATACATTCGCAGTGACCTTAATAAGGTCACTGAGTGTAATTCTACGACGGTGAAGGTGCTTGCGATGTTTGATACTGTAACGCAGAGATTTGATCTGCTCATAGGTGACGTATGGGTTCAGGATAGCGACAAAGAGTGGGCTAAAGATTTCAAAAAACAGATGGCTGATCGAGGGTTTACCATGGTGAACGGGCTGATGGTCAGCGTGACTTTAGTTGATCCCGATCAAAGCAGTCCCATAGCAATCACCATAGTCCCCGTCGCGCGGCGGCTTTCTCCTATCAAAAGAGAGCCAAGATCGCGTGAGGAAGCTGAACAGGCGGAATTTATGGAGTATCGGGCATTTTTCGGCCCTAAAGCCGGGTTCAAATGGGGTTCTCATATCGTCAACGGAATAATCGGAAACAACCGCGGGAAAGTGCCTGAGAAATGGGCTGCTGCGACTACCCAGAACGATAACTGAAATGGATGTTTTGAGGCCCTATGGTCAGGCTTGAAACCGCCCTCTCCATATGTTACATGTAACGAAAGGAGAATTCCATGCCGACACCAGTTTCAGAACGCGTTCAGAAGCGCCGCGATACCCTGCGGGCCGCAGGGCTGCGTCCTGTTCAAATTTGGGTGCCTGACACCCGCCGTCCAGGCTTTGCCGCAGAGTGCCGCCGTCAGGCGGCTCTGGTCGCGCAGGCAGACCAGCACGACGCGGACCTATCAGATTTCATGGACGCCGCTGTTGCTGACCTGGATGAGTGGAAGTGAGGCGCGGTGATCTGGTGACGGTCGCCTTGCAGGGCGACTACGGAAAACCACGCCCTGCGCTTATCATTCAGGCTGACCAGTTTGCCGATCTGGGGTCGGTGGTGATTTTGCCCATCACGTCCACGCTAGTCGATGCGCCGTTGTTGCGCCCCACGGTGGAGCCATCGTCTGACAACGGGTTGCGCAAGGCATCGCAGATCATGCTGGACAAACCCATGACAGTGAAAGCCGATAAGATCGGAGCCGCCTTCGGCCACCTCGATGACGCCTCCATGGTCAGCGTGAACAGATCGCTGGCGCTGGTTCTGGGGCTGGCAGGATGACCGTGCCTGAAACGCCAAACGCCCCCCGCAGTGAAGTGGGTAACACCGACATTGATAAACGAGCTGACAGGATCAAGCGCCTGCAATCCCGTGTTGAAGCCCTCGGCCCGGTCGATCCCAACTTTGATATGAAGGTCTTCACAGACGAACTCTGGGACGAGGAGTCTCCATGAAACAGAATGACCGCATCACCACATCTCTCGACCGGATAGCAGACCGACTGGCCCACCTTGAGAAGACCGCAGGAACAATCTGGGATATTCGCCTTGCCATGGCCCTGTCCAACATCGGACTGACCGCTCTGGCCGCGCTGATCCTGTGGGTGGTCCTGTGACGCCTCGCCCTGTCGCCACATAGCGCCGGGCGGTAAAACCCCTTCCGACATCGCCAGCCATAAGGCAGGGGAGGACGGGGTTTGCGGTAGCCCTCGTCATTGAGAAAATGTGCAGCCTTGCTTCCTTGGAAGCCGAGCGATAATTGGGACGCAGGACAAATTGTCTAGTGAGTGCACATTTTCTTAATGATGGGGGCTACGATGGTAAACGCTGTGGATGCCGTGATGGGCAAGATCGAACCCGATCAGCGTAAAAACGGCGGATCACTTCGCCCGCCCAAGGGATCACGCAGCTTCGCCATCTTACGGGTCGGCAAGATCAGCGGCATGGGCAAGGTTGCCGCCGCCGCCCAGCACAACCTTCGGGAACGCGACACCGCCAATGCCCGACCCGAGGATCGCGACCGCAACATTCATCTGGCGGGTGCAAAAACAACCGACGAGCTGATGAAGCTCTGGCAGGAACGCGCACCTGAGAAGATCCGCAAGAATGCGGTCCATGCCCTCGAATACATTGTGACAGCCTCCCCCGAAAAAATGGCCGCAATGGGTCAGACCAAAAGCGAGGACTACCTGCGCGATGCCTTGACCTGGCTGGAAGCCAAACACGGGGCAGAAAACATCTTGTCTGCTATGATCCACAACGATGAGACCACACCGCACTTGCAGGTGATGCTGATCCCCATAGACGAGCGTGGCAAGTTGAACGCGCGTGGGCTTGTCGGTGGCAAGGCCCAGCTCTCCGCGATGCAGACCGATTTTGCTGAACGGGTGGGCCGCAAGCACGGGCTGGATCGCGGGATCGAACGGTCAAACGCGCGGCATGAAACCATCAAAAGCTTTTACGGACGGGCCGAGGCTGTCGAGAACCTCTCCTTTGACCTCCCAGAGCGCGCCACAGGGCGTCTTGGTGTCTTTGGTAGGGAAACGGCCGCTGAACACCACGAACGGCTCTCACAGACCTACACAGAGAACCTCAAGACCGTCACAGTCGGATTTGGAGAGGAGCTGGATGAAAAAACCCGTCAATTGGAGAATAAAGCCTACGAGATGGACGACCTCCGCCTCCAGCTGGCAGACACTAAGCTGAAACTTGAAGCGAGTGAGGCAGAACACGGGATCGAACGCGATAGGCGGTACTTGCTGGAGTTTGCACACGCGGTGGCCGACTATGAAGGCAATGATCGGCAAGATCATATCGCCCGTTTTCAAAAAAACTACTTGGCCAAATGCGCCCACCTTCCCGAAGAAACCCGTGGAATCGTGGACGGGATGCTGGAAGGCATGGGCGCGAAGGGTTTTTGGCACATTGAGCAGGATCGCTTGGCCGAAGAACGTAAAGTCAGCGACCGTGCGGAAGCTGCCGAGAAAGCCCATGTATCACATGCCATCGAGCGCCTTGGTGCCTGGGAAGACCGTAGCCCTGACGAATATGATCTGGCGGACACCGCCGAAGGCACCCGCGAGGTTCTGGGGTTGTTGCGGGAAGCGACGACGGATGCGCAATACGAGCGTTTCCGCAACGGTGATATACAGGCCATCTCGCACATCACGGACAAGCCCCTGTTTGCGGCCCAGCTCTTGGGGATCGTCGAGTATGACAACTTCGCAAAAGGCTATGAGACGTCCAGCGAAACTAAAAACCTCATGTCTGATGCCCGCGATCTGCTCAGGAACCACTTCCCTGATGATCGTGAGCGGGACTACGAGAACGAGCGGTAGCCCCCCTTAAACCAATCCATATTCACCAAAAAAGCGCGGAGCGCCTTCTTGTTCTAATGTTCTATAAGTTCAGGGCGATTAAGCCATTGTTTACAAAACATCTTTGCCTTTTGAGGCTAGGAATCCAGCCACTTAAGCTAGGAATCCAGCCGTTGAGGCTAGGAATCCAGCCGCTTAAGCTAGTTTACCAATCAGATTTCCTAGCCTATTAACTAGACATGGGAAAAACAACGCAAGTGGCGGCTGATCGCGCCTACGATCAAACTAAAACTGTGCTGCCTGCTGAGGTAGCACAGGGCGTATATATGCAAAATGCGCCAGGTCTTGCGGCGCTCAAACTGATGCATCTTATGATAGGTACGGCAGGTGGCCGCATGGCTGATGATGTCCAACATACGATAACTCTCTCTGATATTCGAAAAATTGACGGCATGGACAATCATACTCGGGCATCCATCACCCCGCTTTTTGCGGAATTGGCCGCAGCCGTTTTGATCCACGACGATACCGAGAAAAAACGTGTGAGAATTGGTGGGATGGTCGATGATGCGGAGATTGATTATCGCGAAGAAAATACCACCGGACATTTGGTCGTGTCTTGGTATTTTGGCCGCACCTTCCGACGTATGGCGCAGGATTCAAACCACTGGGCAATCCTCGATCGGCAGGCAGTGTTCCATCTGGGTAGCAAATATTCAGTGCTGCTTTTCCAGCACATCGCCAGCTTGCAAAACCTTAAACACAAGACGAGCAAACGGTTCACTGTGAGCGAACTTCGGGCTGTGTTTGGGATACCCGAAGGGAAGTTAACAAGGTTCTCGAATTTCAATACATGGGCCATCAAGGCGGCTGTGGATGAGATAAATAGCGACCTTACACGGCTGCACCTGACGGTGAACTATCACAAGGCTGGCCGGACTGTGGTGGAGGTCGAGATAGCTTGGGAAGTCAAAGCAGACCTCACGAAAGTGAAGAACGAGTTGGGTCGCCCCAAAGTAGGCCGAAAAGCACGGCGGGATGGCACAGCGGAAACGCCCGTAACGGCCTTCCCTGACTTTGGAAGCGTCAAGGACAGCCAGCCATGGGACCGGATCGCACGGGACAATGCACCACGCATCGACGGACGGCATGTGCCAGACCTGCGCAAGCTGGCTGATACGTTCCGCAAATGGTGTGGCGAGAAGTCGATCCCGTTGGATGGCCCTTCTATCGAGAAAACTTTCACGACATGGTGCAAGAGCTATTCAGCACGATAGACCGTTCAAAAACGGTCGTTTTTGAACAGTCTGTGCAAGCGCAGCGAAAGTCGGCTGTGAGCCGATTCTGTGGAAAAACAACGTGCTGCTGTCGCAGAAAGCCTGGTCTGAATGAGCACGCAAACGCCTTTCCTATCAGGCTTTGCGCATTTGCTGCGGTGCGGGAAAGATCTTGGCCAATTTGCGGAGGTTTTGAGCGGTTGCGGCGAGTAGGAATTCATCATTTGCGCCGCATGGTCCACGTAATCGCAATCGTCCCAATCCGAGAATGCGTTTTAGGTGGGCGAAGAGCATCTCGACCTTTTTGCGGAGCCGCATTGAGATTTTGTATTGCTTGGTTTTGGCAATGTCGCGGGCAACCTGACGGGCGTCTTCGTGTTCTTCGCGCGTGATCTTTCGAGCATCAGCATTCGGGCAACACTGCATCTTCGATGGGCAGGCTTGGCAGGTGTGCTTCAGCGCCTGATACTTGGCGACGCCTTTGCCAGTCGGGCCACGGTTCGGGTCCGAGTAATTGCGCCGGAACTGCTTCAAAGGCTCGCCCTCTGGGCAGATGTATTGGTTGTTTTCGGCGTCCCATTCAAAGTCGGCACGGCTCCAGGTGCCGTCGGTTCGACCGGCTTTGTCCAGAACCGGAATGTGGGGACTGATCTTACGATCAACCAGCCATCCAAGCATTGGCCCCGATCCATAAGCGCTATCTGCAATGAGGCGTTCGGGATCCAAATCATGCCGATGCTTGATCCTATCCAACATGGTGCGCACGGACCCAACTTCCGCCTGCCGGATTGACCTCGTTCCTTCGACGTCGACGATCACACTGTGATCGGTATCTATCAGATAGTTGGTGGAATAGGCAAAGAATGCCGGGCCTTTACGTGCCGCCGTCCATTGACTGGAGGGGTCAGAATGGGAGGTGAACTTGGGCTCAACCTCAGATGCTGCACCAAAGGCAGCGTCATCCAGCACGTTGAGATACTCGCGAACGGCGCGTGGTGCCTCCGTTGGATCAATGGCGCTGCGGTCCCAGTCTCCCTTTGGGGTAGAGTTCTGTTTGTTGGCGTCAGCTTCGATTAAGCTGGCATCTGCAGCAAGCCGTTGCCCACTCACCAAACCGTCAGCGATGCAGCGTGCGACAGTCTTTTCAAACAAGTGGCGCAGCAAAGCGCTATCACGGAAGCGCCCGTGCCGGTTCTTTGAGAAGGTGGAATGGTTGGGTATTGGATCAGACAGATCAAGGCGACAAAACCAACGATAGGCGAGGTTCAAATGCACTTCTTCGCACAACCGGCGCTCTGACCTGATACCGAAGCAATAGCCCACCAAAAGCATCCGGATCAGCAGCTCAGGATCAATCGATGGGCGGCCTGTGTGGCTGTAAAACTCGGACAGATACTGGCGGATGTCGCTCAGATCGACGAACCGGTCA
>NZ_JBFEKM010000126.1:0-12478 GCF_041552635.1 Sulfitobacter sp.
CGCCGCAGTGTCCCGCCAGAGACACGGATCGGCCAGACGAGACTGGTCAGGCCAACGATTAGCAGGATGTTGGCGATGTTCGATCCCACGATGTTGCCCACCGCGATGTCAGGCACACCGCCCAACGCGGCCTGGACCGAGACGAGTAACTCCGGCGTGGACGTCCCGAAACCCACAACAGTCAAGCCAATCAGTAGTGGCGGGATCGCCATCCGCCGGGCAACCCCGACGCTGCCGCGCACCAGTGCCTCGCCACCGAAAAAAAGGCCTATAAGACCGGCGACGACGTAAATGTAGTCCAATTCGATTTTCCTTGTGAGCAGCCCGTCCGCCCTTCGCGAACATAGGTGCCCCATTCACGTGCCCCAAGAGCGATTGCAAAAGAATTTTTGCCGCGATGATCAGGAAAGCGCGCCCCACGCATCAAGCAACCGATGCGTTATCCATTCGTGTATGTCACGGCGTCCTGCCCTGAGGGCAGCGAACGGCAGGAAAGTCCGGCGCAGCGGACCTTGGGGCTGCGAGCGCCGCATGTCCGGTTTCTGGTTATTAGTCCTGAGCTTAGGCTAGGTATCCGAGTAGCGCGTCCCTAACAACTGCGCGGGCTATCTCTTGCGATTTCTGAGCGCCGGAAGGCCTGAACCAGATACCAACCCAATTAATTGCGCCCAGGATCACCAGACTGGCTATCTTGGGATCAAGGTCCGAGCGCAGCGACCCGTCGTCGATGCCGTTTTGCAGCACGGCGCGAAACAGACTGTCGATCTGGTCGCGGCTAGTCTGAACACTGCGCTTATCACCGGGGGACAGCAGCGGGCGGATGTAGTTCCAGAGATACTGCATGTCTTTGCGCGTCATCGTGACGACATATGTCTCCAGCCCGTTCCGCAGGCGCTCTGCTGCGGTGCCGGGGATATCCATGGCCTTTTCAACCGCCGCGATCAGGCTGTCCATCCCGACTTCATAGCACTGCATAAGCAGATCATTCTTGCTGCTGACATAATTATATAGCGCCGCTTTGGTCACACCTAATTCAGCAGCAATTGCATCGAGAGGAACGTTTTCATACCCCTCAGCCCCGAATTTTTCTGACGCACAGCGCACGATTTCTCGGCGCTTATGATCGCGCATTTCTTGCTTGGTCGGGAAGGCGCTGATTGATTTCATCTGATTGTTATCCTCCGGCGAAGTAACGGCGTCAATAGAACGACCATTATCAAGTTGACTTTACGTCGGGTGTGAAACTAATCTCCGGATAGTTTAGTAACCGACGGTTACCAAGACGCCGGTGGGTTATGCCTATGCGCATATACCCAATCGGCAAAGAACTCGGTAGCAAGGGAGGGCCACCGATGATCAAACGATTATTGATTGCCAATCGCGGGGAGATTGCAATTCGCGTGGCGCGCACCGCGGCGGCTCTTGGTATTGTATCTGTGGCCGTACACACAGCGGACGACGCAACGTCATTGCACATCAAGCATGCTGATATGGTGAGAGTTCTGCCGCAGGCAGGTGTGGCTGGTTACCTAGACATTGATGCGCTGATTGAGATTGCGAAAGACACGGGTTGTGACGGGGTGCATCCGGGCTACGGCTTATTGAGTGAGCGTGCCGATTTCGCCGATGCGTGCGTTGATGCCGGTCTGATTTTTGTCGGGCCCGATGCGGCGACCCTGCGCCGTCAGGGCGACAAGGTTTCGGCCCGCGCGATGGCTGAAGAAGCTGGTGTGCCAGTGTTGCGAGGCTCTGGACTTCTAGCGACGGCGGCGGATCTGCACGCATTCTTCGACGCTCAGGGCGGCGCACCCTTGATGATCAAGGCGGTGAACGGCGGCGGCGGGCGCGGCATGCGGATGGTGCAGGACGCAGGCGGGATCGACACCGCCTTTGCCCAAGCGCGTGCCGAGACGTTGTCGGCCTTTGGCGATGACCAGCTTTACGCCGAGCGGTTCTTGCAGTCGGTACGCCATATCGAGGTGCAGATCGTCGGCGACGGGCAGAACGTGACCCATCTTTGGGAGCGGGACTGTTCGGTGCAGCGCCGTCATCAGAAGGTGATCGAGCTGGCTCCCGCGCCAAATCTTGACACCAACGTCCGCGACGCCTTGCTGAAGGCGGCTGTCGCGATCGGGCAGGCCTGCGGGTATCGCGGGCTGGGAACGGTCGAGTTTCTGGTTGAAGATAGCGGTGCGTTTTATTTCATCGAAACCAATCCACGCATTCAGGTTGAACATACGATCACCGAGGAAATAACCGGTTTTGATCTGGTGGAAATTCAACTTGGCTTGGCCTCGGGAAAGACACTGGCCGATGTGGGTCTGGGCAATGCGCCCGCACGGCCCAAAGGCTTTGCTGTGCAAGCGCGAATTAACGCCGAAACACCGGACGGTCAGGGCGGGTTCACACCCACCGGCGGCCGGCTTAGCACATATGCGGCACCTTCGGGGCCAGGGGTGCGGATCGATAGCTATGCCTATGCAGGCTATAGCACGAACCCCAGTTTTGATTCCATGTTGGCCAAGCTTGTAGTCCACGACCCTTCAGGTGGTCTTGCACGATTGTTTGCCAAGGCCGAACGGGCACTTTCAGAGTTCCAGATTGACGGCGTCGGGACTAATATTGGTTTTCTGCGATCGCTCCTATGGCTGCCCGCTATCACCGCATGGGATGTGGACGTGCGCACGCTGGACACGCAGTCGCAGCGGCTGTCTGTCGAAGAGACCGGCCAGACGCGCTATTTCGATGCGAATACCGCCGAGGCCGCTGATACTCACGAGATTCCTAAGGGCGCTGAAGCCCTGCACGCGCCGATGCAGGCGATGGTGCATGAGGTCCAGGTGACCGTTGGCGACCAGATTGCTAAAGGGCAGGTTGTTGCCGTGATCGAGGCGATGAAGATGCAGCACACAGTGCTGGCCGAAGCGGGCGGCAAGGTGGTTGCAGTCTACGTCGAGCCGGGCAAGACGATTGCATCGGGTTCGCCAGTTCTGGCCTTCATGCCTAATGATACGCTGGACGAGATTGCAGCCGATGATGCGGTAGCGGATCCTGACTATATTCGCCCCGATTTGCAGGCGTTGAATGATCGGCTGGCTCGCACGCTGGACGAAAACCGCCCCAAAGCGGTGGAACGCCGCCGCAGCCGCGACCAGCGCACCACGCGCGAGATTGTTTCGGCGTTGTGCGAGGGCGGCGACTTTCATGAATACGGCCAGCTCGTTCTAGCGGGGCAGCGGCGCAAGCTGGGGGTCGACGCGCTGATTGACATCTCGCCTGCCGACGGGATCGTCACTGGCGTAGGTTCGATGAATGCCGACCGCTTTGCCGAGGACCGCAGCCAAGTGGCGCTGCTCGCCTATGACTCGACAGTCATGGCTGGCACTCAAGGGTACTTTGGCCATCTTAAAACCGACCGCATGATCGAAGTGGCCAGAGAGCGCGGATTGGCCTCGGTGTTCTTTACCGAAGGTGGCGGCGGACGACCCAATGACGATGATTTTGCCGAAACTGTGCAATCGGGCCTCAAGGTCACTACATTTGCCGAATATGCGCGGCTGCGCGGGTGGGGCCCACGGATCACGGTCAGTTCCGGCTTTTGCTTTGCGGGCAACGCGGCGCTGTTTGGTGCGGGCGATATTCGCATAGCCACGCGCAACAGCTGGATTGGTCTGGCCGGTCCCGCGATGATCGAAGCGGGCGGCATCGGTGCATTTCACCCAAAAGAGATCGGCCCCGCGCCGATGCACGCAGAAAACGGGCTTCTGGATATTCTGGCCGAAGATGACGACGCCGCCATTCGCGCCACTCGCGATGTTCTGTCGTATTTCCAAGGTGCGCTCACCAACTGGGACGCCCCTGACCAGCGCCTGCTGCGCCATATGATCCCCGAGAACCGTAAGCGGTCCTACAAGATCCGCCCGGTGATCGAAGGGTTGGCTGATATTGGCAGCTTTCTTGAACTGGGGGCGGAGCACGCGAAGGGCATGGTCACTGGTTTCCTGCGGCTCGAAGGCCGGCCGATGGGCGTGATCGCCAACAATCCGCAGCATTTGGGCGGCGCGCTGGATGCGGCAGCATCGGCTAAAGGGGCACGGTTCATCAACTTGTGCGGCCGGTTCACGCTGCCGGTGCTGTCGCTGTGCGACACGCCGGGGTTCATGGTCGGCCCAGAAAGTGAAGCCCAAGGGGCGGTGGCTGCAGCCTGCGATCTGATCTCGGCGGGAGCCAATCTGGATGCGCCGATGTTCTTTGTCTGCTTGCGCAAGGGATATGGCATTGGTGCGCAAGCGATGGCAGCGGGCAGCCTGGGGGAGCCTGCGTTCTCGCTGGCTTGGCCCACGGGCGAGTTCGGGCCGATGGGTCTCGAAGGGGCTGTACAGCTTGGCTATCGCAAAGAGCTTGAGGCTGAGACGGACCCCGCGAAACGCGAAGCGCTGTATGACCGACTGGTCAATGGCCTCTATGAGCGGGGCGGCGCGATCAACGTCGCTTCGACCCATGAAATCGACGCGGTAATTGATCCGGCGGACACGCGCGGTTGGATCGCAAAAGGTATGCGCATTGCGGCGCACAAATGATGCGCTCCGGTGACAAATTTTCGAAAAGGATGACGGGATGACCCAAGACCAGCTGATCGAAGAGCAAGTAACAGTCCTCCGTAAGCGTCAGGCCGAAAGCTGGCCAAGAGGCGTTTCGCGCGAGATCAATTACCGCATGGGAAAGGTCCCCATGAGCCAGTATGTCCGCGCCGAAGCCAAAGCGCGACCGAACGATGCGATGGTGCATTACTATGGTCGCACCCTTAGTTGGGCCGAGATCGACGATGCCTCAGACTGCTTTGCAGGGTTGTTGCTGGCGCGCGGTGTGACCGCGGGCGACCGTGTAGCGGTTATGATGGGCAACTGTCCGCAGTTCTTGATCTGCTTTTGGGGGATCATGAAGCTGGGTGCGGTTCTGGTGCCGGTAAACCCGATGTTCAAGGCAATCGAGCTGACATATCAGTTGACTGACAGCGGGGCGGAGACACTGGTGTTTCAGGACGATCTGGCACAGCTGGTGGCATCGGTGGCGGCAGACACCCCGCTGAAGTTGATGTTGGCTACAGGAGCTGCGGAAATGGCAGGCGAAGGCGGAGCCGTACCTCGCCCCGCTGGCATGGGCGACGCGCCAGAGGCCGAAGGGATTGAACGGCTGCTGGAGGCGCTTGCAACGGCGACGCCATTCACCGGCCCTGACTGCACCGATCTGGATGCAGTCGCGGCGCTGAACTACACCGGCGGCACAACAGGCATGCCAAAGGGCTGCGTCCACACCCACGGCGATATGCTTTACACCGTTGCATCCTATTGCGGTTGCGCGATGGGCGATGCTGGGACCGACGACGTCGTGGTTAACTTTTTTCCGATGTTTTGGATCGCTGGAGAGGACTTGGGCGTGCTCGCGCCGGTCTATACCGGTGCGGCTGTCTGCATTCTGCACCGCTGGGACGCAGTGGGCTGGATGGCGGCGGTGGCCGAACACCGTGCCACCATCGTCACTTTGCTGGTCGACAACGCGGTAGAAGTCATGCGTCACCCGCGCGCCAAGGAATATGACCTGACGTCGCTACGTAACACCTCGGTCTGTTCCTTCGTCAAGAAGCTGGGTGCGGCCTTCCGCAGCGAATGGCGCGACTTGACCGATAGCACGATGGTCGAGGCCGCCTACGGCATGACTGAAACCAACACTTGCGACACCTTTACCGTAGGTCTGCAAGATGATGACTATGACCTGCAGCAGCAGCCGGTTTTCGTAGGCCTTCCGGTGCCCGAAACCGATATCATCATTCGAGATTTTGAAACGGGTGCCCTGAAAGACATCGGCGAGACGGGTGAGATTTGCATCCGCTCCCCCTCGGTCCTGAAGTCCTATTGGAACAAACCCGACGAGACGACCCACGCCCTGCGCGATGGCTGGCTGCATACGGGCGACATCGGAATGGTGAACGACCGCGGCTTTGTTCACTACTTGGGGCGGCGAAAGGAAATGCTGAAAGTGAACGGCATGCCGGTGTTCCCAGCCGAGATCGAAATGCTACTTGGCCGCCATCCCGCGATCCTTGGGTCGGGCGTGATCGGTCGCAAGGATGAAGCGAAGGGCGAGGTACCAGTAGCCTTTGTCCATCTCGACCCCGAACAGGCAGAGGGTATCGACGCCGACAGCCTGCGCGCTTGGTGCCGCGAGCAAATGGCGTCGTTCAAAGTGCCGGAAATCCGGTTGGTCGACGGATTGCCGATGACCGCCACAGGCAAGGTTAAGAAAGAAGAACTAGCTGAACTGCTTTAGCAGTCAGCGAAAGACAGGATGCCGTAGCTCAGGGAGGTGTCTGCGGCGGTAGAAAACACATGTAAATCGGAGGATAACATGAAACATTTTAAATTGATGACACTAGCCGCTATGGCGGCAATCGCTCTAGCACCGATGGCACAGGCCGACACGCTGCGCCACGCCATCGGGTCAGCTGGCGTGAGCGGGTTGATCGACGGCACCGAGGCTTGGGCCGATTACATCAAGGAACAGACAAACGGCGAGACCGAGATCAAGATCTACGCCGGTTCGCTGCTGAACTTTACCGAAACCTTCACAGGCCTGCGCGACGGCATCGCTGACAGCGGCTTCGTCGTGCCAGCGTATCATCGGGCCGAACTGCCCTATGCCAACATGCTGAGCGATATGGGCACGGCGGGAGTTGATCCGGTTGCGATGGCCGGCGCGGCAAACGAATTTATGTTCACCTGTGCGCCTTGTCTGGCCGAGTTCAATGCTGCGGGTCAGATTTTCTTGGGCAACACGGTCACTGGCCCATACTACATGTACAACCAAAAGCCGGTAAAGGCGCTGGCCGACTTCGAAGGCATCAAAGTGCGCGGCTTTGGCCCCTTTGCGCGTTGGTTGGACGCGATGGGCGCTTCTGCGATTACATTAGGTGCGACGGATATCTACGAAAGCATGAGCCAGGGTCATATCGACGGCAACATACACACGCTGGAAACACTCGATACTCTGTCGACGGGTGAAGTGGCGGACTATGCCCTGAATCAGCCAATTGCGGTGTTCATCGGCAACACAATGTTCAACATAAGCGCGATGACATGGGCCGGGCTGAGTGATGAGACCAAGCGTGCGATGATCGACGGTGCCGCCATCGGCCACGCAATTGCGACCATCGATAGCGTTAATCAGGCCGAGGCGATCTTGGCGGACCCTGCGGCGCATGGCGTCGAGCTACTTGAGCCCGAAGCCGATGTGAAAGAGAAATCTGAAGCCTTCCGCACCTCTGACATGGATGCGGTTGTGACCTTGAACCGCGATGAATACGGCATTTCGGACGCCGAGCCGCAGGTTACTCGCTTTCAGGAATTAGTCGCCAAATGGGACGCACTGGTGAAAGACATCGACACCAGCGACCCGAAGACGGTCGGTGATTTGTACCTGCGTGAAGTGTTCTCAAAAATCGATCCTGCCGCACTGGGTTAAAGCAGCAACGGTCTCGCCGTACCGATACAGGTGCGGCGGGCCATTTTTGATCTTTACCAGCCAGACCTTCGTCAAACGAAAGCTATCCCGATGGCAAACCTGATCCGTTTCGACCTTTTCCTGACCCGCATCGCCGCTACGATTGCAGCTGTTGCGGTGATTGCGATGATGCTGACTGTCGCCTCTGACGCGTTTGCGCGACAAGTCTTTAACGCGCGTATTCCCTTTGTTTCGGTGATCGTGGCCAATTACTTCATGGTCGCCATCGCCTTCTTGCCGCTCGCAATGGCCGAGGCGCAGGACCGTAATATTTCGGTCGATCTAGTCTATGGCAACCTTCGACCTGCCGCACAGCGGCTTGTCGGGTTGCTGGTCCATGTGTTGGCCTTCGCGACATGTTGCGGATTGACCTTGACCATGTGGGACGAGGCGATGCGCCGCTATTCCAGTGGGTCTGTCGCAGTGGAGGATGGTGTTTCAATGGCTGTCTGGCAGGGTTATTTCCTTCTGCCTGCAGGCTTTGCCCTGCTGGCGATGACATATTTGCTGCGTATCATTTTAGGCGTGGCAGGTGCCGAGGAAGCGCGTCAGCCGCTGATACCTGACATTTCCGAGATCGCCGAGGAGACAGGCCAATGACACCCGAAATTATTGGATTGGCCGGACTGGCCGTTCTGGCGCTACTTTTATTACTCAGGATGCCTGTTGGCCTCTCGCTGATTTTGGTCAGTTTTACGGGTATCTATATCCTGCTAGGGCCGCGACCCGCTTGGGGAATTCTAACCAGTGTGCCCTATCAATTCGCGGCAAAATGGACGTTGTCGTCGGTGCCTATGTTCCTGCTGATGGGTTATGTCTGTTATCACGGCGGCATGACCCGGGCGCTATTTGGGGCTGCGCGGGCGTGGCTAGGAGCCTTGCCCGGAGGGCTTGCGATTGCGTCGGTTTTCGGCGCGGGAGGCTTTGCGGCGGTGACCGGGTCGTCGGTGGCTTGTGCCGCTGCCATGGGCCGCATCGCGGTACCCGAAATGACGCGTGCGGGCTATGATCCCGGTTTGGCGACGGGTTCGATCGCTGCTGCCGGCACACTGGGCGCGCTTATCCCGCCATCAATCCTGTTGATCCTGTTCGGGATTTTCGCCCAAGTGCCGATTGGCCAACTTTTTCTGGGCGGTATCGGAGCCGGTGTTCTGACGGCAGTGATCTATGCCGCGATGATCTATATCAGAGTGCGGATCAATCCGGCGCTGGCACCTGTGCGTGAGGACCCCGCAGATTGGGGCGAGCGCTTTGCCCACCTTCGCGGGATCTGGCCTGTTATATTGCTTTTTGTGGTCGTGATCGGCGGAATGTTCGCCGGCCTTTTCACTGCGACTGAAGCAGGGGCCGTCGGCGCGCTCGCTGCTTGCATTATTGCTTGGGCGGGTGGCGGTCTGACAATTGCTACCTTGCGTCAGTCTGTGAACGAGACAATCGTGACAACGGCTGCCCTGTTCCTGATCGCCATCGGGGCTAATCTGTTGACAAGGTTTCTGGCGCTTTCTGGCTCTGGCGAGCTGATCACGCAGACGATCCTGACTTTTGGCGCATCTGAACTAGCCTTGGTGCTTGGGATCGCGCTGGTCTATATCATTCTGGGCATGTTCCTCGACCCGATTGGGGCGATGCTGCTGACCTTGCCGGTGCTGCTGCCCGTGGTGAACGAGGCAGGGATTTCACTGATCTGGTTCGGTGTCTTCGTCGCCAAGTTCCTTGAGATCGGCATGATCACTCCGCCCGTCGGCCTGAACGTGTTCGTCATCAAGGGGGTCGTGGACCGCTCAATATCGCTTGGTGTGATCTTTCGTGGAGTGATCTGGTTTCTAGTGGCCGATGCGGTGGTAGTGACAATCATGGTGGCCTTCCCGCAGGTGATCCTGTGGTTGCCTAGCTTGTCGTAACAGTGCCCTGAGTTGAACCAATGCCTATGCCGCGCTCCATCAAGAGGTCCTGTCGCGAAGTTGCCGCGCGCACTTTTTGCGCTGTTCGACAGACCCGGCCCGTGGGGTGCCCGTCGGTGAAATAGGTAAAGCGCTTCTTCGAAGTTTTCCAGTATCAGGCCGCCTGTTGGGACAAGAAGCGCTGTGTCATCGCCAAAATCGAATGGCACCCGGTCGAGCTGTTCCCAATGTTGGTTGTATCGTTACGAACCTACCGATGGAGCCGGCTGGTTCGGTAGGTTCTATTACCCGCGCAGCACTGCCGAGCAGTATATCAAGGGGGTATCGATGCATGGCATGACGTGATCGGCGAACCCATCTTCGCCGATGCCATTCTCGATCGTGTGGTACGCAATAGCCTACCGCGTCGAACTTGACGGGCAAAGTATGCGAAAAACCAAACTCAAAAAGGGTGGCGAAAGCGCCTAAAACTGATAACCCAAACATCAGGTATCACAGCCGCTAAGCAAGGGTGGCCGGATACCCCCAGCTGAGGCTGAACAGAAGTTCTATGCACCGCGCGACGTGCTAGTTATGGTCGCGTGAAATGAAGCTTAGGGTCTCCGACTGACCCGGAGCGATCCAGACTGAGGAAAATGTTTACTCTTCCCTACCTTCAGCGCCTTATCGGAAATTACCGGAATGCAACTTCCGCCAGTGGGGTTGTAAAACCGATGGCTCCCTCAATGGTGCTTGGGTCGAGAAAAGGTCGGGGAGCTGACAATGCATACAAGACCCTTGAGAGATCGCTAAAAGGAAGCTCTGATGAATTGGAAGCGGCCAGTTCCTTTTGGAATAAATTGTCGCATGACTCCGGTGCGCGAACAGTCTTGACGTTCATTAATGACAAGCGGGATTCACAATATTTGACGGATTCCGAAGTTATTGAATCTGTTGCTTCTCTTGGGTCGGAGGAAGGCTATTTTTGGCGGGTGCGCGGCGATCATATCGAGGATCTGTGTAGGTGGCGGGGCATCTCAGCTTATTTTCGTGGTTTCATTTTATACTGTGAGGCGCGGCATTCAGCGGAAGTGAACTGGAAGCGCTGGCGCAAGCGAATGGATTTGGCGCTTGCGGAGATTGAAAGGCTCGAATTCTTAAGTGCGGAGCTTTCATCGGACGACAGTAGCAAAGGGCCCGCAAGTAGGGTTCGGTTTCTGGAGCAGCACCCGCTGGGCATGACGTCTGCGGGCCAAGAGCTGTTAGACCTCGTAAGCTTACCTGAGAGTGAACAGTCTCGAGGCAAAGCTGACCGAATGGGGAAAGCGGGACTGAAGATGGCTTTAACCGGCGTTCTCTGGCAATTTGCCTTGGTCGAGGCTTTTCTTTGCCCCGAATGCAGAAAAGACTGGCCGCTGTTGTTACCAAAAATGATCGACGGGACAAGATGGACAGCGAGCCGACAGTGGGTTGCCAGGCTGAAGACGTTTGTCGAAGAGGGACCCCTGACGACCCGTCACGAATGGCCGAAGCCGAGCGGACCAGGTAAACCATCGAAAACCAGACACATAGCAGAGTTTTTGTATTCACATCATAGCGATGGAAGGAAACCCGATAAGTTAGCTGAAAAACTCGGGCGAATTTTGAACGGAAGAGAACAGCTGACCTTCAAGTTTGTCGAGGAGACCAGACTGAACCTGATGAAAGCTATGGAAACGAATTTCAAACCCGAAGTCGTGCAAAGGTTTGACGAACAGCTATCAACTTTGAATCTCGACGGGCAGGTGGCTGGCTTTACGGACTACCTTGAGAGAATTTTCGATCTAGGAGACGCGGACAAAGAGGATGAAAGGTCTATGGTAGAAATGGAAAACATCTGGGAAGCTTGGCCCACTTTAGCAAAAGAGGTAATTCCATTCATCCGAATGCAGTGGGATGAGGCCGAGTCGCGAGCCGAAACGCAAACGGAGTGAAGGGCGCGAAAGCGCCCTCCACGGGATTACTTGCCCTTACCATTGTCCGAGCGTCCGCCTCCGCTGGGTTTGCCCGTCGTGGCAGGCCAGCCGCCTCCATTCCCTTGTCCCTTACCCATTATTGGCGTCCTTCTTTTTTGTCGCAGGTTTTGGCTTGGGCGGGTTGTTGTCACGCCCTTTCCCACTTTCCTTGAAGGGTTTCTTTGATGGTCCGTTTTTGAGCTTTTCTGGCATGTAATTTCCTTTATCACCGTTGCTGTTCGCAAGTCTTACAGTGGGAAACTCCCGAATATTCCCCCTAAGGCGGGACATAATGGAGTGAGACACAGAACACGTGTGGCTTCAACGAGTGGGCTAAAATAACGTCGATGTCGTGTTTGCAACTTGAATGGTTTAGATCCTGATCGATCAAAGGTTTAGAGGTTTTAAGATCTCAATGAATCTCACAGTGTTGTTGATCCAGCTTTATGCCCAAAGTTGAACATATCTTGACAGACGTAAGGTCGCTGATTGGTTTTCTGGCGGCGGGTTCGCTGATAGGTTGAAAAACGCAACAGTCGCACCCCATGCGAATACATCTACCAATCTGGGCTTCAGTTTCAGATTAAGCGATCAGAATCCGGTCAAGAGAATGTCGGGTGTGGACACCGCTACTCTGGAAGTCTCCACTTAAGGTAGTGGGTAAACGCATCCGTAAGCGGCATTCCATTGCTCATATCCGTCTTTCCAAAATTGACGACTATGCCGTCTATCCAGCAAACAGTCCAAAAGATAGCCTGACGCATCTGTTCGTCGACCATATTTTGGACCATCGTGGTTTCCGGATTTAGAGGGCAAGCAACGTCACGCCCGACAACCTTTGACCTCAAGGCCTACATGGTGCTTCGCTGGCGAGTGTATGGAATCCTCTATCAGGCTGTAGGTCTATCGAGATATTTTGCCCTCATATCTGAGATGCGCCATACCCCGCACGGCGGCCAAATACAGCCCCAGACGTGAGGCCCGACCCGCCGGGATAGCCCGCAAAAAAGACACCGCCGACGATTTCGCCGCATGCAAAGAGGCCCG
>NZ_JBFEKM010000127.1:0-12032 GCF_041552635.1 Sulfitobacter sp.
GATCCCGATGCGCCAAGCCCGGCCATCGGTTCGTCCATCAAAAATACCTTGGGTTCAAGGGTCAGTGCCACGGCGACCTCAAGCAACCGGCGCTGGCCGTGGGACAGATCAGCGGTGCGCTTGGCGGCCTGTCCATCAAGCCCGACGCGGACAAGGGCAGACATCGCGCGATCCACCAATGCCTTGTTCTTCATCACCGGCCGGAAAAACCGCATCACGCTGCCGTCTTGCCCCAAGGCCCCCAGCACCGCGTTTTGCAGCACGGTATATTCCATCGCCAGCGACGATATCTGAAACGTCCGCCCCAACCCGGCGCGCGCACGCGCCACGGTTCCCAAAGGGGTGACATCACGGCCATCAAATTCCACCGTCCCGCTGTTTGAGCGTAGTCCGCCAGCGATCTGCTTGATCAAGGTGGATTTACCTGCGCCATTGGGGCCGATCAACGCGTGGATTTCGCCCGGCAGTAACGTCAACGAAACGTCATCCGTGGCCTTTAGCGCGCCAAAGCTTTTGTTCAGGTTGGATAATTTCAACAGCGGCTTAGTCATGGGCAACCTCGCGTCCTGCAATGGTCCCGATCAATCCGCCGCGGGCAAACAGCACCACCAACAGCAGCAACAGCCCCAGATAGATGTGCCAAAAGTCGCTTAGCCCACCCAAGACATGTTCTAGTAAGATATAAAGCGCGGCCCCCGCAACCGGACCGAACAGCCGCCCGACCCCGCCAAGGATCACGAAAACCATGATCTCTCCGCTGGTATGCCAGCTGAACATCGTGGGGCTCACAAAGCGGTTCAAGTCCGCAAACAACGCGCCTGCCAGACCCGTAATCGCCCCCGAAATCACAAAGGCCACCAAACGCAGGCGCAACGGGGTGATGCCAACAGTCTCAACCCGCTCAGCGTTTTGGCGCGCAGCCGACAGGGCCAGCCCAAAGGGGGATTTCGCCAGACGGCTGGCGATGAACAGCACGATTGCAAGGACGCCGAAAGCAATCGCAAAGAACTGGATTGGATCAAGCGTGTTGAGGCCGGGGAAATCGTTGCGAATATAGATCGAAAGCCCGTCTTCGCCGCCATACGCGGGCCAGGAAATGGCGAAGTAGTAAAGCATCTGACCAAAGGCCAGCGTAATCATGATGAAATACACGCCCGTGGTGCGCAGCGAAAGCGCGCCAATCGCCAAGGCAGCCAGACCGCCGGTCACAATCGCGACGCCCCAAATCACCAGCATCGATTTAGTGCCTTCGATCAAAAACGGGCTTTCCATGATCGGCGTATAGCTTTGGGCGTGGCTGGCAAGAACGCCCATGGCATAGCCACCCAGCCCGAAAAACGCTGCATGGCCAAAGCTGACCAAGCCGCCAAGCCCCAGTGCAATGTTCAGGCCGACACCCGCCAAGGCAAGGATCGCCGCCTTGGTAACAAGGGTGATGATAAACGGTTCATCCAGCACAAGGGCAGCAAGTGCCGTCACAGGCAACAGCGCGAAAAGTGCAATGTTCAAAAGGGTTTCGCGGGCCATCTCATGTCCCTCCAAACAGGCCGGAGGGTTTGAACAGCAAAACCCCCGCCATCAAGATATAAATCGCCATGGATGCCACCGCAGAGCCGACTGAATTGGCCGAAGACGGGTCCATGAACGTCGCGAAAAGCGGCGGCAGCAACACGCCGCCAAGGGTATCTGTCAAGCCCACAAGGATGGAGCCGACCAACGCGCCTTTGATGGAGCCGATCCCACCGATCACGATCACCACAAAGGCAAGGATCAGCACCGGTTCGCCCATGCCAACCTGCACCGATTGAATGGCACCCACCAGCGCACCCGCCAGCCCGGCCAGCGCGGCACCAAGGGCAAAAACCAAGGTGTACAGCTTTGAGATATCGACCCCGAGAGCGGCGATCATTTCGCGGTCGGCCTCGCCTGCGCGGATCTGGACACCGATGCGGGTCTTGGCAATCAGCAAGAAAAGCCCTGCAGCAACCAGAAGCCCTGCGCCAATGATCACAAGACGATACAGCGGGTAAAAGATGCCGCCGGGCAACAAGATGGGACCGGAAAGTGCGGCGGGAATATCAAGGAACAGCGGGAAAGAGCCAAAGATAAACCGGGTGCCTTCGGAGAAAATCAGGATCAGCGCAAAGGTCGCGAGGACTTGATCTAGGTGATCGCGCTCGTAAAGACGGCGGATCACCAGCAATTCGATCAGCGCACCGGCCGCGGCAGCCGCTGCAAGGGCCGCGATCAGCGCAAGGATAAAAGATCCCGTCCAGCCCGCAACAGCAGCGGCGGCAAAAGCGCCGACCATATACAACGAACCATGGGCAAGATTGATCAAACCCATAACGCCGAAAATCAGCGTCAAACCAGCAGCCATCAAGAACAGCATCACGCCGAACTGCAAACCGTTAAGCACCTGTTCAATCAGCAATATCAAAGACATAAAAGGCGTACCTCAAGCACAATACGGCAAAAAAACGCCGCGCCAACATGTCTGCTGGCGCGGCGCATCCGACTACATTTTGCAGTCGGCACCATAGACGTCCTGATGGGCCGTCGCAGCCACACCAATGATCCTGTTGGTCACGACGTCACCCTCTTTGACGACCTCACGCATGTAGATGTCCTGAATAGGGTGGTGGTTGGGTGCAAAGGAAAATGAACCCCGTACCGAAGCGAAATCAGCCTCTTCAAGCGCCGCCTGAAAGGCTGCGGCATCTTTCACATCGGCCTTGCCCATCGCACTTTGCAGCAGCAGCGCTGTGTCATACCCTTGCGCGGCATAAAGCGATGGCAGGCGGCCATATTCGGCTTGGAAATCAGCCACGAACTTTACGTTGGCTTCATTGTCCAGATCCTTGGACCAATGGGATGTGTTTTTGACCCCCAAGGCAGCGTCGCCAATTGCGCCCAAGATCCCTTGGTCAAAGCTGAACGCCGGACCCATCACATTTTTATCCACGCCGGAGCCGGAAAATTGTTTCATAAATGAAATCCCCATACCACCAGGCAAGAAGAAATATACCGTATCAGCATCGGATGCGCGCATTTGTGCAATTTCTGCGGCATAGTCCGTTTGCCCCAGTTTCGTGTAAACTTCTTCGACAACGTCACCGGTATAGGTCCGTTTAAAGCCCGCGATCATGTCTTGACCTGCAGGATAGTTCGGGGCCATCAGGAAGACCTTTTTGATGTCGTTTTCATTCGCCCATGATCCTGCCGCCTCGTTAAAGGCGTCATTCTGCCAAGACACGTTGAAATACAACGGGCTACAGGCCTTTCCTGCCAGCGCCGACGGACCGGCATTCGGCGACAGATAGAACTTGCCCTGTGCCGTCGCCGCAGGCACCACTGCCATGGCTAGGTTGGACCAGATGATCCCTGTCAGCACATCGACCTTTTCCGATTGGATCAGCTTGTCGGCCAATTGTACCGCGACATCCGGCTTGCGTTGGTCGTCTTCCATCACAAGTTCAAGGTTTTCGTTGCCCTTGGCCGCCAGCATAAACCCGTCGCGCACGTCAATCCCGAGGCCCGCACCGCCACCCGAAAGCGTGGTGATCATGCCGACCTTTACCTTGCCGCCATGGGCATCGGCATAGGCCATCCCCGCGCTCAGCGCCGCGATCGAGGCGGCAGCAATCAGTGATTTCAGTTTCATAAGTCTCTCCCTTGATGTGTTGAGCCTCTTTAAGCGGGCTCGTTTGGTCATCTTACAGTGCCGTTTGTGGGCTGGCCGTCAAGCATTGCGGCCCTAGGTTACCCGCGATTTTACCTTGTATTGATCATCGTCCCACAGATTGTTGTTCATAACATCTGCGATGATCCTGACCGCAGCCGAAACATCGGCGCTGTCGATATACAGCGGCGTAAAGCCAAAGCGCATGATATCGGGCGCACGGAAATCACCGATCACCCCGCGGTCGATCACGGCTTGCATCGCGGCATAACCGTGTTCAAACCGCCAAGACACTTGCGAGCCGCGCGTGGTTGCGTCACGCGGGCTGGCCAACGCCAGGGCGGGCACATCGCGTTCGATTTCTGCAATAAACTGTTCTTGCAGCGCGATGGAAGCCGCACGAAGTTCGTTCATATCGACGTCTGCCCACAGCTCCATCGCGACCTCAAGCGCGGTCAATTGGATCACCGGAGGCGTTCCAACCCGCATCCGTTCGATCCCGCTTCCGGGGGCATAATTCAGATCGAATTCAAACGGTTGACGGTGCCCCAGCCATCCCGCCAACGCAGGTTCAACGCTGTCTGCCAGATCGGGGCGGACATAGATGAACCCCGGCGCGCCGGGACCGCCATTCAGGTATTTATAGGTACAGCCCACAGCGAATTCAGCATTCGATCCGGCCATATCCACCGGCAAAGCGCCCGCCGAATGTGCCAGATCCCAGACCATCACGGCCCCTTTTGCATGCACCAGCTTGGTCATCGCTTTCATGTCGTGCATTCGGCCTGTGCGGTAATCAACCTCGGTCAGCATCACGACGGCGATGTCGTCGCTGATCGCGTCTGCGACCTCTTCAGGGGCCACCGTGCGCAGCTCGTACCCCTGTTCAAGCAGCTTCACCAGCCCCTCAGCCATGTACAAATCCGATGGAAAGTTGCCCGTATCGCTTAGGATCACGCGGCGGTCCTTGCGCAGCTTCAGCCCCGAAGAAAGCGCCTGAAACACCTTGATCGACAGCGTGTCGCCCATCACAACCGACCCATCCGGCGCGCCAATGATCCGCGCGACCATATTGCCCACACGACTGGGTTGCTCCATCCAGTTGGCCTTGTTCCAGCCGCGGATCAGCATTTCGCCCCATTCATCTGCCATCATCGCCTGCACACGCGCAGGCACCGCATGCGGCAACGGCCCCAGCGAATTGCCATCCAAATAGATCACACCCTCGGGCAGGAAAAACGCTTCTTTATTCAGTATATCAGCCACTTACAGGGCTCCTCTTACGTGCCAGAGTTCGGGAAACAATTCGACTTCAAGCATTTTGCGCAGATAAGCGACACCATTGGTACCCCCGGTGCCACGCTTGAACCCGATGATGCGTTCAACGGTCGTGACATGGTTGAACCGCCAACGGCGAAAGTAATCTTCTAGATCGACCAGCTTTTCCGCCAGTTCATAAAGCGCCCAGTATTTCGACGGATTTTCATAGACTTGCTGCCAAAGATCCTGAACCACGGGCTGCGCATCCCAGTTGGCCGTCCCCGGATCGCCGGCGACAGATGGCTGCCCAAGCCCCTTGCACAGATGGTCAATAGCCACTTGATACAGGCTGGGCTGCGCAAGTTCGTCTTGCAGCGCCTTCAGAGCATCCGGTTTATGCTTGTGGACCTGCATCAGCGCGCCGTTGCGGTTGCCCAGCAGATATTCGACCAGACGGTATTGATGGGACTGAAATCCACTGGAATTGCCCAAAGACGGGCGAAATGCAGTGTATTCACTGGGTGTCATGGTCCGCAGCACATCCCATGCGCTGTTGAGTTGTTCAAATATCCGCGCGACCCGAGACAGCATCTTGAAGGCGGACGCTAGATCATCCGACAGCATCACCTTCCGGGCGGCTTGCAACTCGTGAATGGCCAACCGCATCCACAGTTCGGATGTCTGGTGCTGCACGATAAACAGCATCTCGTCATGGGCCTCGCTCAGCGGGTGTTGCGATGACAAGATCGCATCCAGCCCCAGATAGTCGCCATAGGACATGTCCTTGGCAAAATCCATTTTCGCGCCCTTAGAGGCTTCTTCAAAGTCGTTCATGTTTCTTCTCGCAATGCAAACCGCTGGATTTTTCCGGTCGCTGTTTTGGGCAGGGCATCAATGAACCTGATGTCCCGTGGATATTTGAATGGCGCTATTTCGGATTTAACATGATCCTGTAACAGCTTGATCGTGCTGATATCTTTCGGCGCGTCCGCCGTCAGAACGACATGGGCCTGCACGATCGATCCGCGCTGCTCGTCCGGTTTTGCGACCACAGCACATTCCACCACAAAGGAATGCGATAGCAATGCTGCCTCGACCTCTGGGCCCGCGATATTATACCCGGCCGAGATAATCATATCGTCGTTGCGCGCGGCAAAATGCAGGTAGCCGTCAACGTCCATGCTGAAACTGTCACCCGTAATATTCCAACCGTCCTTGACGTAAACGCCTTGCCGGTCATCGGCCAGATACCGGCAACCCGTCGGCCCCCGCACGGCTAGACGCCCGACCTCACCGCGTGGCAGTTCTGCGCCATCCTCACCGATCACCTTTGCCTGATATCCACGGACTGGTTTACCCGTGCAGGCCGCGCGGTGATCGTCAAACCGGTTAGATATAAAGATATGCAGCATCTCTGTCGCGCCGATCCCGTCCAACATCGGCTTGCCGGTTTTCTTTTGCCAGTCCTGGTAAACGGGCGCGGGCAAGGTTTCGCCCGCACTCACCGCTGCCCTAAGACTGGACAGATCCGCACCTTGATCCATTGCGGACAACATCGCACGATACGCTGTGGGGGCCGTGAAACACACGGTTGCTTTGTATTTTTCAATAATCTCAATCATGTTTGGCGGTGACGCGTTTTCCAATAATGTTGCAGCCGCCCCGTACCGCAGCGGGAAAATTGCCAACCCGCCAAGGCCAAAGGTAAACGCCAACGGGGGCGATCCTACGAACACATCTTCGGGCGTGACCTGCAACACCTCGCGGGCATAGCCGTCTGCGATGATCAGTAAGTCACGGTGGAAATGCATGGTCGCCTTAGGGCTGCCTGTCGTGCCCGACGTAAAACCCAGCAGCGCCACATCATCAATCGCTGTGTCAACGGATTGAAACTGAACAGGTTTCTCAAGCGCCAGCCGATCCAATTCAGCGTCATGGTTGCTGGTTCCGTCAAAACCTACGACCGATTTCAAGTACTGCGAACTTTTGGCGCAAGCGGTCATTTCATCCATCAACCGCGTGTCACAAATCGCATGGCTGATCTGGGCCTTATCCACGATCGCCGTTAACTCTTTGGCACGCAGCATGGGCATCGTGTTGACCACCACAGCACCTGCCTTGGTCGCGGCCAACCAGCACGCCACCATCGCTGGGTTGTTCGCCGACCGGATCAATACCCGGTTGCCCGGCTTGACCCCAAGGTTTTCGACCATGGCGCGGGCAAGCTTATTGGTCCAGTCCGTCAGCTCCTTGTAGGTCCGGCGGCGGCCATTGCCAATAAGCGCAGTGTAGTCACCGAACCCTTTTTCCACCATTGAATCAGTAAGTTCCACGCCAATGTTCAGCCGGTCAGGATAGTCAAAACCGTCAAGCAGCAGATCTGGCCAACTGTCAGGTGGCGGCAAGTTATCGCGCGAAAAGCTATCCATATGTCCTGACGGTTGCATGTTCATCCCCCCTTACATCGCGCCCAAAGTCTGGCGTGCAATCACGACCCGCTGCACATCCGACGCACCCTCGTAAATGCGCAAAGCCCGAATTTCGCGGTACAGGCTTTCGACCACCATGCCGTGACGCACCCCATCGCCACCAAACAGTTGCACCGCTTTGTCGATCACCATTTGCGCATGATCCGTGGCGAACAGCTTGGCCATCGCGGCCTCGCGGGTGACCCGTGGTGCGCCCTGATCCTTGAGCCACGCCGCACGGTAAATCAGCAAGGCTGACGCATCCACATCAACCGCCATATCCGCAATATGTCCCTGCACCATCTGCAAATCTGCCAGCGGCTTTCCTTGGACCTCGCGCGTTTTCACGCGCTGCAACGCCTCGTCCAAAGCGCGCCGTGCAAAGCCCAAGGCAGCGGCCGCAACCGTTGACCGGAACACATCCAAAACCGACATGGCGATGGCAAAGCCCTGCCCCGGCGCGCCCAGCATCGCCGACCCAGGTACGCGGCAATCCGTAAAACGCAAGGTCGCCAAAGGGTGTGGCGCAATCACCTGCAAACGCTCGGCAATCTCGAACCCCGGCAGATCAGCTGGCAAAATAAATGCCGACAATCCGCGCGCGCCGGGTGCTTCTCCGGTCCGCGCGAACAAGGTGTAAACGTCGGCGATGCCTCCATTGGAAATCCAGGTCTTCTCGCCGTTCAGAATGTAATCATCCCCATCGCGCACAGCGGTCATGGTGGAATTGGCCACATCAGATCCTGACTGCGGTTCGGTCAAGGCAAAGGCTGATATTGCCGCCCCTGACCGCGTCTTTGGCAGCCACTCAGACTGTTGCTCAGGCGTGCCAAACAGGCTTATCGCACCTGTACCAAGACCTTGCATCGCAAAGGAAAAATCCGCCAGCCCATCATGCCGCGCCAAGGTTTCGCGGATCAAACACAAGCTGCGCACATCCAGCTTATCCTCGCCTTGCGCACCGGAATACTCCAACCAGCCTCCCTGCCCCAACATCGTCACCAAGGACCGGCAGGCTGCGTCGGTATCGCTGTGATCCACGCCAGCCAAAGCCCCCGCAGCCCACGCATCCAGATCATCCGCCAAGGCCCGATGCCGATCCTCGAAAAACGGCCAATCCAGAAAACTACGATCAGACATAGCGCACCATCCCCGTCTTCATTTTGCCAAATAAACTCCCGCCGGAGGCTCCCGAACTCACATCAAACGCCACAGATCAATTCCCCTCGAACACGGGGCGCTGCTTGGCGACAAACGCGTTGTAGGCCCGCTCGAAATCACCAGTTTGCATGCAGATTGCCTGCGCCTGCGCCTCAGCTTCGATCGCCTGTTCAATTGACATCGACCATTCCTGTGCCAGCATCGTCTTGGTCATCATATGGGCAAAGTTCGGCCCCAACTGGATCTGCTGCGCCAGCGCCAAGGCGTCAGCCTCCAGCGCGTCGCCTGCCACAAGACGGTTGAAAAAGCCCCAGCGTTCGCCCTCATCCGCAGACATTGACCGCCCCGTATACAGCAGCTCTGCCGCGCGGGTCTGGCCGATAATGCGGGGCAAGATGGCACAAGCTCCCATGTCACAGCCCGCAAGCCCGACACGGGTGAACAGGAACGCCGTCTTTGCCTCTGGCGTGGCCAGCCGCAGGTCTGACGCCATGGCGATGATCGCCCCGGCACCAACACAAATACCATCAACCGCCGCGATCACCGGCTTGCCGCAGTTCACAATGGCTTTGACCAGATCGCCGGTCATGCGGGTAAACCGCAGCATGTCTTTCATGTTCATGCGCGTGAGCGGCCCAATGATGTCATGCACATCCCCCCCCGAGCTGAAGTTGCCGCCGTTCGACCCGAAAATGACGACGTCCACATCATCGGCGTAGACCAGATCACGGAACCAGTCGCGCAGTTCGGCATAGCTGTCAAAGGTCAGGGGATTCTTGCGGTCCGGCCGGTCAAGGCGCACGGTGGCGATGCCGTCTTTGATCTCGCACAGAAAGTGTTTCACGTCGCTACGCATGGCTTGGGTCATCAATTCGTTCCTTATTTTCAGCAGCTTGCGCCACTACTATCAATTGTGCGGCCATCGCGCGGGCATCCGCCGCGCTGATCCCGCTGAGCATCTCGTTAATCCATCCTTCATGCGCGGTGGCTTGGCGTGCGAATTCAAGATTGCCCGCAGCTGTCAGCCGCAGGGTCATCGCGCGGCGGTCCCCCGGCACGGGGACGCGTTCAACCAAGCCTTCGTCAGCCAAACGATCCGCGATGCCGGTGACATTGCCGTTGGACACCCGCAGCACGCCGGACAGTTGGCTCATCTTCAGCCCCTCGGGGTGGCGCGACAGGGCGGCCATCACGTCAAATCGTGGCAGGGTCGTCTTGAAATCGACCCGCAGTTTGTCGCGCAGGTGCCCGTCCACATGCCGCGTCAGCCGCAGCAATCGCAACCATAGGCGCAGCCGGTCTTTCGACGGTGTGCTCATATCTCTCCGCCAGACACCGATAACGCGTGGCCATTGACCATCGACGCGCCGGACGAGGCAAGGAAAGCCACCGCCGTCACGACTTCGTCGGTGGTGATCATCCGCCGCATCGGGTTGCCGCCGACGACCATCTTTTCCGCCTTTTCACGGGGGATATCAAAGCGATCCATCACGTTGGTCACCGCAGCTTGCCCCATATCGGTATCCACGAAACCCGGGCAAACCGCGTTGCAGGTGATGCCGTCGCGCGCGACTTCCTTGGCAAGCGCGCGCACCAGCCCCAGCACGCCATGCTTTGCCGCCACATAGGCCGAGATGTTCGGCCCGCCCTGCAAGCTGGCGGTCGAGGCGATGGCAATCAGCCGCCCGCCCGCCTGCATCTGGCCAAGTGCGGCGCGGAAGGTCAGGAAGGTGCCGGTCAGGTTCACATCAATTGTCGATTGCCAGTCAGCCAGCGTCATATCGCGCAGTTTGGACGGTGTGCCCGCCCCTGCGTTCGCAATCACAATATCAAAGGGCGCATCGAACAGCGCCTGAACCGATGCCTCATCGGTCACGTCTAAGGTTCGGCAGGTCATGCCGCTGCCCCCATCCGTTTCTTGCAATGCGTCCATCCGGCGGCCCGCAATGGTAACATCAGCACCGTCTTTGGCGAAATGCCGTGCGATTGCGCGCCCGATGCCTGAACCACCCCCTGTGACAAGTACCCTAACCATTAAACGCGCCCTTCTATTTCTGCGGCGCGGTCGGCATTGCGCCACGCCTGATCTCGTCCAGCCTCATACGGCTTTGGCCAGACGGCCTGCCGGTCGCCAATTGCAGCACCCTGATGCAGCGTCCAGTAAGGATCGGCCAGATGCGCCCGTGCAAGGCAGACCAGATCGGCGCGCCCGGCCATCAGGATCGAATTCACGTGATCCGCTTCGAATATATTGCCCACCGCCATCGTCTTGATCCCGCCATCGTTGCGGATGCGGTCTGAAAACGGCGTTTGGAACATACGGCCATAGACGGGCTTAGCTTGGGTCGAAGTCTGTCCGGCAGACACGTCGATAATATCCGCCCCTGCCGCGTCAAACATCGCCGCGATTTCAACGGCTTCTTCCGGGGTGACACCATCATCACCGGCCCAATCATTGGCTGAAATACGGACCGCCATTGGTTTACCCGAGGGCCAGACCGCACGCATCGCGGAAAACACCTCAAGCGGATAGCGCATCCGGTTTTCCAGAGTGCCGCCATAATCATCGTCGCGCATGTTCGATAACGGAGAGATAAAGGACGAGATCAAATACCCATGCGCTGCGTGCAGTTCGATCATGTCGAACCCCGCACGATCGGCCATCTCGGCTGCGGCTACAAACTGGGCCGTCACCGCATCCATATCTTCGCGCGTCATCGCCTTTGGCACCGCGTTGTCATCAGACCAAGGGATCGCCGAGGCCGACAGCAACGGCCAGTTGCCCGAGGGCAAAGGCGCATCCATCGTTTCCCAACCGACTTGCGTCGACCCTTTGCGCCCTGCGTGGCCAATCTGGCAACAGATTTTCGCTTCGGTTTCCGCATGCACAAAATCGGTTAGTCGGTGCCAAGCGGCCTCGTGTTCGGGCGCATAAAGCCCCGGACAGCCCGGCGTGATCCGGCCATCGGCCGACACGCAGGTCATTTCGGTATAGACCAGCCCTGCCCCGCCTTTGGCCCGTTCGCCATAGTGGATCAAATGCCAATCGGTCGGGGTGCCTTCAACGGCTTTGTATTGCGCCATAGGCGACACCACGATGCGGTTTTCCAGCGCCATATCGCGCAGTTGGAACGGTGCGAACATCGGCGCGCGGGCGGGCAGATTGGTGCCGGCACCTGCTTGCTCCATAAACCAAGCCTCTGCCCCACCCAGCCATCCGGGATCGCGGGCGCGCAGGTTTTCATGACTGATGCGCTGGCTGCGGGTCAGCATCGAATAGTTCAACTGCACCGGATCAAGGTCAAGGTAGCGTTCCACGTCCTCGAACCACTCGACCGAATTGCGGGCCGCCGATTGCAGGCGCAAAACCTCGAGCCTGCGCGCGGCCTCGTATTTCTCGAATGCTGAGGCCAAATCCGCGTCATCAGACACATGCTTTGCCAATGAGATTGCGGATTCCA
>NZ_JBFEKM010000128.1:0-12000 GCF_041552635.1 Sulfitobacter sp.
GATGTACGGACCCATACGTGGGTTCCAACGCTGCGTCTGGTGGCCGAAGTGTACGCCTGCTTCAAGCAGTTGGCGCATGGAGAACTCTGGAAGAGCCATGTCTTTATACCTTTCCGGTTTTGCCTCGTCGGGGGTCTCGATCCCGTGTTGGGACCAACCGGCGGACATTCAGGGATTTCTCCCCCAAAAGCCCAACCCCGACTGCGGGTTTAAGTAACGCGCGTATAGGACAGAAGGGCCTTGCGTGCAAGTAACAACTACATATCCGACAGCCCGGTGCAGTAAAAATAGAAATCACACCTAAATCGCTTGTATTCCTCCCTTATAAGTAGAGAGTTCGACTGTAATTTTTCGTCTTGTTCATAAACGTTAACGAATTATTCACCAATAAAATGCGAAAGATTGTTCTATGCAAAGCACCGTATTATTGAAATTCCCGCCAATGACAAACTCCACTCCGGCTCAGCAGGCCCGACCTTTGGGCTGGCAAGATGATGCCATTTTGCACTTTTCACAGCTTGTACAAAAGCTTGTGGCGTTGCCAGGTTTGCGCATCGAAGACAGGTTTGCAGCGATCACTGCTGCAGCCTGCAATGTGTTCGAAATGGACTACGGCTATATTACGTTGATCCGGAAGCAAACGATCGAGGTCGCCGCTTCTTCGGGGCTGTGCCTCTTGCCTAAAACGGTGCAGCGAACACACCTGAACAATGCGTTCAGCCAAAGCCTGATTTCCGATAAACTACCGCTTTTGCTGGCGGATACAACGCGGTCTGCCCAAGATGGAATGGTGGATTTGACGGGGAACGCCGCGGCACGTTTCTTGGGGGTACCGCTTTTGTTTGACGGGACTGTATATGGGACGTTCGAACTGTCGGGACACGCGCAGGCGCGCGCCTTTGATGCCAACGACCTTGCCGCCACATATTTTCTCTCTGCAATCATCGCGGCACCGCTGGCGCTGTTGGGCGGTTACTGACCCGAAATCATTGGCCCGACACGTCGGTCTGATGGCCATCTCTGATTTGATTCTCGCAGGCCAAGGCCAGATCTTTGCGGTTCTGGAAATCACTCACTTTGATTGGCGGGTGATAGCATGTTGTCACATGGCCCTGACGCCAGACTGACAATGTTTCCACCAGATGGCCGCCAAAGGTCATATCACCCCACCACCCGTAAAAGCGCGCATCGGCACCTTTTGGGGCTTTGTAAGAAACGCTGACCGGCTGAATCCAGATAGCATCATGCAGTTGTGGCGCGAAAAACGCCTGAAACAAAGTGGTCTTAAACGACAGGACCTGCAAGCCGTCTGTGCTGGTGCCCTCGGGAAAAAACAGCAAGCGGTGATTGTGCAGCAACCGCTGTTGAAACACCTGCGTCTGTTCGCGCGCCCGTTTTGGATTCCGCTCGATAAAGACGGTTCCGGTGGCGCGGGCCAACCAGCCGATACCGGGCCAACCAGCAACTTCGGATTTCGAGACAAAGTAAATCCGCTGTGCCGCGTTCAAGGTGAAAATATCCAGCCAGCTGGTGTGGTTGGCCACCACGGCCCCGCGATGCAGCATCGGTTTCCCAATCGTGCGGCGGCGTATGCCCATGACAAAAAATGACGTTTTGCAAACGAACTGCGTGATATGGGGCGTGACCGGTCTGCCTTGGCCGAACAAAGGCCGCTCGAACAGGCGCAAGGTCAGCAAGACGGCCAAACCGCCGAACACCAAAATGACCAACAGAACAGCCCGCATCATGACCAACCCCCATCCCAATGGATGAATGTCCATCTGGCCTTGCGGTACGTCGCTGTCCCAGCGGCTGTTCATGATTGACCCGCCCCATAAATCTTGGCCTGCCGGTCGCTCAGTTGCGTCGTGTCCATCATCAGGCAGACATCGGTCGTGTTAAAGGCGTGGTCGATAAACGCCCCCTCGCCCACACAGCCGCCCAGCCGCAGATACGCTTTGATCAGGCTGGGCATCTGGACCATGGCACGGCGCCGGTCAAGATCGGCCTCGGGGATCAGATCCATGCTTTGAAAGGCCGTTTTCACGGCGCGGACCCGCAGATCGGCCGGTGCCAGATAGGCGTGATGTAACAAGGACAACGGCTGCGCCAATGCCGCAAAATCCGTACCGTGAAAACTTGCCACGCCAAATAAAATTTCAATCCGGTGTGTAGCCACATAGCGCGCAAGCCCTGCCCAAAGGTGATGCATCGCCACGCCGCCGCGATAATCGGGGTGCAGGCAGGACCGGCCAAGTTCAAGAATTTCGCGGCCCGACTGTTTAAGCGAGGTCAGGTCATATTCGTTTTCTGAATAGAACCCGCCTGCCGCGTCGGCCATCTCGCGGCGTAAAAGGCGATAAACACCAATGATTTGCGCGGTTTTCTTATCGACAAGGATCAGGTGATCGACAAAATCATCAAAATGATCCACCTCAAGCCGCTGGTCATGGTCAACCCGGGCCCCGCCGCCGCCAAGTTCGGAAACAAAAACATCATACCGTAGGCGTTGCGCTGCGCGCAGCTCGTCTTGCGTGCGCGCCAGACGGACCTCAAAATCTGCCGATTTTCCGATGGTCATTGGCGGTTTGGATCCTTGGTCGCGTTATAAACTGAAATAGGGGCTTGCCGCCCCAAGCGCAATACTTGGACAAAATACACGAAGTCAGCGCCATGATTAACCTTTTGCTAAGGAAGACCCTTCATCAAAAACAGGGGTCAATCCGACCCGAAAGCTGTCTATGACCATTTTGCCTTCACTTCGAAAGTTCACAGTGACCTTGCCGCCAATGTTGCTTTGGACCTGGCCCACCCCCCAGTCGGGGAAATCAGGGTGGCGCACAAGCATTCCGGGTGTCAGAATGGCGTTAAGATCATCCATTATTTACGATCCTTTTCAAGAGAGGCACCCCTATGCCTAGGTCAGATCTAGAATTTGCGAACCTGATTGGCAGCCGCATTTGCCATGACCTGATATCGCCCATCGGTGCGATCAACAATGGGCTTGAGCTGTTGTCGATGTCGGGTACCGCATCAGGCCCCGAAATGGACCTTATCGGCGATAGTGTCGGCAGTGCCAGCGCGCGCATCCGATTTTTCCGGATCGCATTCGGTGCGTCGGGTGAACAGATGGTGGGCAGTGGCGAAATCAGTTCGATCCTGCGCGACCTTTATCTTGACTCACGGGCTTCCGCCACGTGGGGGATCAGCGAACCGCAGCGGCGCAGCGACGTGCGATTGGCTTTTCTTGCGCTGATGTGTCTGGAAACTGGGATGCCTTATGGTGGCAATGTTTTGGCCGAACGCGACGGGGAAAAATGGGTTATCCGAGGCACAGCCGACAAGCTGATCATCGACCCTGATATTTGGGCCCTGCTGGCGACGCAGGACCCAAAACTGAAACTCAAACCCGCCCATGTCCAGTTTGGTCTTTTGCCCGCCATCGCCAGCGATAACGGGCTGCAGATTACATCAAAAGCGACGGAAACCGAAATCGTGATTTCGTTCTAAACCACCCTAGCTGCGTACCGCACCATTTCCGCGCACCAGATATTTAAAGCTGGTCAACTGCTCGGCCCCGACAGGCCCACGCGCATGCATCTTGCCGGTGGCAATGCCGATTTCCGCGCCCATGCCAAATTCGCCGCCATCGGCAAACTGGGTCGATGCGTTGTGCATCAGGATTGCGGAATCAAGCCGCGTCATGAATTTTGTCGCGGCTGCATCATCTTCGGTGATGATACAGTCGGTGTGGTTGGATCCGTACTGCCGGATATGGGCAATCGCGCCGTCGATGTCGGGCACAGTTTTGGCCGCGATGATCATATCAAGGAACTCATGCCCCCAATCGTCCTGCGTTGCTGGAACGGTTCCTTCGATCTGGGACAGGGTTTCGTCCGCGCGCACTTCGACACCGGCATCGATCAACGCCTTGATCACGCCCTTGCCGATGGTACGGGCCACGTCTTGGTGGATCAGCAAACATTCGGCAGACCCACAAATCCCAGTGCGACGGGTTTTCGCATTCAGTACGACCTTGAGGACCTTTTCAGGGTCCGCATCGGCGTCGATATAGATGTGCACGATGCCTTCGAGATGGGCGAAAACCGGCACGCGGGCCTCGCGCTGCACAAGTCCAACCAACCCCTTGCCACCGCGCGGCACAATCACGTCGATGGTATCGGTCATGGTTAACATCTCGCTGACTGCGGCGCGGTCGCGGGTTGGCACCAGTTGGATGGCGTCCATCGGCAAGCCCGCAGCCGTAAGCCCCGCCTGCAATGCCGCATGGATAGCACGGGACGAATGAAAGCTTTCGGAGCCGCCGCGCAAGATCACCGCATTGCCTGCCTTGAGGCACAAGGCCCCCGCATCGGCGGTCACATTGGGCCGCGATTCATAGATCACGCCTATCACGCCAAGCGGCGTGCGGACGCGCTGGATATGGATGCCGGAAGGCTGATCCCATTCGGTCATAACCTGCCCCACAGGATCAGGCTGGGCGGCGATGCTGCGCAGCCCGTCCATCATGGCGCGAATGCGGTCCTCATCCAGCATCAACCGGTCCATCATCGCGTCTGACAGACCTTTGTCGCGGCCATAGGCAAGGTCTTTTGCATTGGCATCCAGAATGTCCTGACGTGTCTCCCAAAGCGCGTCTGCAGCATGTTCCAAGGCTGCTTGCTTTTGATCGCTGCTGGCAAAACCCAAAGTCGCGGCAGCGGCTTTGGCGCGGTTGCCGATATCTGCCATCAGGGCGGGAATGTCGTCGGTCTGTGTGGTGTCCAAGGTCATACCTAAACTCTTCCTGTGTTTTTTGCTAACTTAGTCTGCCTAAAGCCTTCGGCGAGGATTTAGAACCATTTGGAAATCAAGACAGTGCAAGATCGTCCCGATGGATCAGCGCCGCCCGGCCTGGAAAACCCAAAATCGTTTCAATTTCAGAGCTTTGGCGACCTTTGATCAAGTCCGCCTCTTTTGATCCGTAGCGTGTCAGGCCATAGCCGATCGGGTGTCCTTGGGGGGTGAGGATGGCAATGCTGTCGCCGCGTTCAAACGGTCCATGCACCATGGTCACGCCTGCGGGCAGCAGGGATTTACCATGTGCCATCGCCGCGACCGCACCGGCATCAAGGGTAACGCTGCCACGCGGTTTCATCGCCGTGATCCACAGCTTGCGGGCCGTCTGCGGATCGGATTGGGCGGTGAACCAAGTCGCATTCGCGCCGTTTTCCAGCGCGCTAAGCGGGCGAAGGGGCGAGCCTTCGGAAATTGCCATGGCGCAGCCTGCCGCGGTTGCGGTTTTGGCGGCCATCAATTTGGTTTTCATGCCGCCTTTGGACAGCCCCGACCCTGCATCGCCTGCTTGGGCTTCGATTTCGGGGGTGATGGTGGTGATGGTTTCATAGCGGATCGCCGTGGGGTCATCATTGGGGTTGGCGGAATAAAACCCATCGACATCCGATAGCAAGATCAGGCGGTCGGCCCCCACTGTTACTGCGATTTGCGCGGCAAGCCGGTCGTTGTCGCCAAAGCGGATTTCATCCGTGGCGACCGTATCGTTTTCATTAACGATGGGCACCGCGCCAAGCGACAGCAATTGCTCCATCGTGGCACGGCTGTTCAGATAGCGGCGACGATCGGCGCTGTCTTCGAGCGTGACAAGCACCTGCGCCGTGGTGATACCATGGGGTTCAAGGGCCTCTTCGTAAGCGCGGGCAAGGCGAATCTGGCCAACGGCAGCCGCCGCCTGGGATTGCTCAAGCGCCAGCGTGGTTGCGGGCAGGCCCAGCACCCCGCGCCCCAACGCGATGGAGCCGGAGGACACAAGCACGACGTCCTTGCCCTGCCCCTTGAGCCACGCCACATCTTGCGCCAGCGACCGCAGCCAATCGCCGCGCAGCTTGCCAGTTGCGCGGTCCACCAACAGGGCCGAGCCGATTTTTACAACGATACGTTTGCCGTCGCTTAGGGTTGCCAAGGTGCTTCTTCCTCAGCGGGGCGGAACCGCAGGCGGTCGTCGTCGATCTGGCCACGCAGGGCGCGCAGCACGTCAGTCACGCCTTCGCGGGCGACGCCGGACATCATCATGACCTCGCCACCGCAGGCTTCTTCCAATTCGGAACGGGCGGCTTCGCGTTCGTCTTCATCCAGAGCGTCGATTTTGTTCAATACGGTCACGCGGGGTTTATCCGCCAGATCGCCACCGTATTTTTCCAGCTCTGTAATGATTGTCTGATAGTCTTCGGCGATGGTTTGGGATGTCCCGTCAACCAGATGCAGCAACACGGCGCAGCGTTCGACGTGGCCCAAGAACAGATCACCAAGGCCGCGCCCTTCGGAGGCCCCTTCGATGAGGCCGGGGATATCGGCGACAACAAATTCAGTATTGTCCACGCCCACAACGCCCAGATTCGGGTGCAAGGTGGTAAAGGGATAATCGGCAATCTTCGGACGCGCGTTTGACGTGGCAGCAAGAAACGTCGACTTGCCAGCGTTTGGCAGCCCCAGCAGACCGACATCCGCGATCAGTTTCAGGCGCAGCCAAAGCGTCCGTTCGACACCCTCTTGGCCGGGGTTAGCGCGACGGGGGGCCTGGTTGGTGGCAGATTTGAAATGCAGGTTGCCCCAGCCGCCATTGCCGCCACGGGCCAGTTCAACGCGCTGGCCAAGTTCGGTCATGTCGGCGATTACGGTTTCCTGATCCTCGTCCAGCAATTCGGTGCCAACGGGGACGCGCAAAACGATATCGTCACCATCCTTGCCGGTCCGCTGCTTGCCCATGCCGGGCTGGCCATTGCGGGCGAAAAAGTGCTGCTGATAGCGGAAATCGATCAACGTGTTCAAACCATCCACCGCTTCGGCCCAGACCGAACCGCCGCCGCCGCCGTCACCGCCATCGGGACCACCATATTCGATGTATTTCTCGCGCCGGAACGACACGCAGCCGCCGCCGCCTGCGCCAGAGCGGATATAGACTTTGCACAGGTCGAGGAACTTCATGACAGGGGCCTTTCCGGGGCGCGTGTTGTGGCTACAGCTTGATGCTATAGGTCCATGTAGGTACGCAGGTCTCGCGTGCCAGACAATAGGTTTCGGCGTTGCCAAGATAGCGGAATCCCGCATTCGTTAGCACTTTGGCGGATGCGGGGTTGTCGCGAAAGACCGAGGCGAACATGTTTTGATTGGCCAAAGGGTTGGCCTGAACGATAGCGTGCACCGCTTCGGACGCAAGATGGGTATTCCAGAACGCAGGTGCAACCCAATAGCCGACTTCGGATTGGTCACGGTCCATTTTGACCAGTGAAATCACGCCCATCACTTCGGCACCGCCGGATTTGAGCCCGTCCATCACCCAAACGTCTTCGGTGCGCGGATCGACCGTGGCCCGTTTTACATAGGCCTCTATCACGCCGGGGGGCAGCGGATGGGGAATGGACACGGTGTTCATCGCGACCCGTGGGTCACTGGCGTAATATTCGATCAGACCCTGATCTGAAATGCGCACGGGGCGCAGGTCAAACCGTTCCATTTCGATCACGGCCTGCGGCGGTGTTGCCCGAATGGTCATCGTCATATTCCTCCTCCGAACAAAACGAACAGGACTGATGCCACCGTCAGGGCGGCCAAAGTCCACATCAGATATTTTTCCCAGATCGTGCCCGCCACGGTCTTGGCGATACCAGCGCCTGCCAGTGTCCACAACGGATGTAGCATGATCTGGCAACTTAGCAGCACGGCTGCGACCGTCGCAGTGGCAGTTAGCGTTGGCGTGCCCGGCACGACAAAGGCGGTGAAACTGCCCACGATCATGGCCCATGCCTTGGGGTTCAGCGGATGCACAATCAGGCCCGCCATAAAACCCGGCGCGTTATCCGCCTGTTTGCCCTGCCCCAGCCGTAGATTTGCAACCTTCCAGGCCAGCCAGATAATATAGGCGGCAGAGGCGAATTTAAGCAGCGTAAACAGCAAAGGTGCCCGTTCGGCCAATTGCATCAGGCCAAAACCGATGGGCCAGATGATCAATTGTTTGCCAAGGGCGACGCCCGCCACAAACGGCAGTGCCGCACGAAAGCCGAACCGCGCACCGGTCGCCATCAGCGCCATATTTGCAGGCCCCGGCGTGCCGATCTGGCTGGCCGCAAAAACGACGAAAGAGGTCAGGGCGATGCTCATGACAAGGCGTTTGACGTGGGCTTGGCAGCCCTGCGCGTCTTGGGCGCGGGATATACGGCAGGGGTATAGTCGGGCTGGATCAATCCCATCAGGATATTGTCATGCCAGTTGCCCGCCCGGAAACAAGACTGGCGTTCACGCCCCTCGTCGACAAAGCCGACCTTGCCAAAGCAAGCCACGGCGCGGGTGTTGAAATCAAGGACACGAACCGACAAACGGTGCAGCGCCAGCGTGCCAAAAGCATGGGCGGCGATCAGATGGGTCGCGCGCGTACCGAAACCCTTGCCCAAGGCTTTGGGGTCAAGAATCCCGATCGCAAAGCTGGCCCGCGCATCCCACGTGTTAACGCTGTGAATCCGCAAGGCACCGATCATGCGCCTTTTGTGCTCGATCACCCAAGCAAGGGGCTCAATCGCTTGCGCATCGTACCATTTCTGGGCGTGCGCCTTGGTGATTTCGGGCACATGTTTCGGATCAGCACCGAACATCTGGTGAATTTCAGGGGTATTACCCAGCTTGAACCGCGCGGCGGCATCACTGGGTTTGGGGGCGCGCAACCGCACGACACCATCCGTCAGGTCAGGGCGCATTGGCAATGTCATGATGGCCCTTCCTTTTTTCGGGTTGGATACGTCGTGTAAATCGAATTTTTGTAAACAGAATGTTGCGTAAATAGAAAAGGGACCGGCGTTTCCGCCGATCCCTGAAATTTTTAACCTCTTCGGGTGCGGCTTACTCTGCGGCTTCTGCCACTGGCAGAACCGAGATAAACGTGCGGTTTTTCAGACCCTTGTGGAACTGAACCTTGCCGTCAACCTTGGCGAAGATCGTGTGATCCTTGCCCATGCCAACGCCTTCAGCTGGCCAGAACTTTGTGCCGCGCTGACGCACCAGAATGTTGCCGGGAATAACAGCTTCGCCGCCATATTTTTTCACGCCAAGACGACGACCCGCAGAGTCGCGACCGTTACGGGATGAACCGCCTGCTTTTTTATGTGCCATTGGTGTCTCTCCTTAGCCTTTTGACAATTCTTTGGCCTGTGCGATCCAGTCTTCACGACCCACACGACCTTTGAACGACAGTTTCTCTTCGATAGCTTCTACGTCAGCTTCTGTCCATTCGGCGATTTGCGCGAATGTTGTGATGCCTTCAGCATGAAGCTTGCCTACGATAACCGGACCAACACCAGAGATCTTGCTCAGGTCGTCAGCGCCTTCAACGGCGGCTGCCTTTTTGGCGGGCTTTGCTTTGGCTGGCTTTGCAGCTGCGGTTGCAGCTTTTTCAGCCTTGGTTTTTTTAACAGGCTTGGCTGCGTCAACCTTGGCTGCTGCGTTGGATTCGATCGCTGCAACGGCTGCTGCGCTGACCGAACCTGTGCCGATGGCTGCTTTTGCGCCGGACTTGCCTGCGCCAGATGCCATGATCTCGCCGATTTTAACCAATGTCAGTTTTTGACGGTGGCCTTTGGTGCGCTTGGAAGAGTGCTTCCGGCGGCGCTTGACGAAGTGAATGACTTTCTCGCCCTTGATCTGGTCAACAACTTCGGCCTGAACGCCGGCATCGTCTACCATAGGGGAACCGACAACGGGGCTATCGCCACCGAGCATCAGAACTTCGTTGAACTGGACTGTTTCGCCCGCGTCAGCAGCCAAACGTTCTACCCGAAGCATATCGCCGGATTGAACTTTGTACTGCTTGCCGCCTGTCTTGATGACCGCAAACATGCGTCTTCCTTTACTGTTTTCGCATCCTGTGGTCCCCATCATGGGTGTTTTCGGGCCTTGGCCCACCTCGGACAGCGCACCCCGTTTCGGGATGATCATAAAATAACAAAGGCACCCGAAATGGGCACCCTTAGGGTTGAAGCTGCCAGATGCACCACAGCGGCCCCTATGTCAAGCGCCGACAGGATTGACGCAAGTTAGATGCCGTTTAAAGGTCTTGCGCGACCATGTTCAACGCCACGGCGCGCCCAAGCGCATAGGATATATCCTCGTAAGCGGCACCAAACCCGTCAAAAAGCGCGCGGTTCAGGGCCATTCCCGCTTCGGTTTCGGCAAACTCCAGATAGAGATCTAGCGCGTCGTCCTCAAGAGGTGAATACGCCAGCAGCAAATACCCATAAAGCCAACCCGTCGTGTCTGCGGTGATCGCATCCAGTTGTGCGGCGGAATCGGCCAGAATTTCACTCTCGGTCATTTTGATCGCGCCGCCTTCGGCAAGGCCGCGCATGAATTGATAGTTGGAATTCATCGCCGCCGTGACATTGCGGGTGATCATATCACCGCTTTCGACCAACGCCTTGAGCTGGGCCAGCCGTGGGTCATCGGTGCCCTCGATCTCGGCAAAGCGCAGACGGGCGGCGTTTTCGATGTCATCGTCGCCGATCGCCGCACGCGCTGCGTTTTCAAGCGATATGATCTCGGCCCCGATATCGGACGCGAAAAAAGCGATTACCTCTTCGCGCAGATCGCCTTGCAATTCGGCCTCAAGCCGCGTGCGCAGCATTTCGACGATGCGTTGGGGGCGGTAGATCGCGCCGACCTGCAACTGCCACCCTGCCCCGCCGTTGCCCCCCAGCATATCCTGGTTCAGCGTCTCGGCTGAGGCGATACCTTCGGCCTGAAGGATCTGCGCCACCTCTTCAATCTTGAGCACATCCATCAGAACAGAAGTCCGCGCATCGGCCCATAAGGATGTTGCCATCAGCCAAAATAGGGGTACCAAGTAAAGGCAGCGGCGCATCACAGGTCCTGACTGGGCTGCATGCCGGCCAAGCGCTGAGCGACGGCCTCATAGCGGTTGGCCATGATTTCGAACTGCACCGCGTTCATCAGCGCATAAACTTCCTGCATGGTCGGGTGCTCCAGCGCCTCGGCATAGCTTTCAATCTCGGCATCTGAAAACGCCTGATAGGTATAGGCGGAACTGGCCAGCGCGTTGGCTTTGATCGCTTCGCGCATTTCGTCCTCACCGACGCGCAGCATCTCGCGCAGATCAGGTTCTTCCATCTGCAACTTGATCACACCGGCATTTGCGGCAGCCATCAAGAACCTGATCTGAACCTCTTGAATAGCCCGGATAGAGCTGTCTTCGACATCACTCGCCGCATTCAGCCGCGCCAGCAAGGCAACACGCGGCGACCCGATCCGGTTAAGCCCCTCGATGATCGCCTTGCCCGCCTCGGATTTCGCGTCATCGTCTTCTTTCATATGTGACGCGTTTTCAGCCACAACCAGCCGCTTTCCAAGATCACCGGCATAAAAACCCGCCGCATGTTCAAGGGCCTCGTCGCTTAGGGTGTTGGATAAAATCTCGCTGCCCATCGCCAGCATCAAATCGGTATCAAAAACCTCGCGTACAAGGCGGGACCATTCAGACCCGAAATCTTCGGCATCAATCCCCAACATCTGCGGCGCGGAATCGGCAGAAAGCCGGATGCTCTCAAGGGCAATATCAAAGCCGGTAACTTCGAGAAAATCATCGACCCGCGCCGGATCTGCTGCCCGCGCCGACCCTGCCAGCCCCGCAAACAGCAGGGCAAGAGTGAACGTAAAACTGACTGTCCATCGGGCAAACGCGCGCATTGTGTAATATCCTTCCAAATATGGTCACTGTAATCTTAGGCCAAATTCGCAAACCAGCAATGAAAATCCCCGTGACTTCGAAAACTGCAGTTGCCCCCCTTGTCAGCCTGATCAATCAATACTAAACGGGCGCACCACACCGATGCGGAGAGGTGCCGGAGTGGTCGAACGGGACGGTTTCGAAAACCGTTGAGCCTCTAAAGGGTTCCCAGGGTTCGAATCCCTGTCTCTCCGCCA
>NZ_JBFEKM010000129.1:0-11856 GCF_041552635.1 Sulfitobacter sp.
AGGTGATCTTGAGCTATCTTGGCATCGCGCAAGAGAGCTAACGGGTCGCTAATCGCCGGCCTATTTAAGTCATCATTCATTTACTTGCGGATCAGAAAGCCGGTCTGATCATAATCGCTGTTCTTTGCCCCATGGCCGAGCTTTGGTCATTTTCGCGGTGAAGGGTGCCATAGATATCTGCCGAATCGACTTATTCAAAAGACGATTAGTCAGGATTACCTGACCTGGGGTGGAGCTGAGCACCTTTCCATCTGCACGATTTTTACGCGCTAATCCGCCTTAGCGCTCAATAAATCATCACCTCGATTTAATTCTAAAGATTTTTACTTTTGGTTGTTCCAACTCGATCAGTGCCGCTGATTATGAAGTCATGAACATAGCAGCACCTCTCCCCCCGACCCAAAGCCCCCCCGAGGCCCCGCGCACAGTGCGCGCCCGCAATGCGCTCGAGCTTCAGAATGCATCTGTCGTCTTTGGCAGCGGCGACATGGCCGTGACCGCCTTGGCCCCCACGAACCTGAAATTGCCCGACGGTGATTTTCTGGCCCTCGTCGGTCCATCGGGCTGCGGCAAATCCACGATCTTGCGGCTGGTCAGCAACCTGATCAAACCGTCGGATGGCGTCGTTCTGGTCGGCGGGCGCGAAGCCTCCGCAAAACAGCTGCGCATCGGGATGGCGTTTCAGAACCCCACGATGCTGCCGTGGCTGACGATTGAACAGAACGTGATGATGCCGCTCAAGATCGTGCAGCCCTTCAAGGCGCGCTTTCGGGCAGAGCGCAAAGGCGAATTCCGCGACCGGGTGCACCAGCTTCTTGGGCAAGTGGGCCTGAGCGATTTTGCGGGGCATTACCCATGGCAACTGTCGGGCGGCATGTTGCAACGGTCAAACCTGTGCCGTGCGCTGATCCATGAACCCGATCTGCTGCTGCTGGACGAACCCTTTGGCGCGCTTGACCAGTTCACCCGCGAAGAACTGTGGCAGATTTTGCAGGACCTGTATCTTGAGCGTAAACCGACCGTGCTGTTGGTGACCCATGACCTTCGCGAAGCCGGGTTTCTGGCCAACCGCATCTGCGTGATGAGCGCGCGCCCCGGCCGCATCATATCGGACGAGACGGTGAACATCCCGCAGCCGCGTGACATCGACATGATCTACAGCCCCGAATTCGTCGAAATGACCCAAGGCCTGCGCGAATTGATCGCTCAGGTCCGTAAATAGAGGCCACAAAATGACCGAAAAAAATCGTATACGGATGATGTCTTTTTCGCTGATCTTCGGCTTTTTCCTGATGTGGGAAGTGCTGTGTGTGCTGCTGAATGTCTCAGATCTGGTGCTGCCGCGCCCGTCAGAGATTATGGTGACCTTGTGGGTCAAGTTCCCGATCCTTCTGCCCCATATCCTGCAAACGCTTTATTCCACGCTGACCGGTTTTGTTCTGGGCGTTGCTATCGGCGTTGCCCTTGGCGTGGTCGTTGGCACCTCCAAGGTGGCCTATGCCGTGGCCTATCCCCTGCTGGTCGGCTTTTCGTCGATCCCCAAGGTGGCTGTGGTGCCGATCTTTGTTCTGTGGTTCGGGTCGGGCACCACGCCTGCGATCCTGACGGCCATGGTGATCTGCGTATTCCCGATTGTTGTGAACATCGCCACGGGGTTGGCCGCAACCGAACCCGACCTCGAGGACGTCTTGAAAACTCTGGGCGCGTCAAAGTCGGAAATCTTGTGGAACGTCGGCTTGCCGCGCACGATGCCGTATTTCTTTGCAGCACTTAAGGTCGCCATCACCTTGTCCTTTGTCGGCGCTGTGCTGTCGGAAACCGTGGCCTCCAACCGTGGCATCGGCAATGTGATGATGACCGCGTCATCGAACTTTCAAGTCTCGCTGGTTTTTGCGGGTCTGATCATCCTCGCCCTGCTGGGCGTCGCCCTTTACGCGCTGTTTTCCGTGCTTGAACGCCGGGTCACAGGCTGGGCCACTCGCGGCAATGACTTCTCTATCACCTGACCTCCCTCTCACCTCAACACAAGGAACGCTTTGATGAAGCATACACTTTTGGGCGCGACATTCGCATTGATCGCCGGGATCACCCCCGCCTTTGCCGAGATGACCGATATCCGGTTCACCCTAGGCTGGAAAACCCAAGGCAGCGACGCCCCGTTTTTGATGGCGCTAAGCCGCGGATATTTCGCCGATGAAAACCTGAACGTCACCATCGATCAGGGCGAAGGGTCTGCCGCCACTGTGACGCGGATCATGGGTGGGGCCTATGATGCCGGGTTTGGCGACATCAACGCCATCATCCAGAACGCCGCCGCCCGCCCGGGCGAGGCACCGGTCATGGTCTATCAACTGTGGAACCGTCCGCCCTTTGCGATTGTCACGCCAAAATCCGCAGGGATTGAAACGCCCGCCGATTTCGAAGGCAAACGTCTGGGCGGTGCCCAAGGTACACCCACGACACGGCTGTTCCCAGTGTTTGCCAAGCTGAACGGCGTCGACATCGACAAGGTCGCGCAGGAAAACATGGCACCTAACCTACAAGAACCGATGATGATCCGCGGCGACATTGACGGCGCGTTTGTGTTCACGATCACGAGCTGGTTCAACCTGATTGCCAACCGTCAGGACCCCGCCGCCGATTACAACTGGTTCCAGTTCGAAGAGTACGGCATGGACTTGTATTCCAACGGCATGATGGTGTCGCGCGAGATGCTGACCGAAAATCCGGACGCAGTTGCCGGTCTGGTCCGTGCGGTAAACCGTGCCACGCTGGAAATTGCCAAGGATCAAGACATCGCGGTCGAGGCGATCATGGCCTTTGACAACCTTGTCGATCCCGAGCTTGAGCGCGCGCGCCTTGAATTCGCGCTGACCAACCTGATGAACGCGGCTGAAACCGCAGAGATCGGCATGGGTGATCTGGTGGACGAACGTCTGACACGCTCTATCGCGATTGTCGCCGAAGGCTACGGTCTTGAGCGCCTGCCCGAAGCATCGGAAATCTTTGACCGCTCGTTCCTGCCGCCTGCTGACACCCGCAGCTTTGAGGTTGAGATTAACTGAAAATGCCACTGCGCGCGTCCGGCCTTGGGTCGGGCGCGCGCTCTCCATTTCCTCCCGATCTGCCCCAAGCCTGAAACCATCCCGACGAAAGTGCCCCAATGGACCCGAAAACCGATCCCCTGATTACTGCAAAAGCCATCGTCGAGGCCTATCTTGAACGCTCCATGGTGCCTGATCCCCAAGGTGCGGCGGCCTATGTGAGCGATGATTTCACGCTGGTTTTCACCGGAGGCCGCAAATTCACCCGCCCTGACCAAAGTGCGGGTTTCAACGCCAAACGCTATGCGTGGGTCAAGAAACGGTTCCTGCGTACCGATGCAGCCCTTGATCCTGAAACGGGCGATGTCCACGTCTACAACACCGGATATCTGTACGGCGAATGGAAGGACGGGACCCCCTTTGAGACCAACCGCTATATGGACAAATTCGTCGTGCGCGGCGACAAGATCATCGGCACGGATGTCTGGAATGACAGCGCCGAAATCTTGTTGCACAAGGCCGGACTGGCCGAAGCGGAGCTTTAGATATGGTCAAGGATCACGGGCGCTATGCCTACCGCGCCATCACCGATCGCGCCGATTACACCTGGCCCAACGGCAAGCGTCTGGCGGTTTATATCGGGCTGAACCTTGAACATTTTGCCTTTGGCGAAGGTCTGGGCGCAGAACTAGCCCCCGGTGGGCCGCAACCGGATGTGTTGAACTATGCGTGGCGCGACTATGGCAACCGGGTGGGCGCGTGGCGGATGCGCGACATGTTCGATGCGCTGGACCTGCCGGTCAGCGTGATTGCCAATTCAGCGATGTATGACTACGCGCCCGACCTGATGGCCGCGTTTCGCGCGCGAAACGACGAAATCGTGGGTCACGGGCGGACCAATTCGGAACGCCAAAGCGTGCTGCCCCCACAGGACGAGGCCACGCTGATCGCAGAGGCCACCCAAGTCTTGAAAGATGCCGAAGGGCTCGCCCCGCAAGGCTGGCTGTCGCCGTGGATCGCGGAAAGCCTGCACACCCCCGACCTGCTGGCACAGGCCGGCTATGGCTACAGCTTGAACTGGTGCATGGATGATCAACCGGTCTGGATGGACACGGCAGGCGGGCGGCTGCTGTCGGTCCCCTATCCGCAAGAGGTCAACGATATTCCGTCCATCGCTGCGCGCAAGGACGGTGCCGCCGTTTTCGCGGATATGATCATCGACAATTTCGACGAGATGCTGGAACAATCGGTGGATCAGCCACTGGTCATGGGGATCGCCTTGCACCCCTATCTGGTCGGTCAGCCCTACCGTTTGCGCCATCTGCGCCGCGCACTGACCCACATCGCCGCACGGCGCGACGACATCTGGCTGACCCGCGCGGGCGACATCCACAGCTATTGCCGCAACCAGATCCCCGACTTGATCCCCTGAACCACAGCGCGCCTGATCGCCCCTCAGGCCACCTTGCGGCGTGCGGGCGGTTTCGGGGCGGCAGCCAATAGCGTCTTGGTATAGGCGTTCTGCGGGGTCGACATCACCTGCTGCGCCGGACCTTGTTCCACGATCTCGCCGTCTTTCATCACGATCACATGGTCGCAAAGCAGGCGGACAACATGCAGGTCGTGGCTAACGAACAAATAGGTCATGCCCAGCTTGGCGCGCAGATCGACCAGCAGATTCAGCACGACGGCTTGAATGGACACATCCAGCGCTGCCGTCGGTTCATCCAAGATCAGGAATTTCGGCTCAAGGGCGACGGCGCGGGCGATCCCCACGCGGGCCTTTTGTCCGCCCGACAATTGATGCGGGAACCGGTCCAGCAGCGGCAACGGCAGGCCGACAAGCACCGCTAATTCGTCGATCCGCGCGGCCAGCATGGCCCCGCGCAGGCCGCTCAGGCGGCGCAAAGGTTCGGCAATCGTCTGGCGCGCGGTGTGACGCGGGTTCAAGCTGTCTGTGGCGTCTTGAAACACCATTTGTATCTGCGCGCGGCGCGGATTGCGGGCAAAGCCCTTGGCCGGGATCGCCGCAATGTTTTCGCCCTCGAACATAATGTCGCCGCTGGTCGCATCCATCAACCGCACCAGAATTTCCGAGGTGGTGGATTTACCGCATCCGCTTTCGCCCACCAGTCCTACGCTTTGGCCCTGCTTAATCGTGAATGAGATGCCTTTCACCGCATGAACCGGACCGGATTTGCCGCGATAGGTCTTGGTCAGGTTGCGCACCTCGACCAGCGGCGTATCCAGCACCTGATGCGGCGGCTCAGGCTTGCGGTCCTGCGGAGGCAACAGACTGCGGATGCTTTCGCCGATGCGCGGCGTGGCATCCACCAGCTTGCGGGTATAGCTGTGCTGCGGGTCGCTGAAAATCTGCGCGGGATCACCTTGTTCAACGATCAGCCCGTCTTTCATCACCATGATACGGTCGCAATATTGCGCCGCAAGGCCAAGGTCATGGGTGATCAACAGGCTGCTCATCGCGCGTTCGCGGATCAGGTCGCGCACAAGGTCCATCACCGCCTTTTGCGTGGTGATATCCAGCCCGGTTGTCGGCTCGTCCGCGATCAGCAGACGCGGATCACAGGCCAGTGCGATGGCGCATACGATGCGTTGGCACATGCCGCCCGACAATTCGAACGGATAGGCGTCATAGCGCGCCTCAGCGTCGTTGATTCGCACGGCTTTGAGGGCGGCAATTGCCTTGGCGCGGGCATCCTGACGGCTGGCGCGGGCATGCTGGCGCAGCACGTCTTCGATCTGGTGGCCGACCTTGCGGATCGGGTTCAGCGCCGCCCGAGGGTTCTGAAATATCATCGAGATTTCACGCCCGCGGATGTCGCGCATGTCCCGTTCAGCGGCGCGGCGCAGGTCAATGCCCGAATACGTCGCCTCGCCTGCCTTGATCGTGCCGCCCTGATCCAAGATCCGCATCAAGGCATAAGAGGTCACGGATTTACCCGACCCGCTTTCGCCCACGATCCCAAGGATTTCCCCCTTGGCCAGATCGAAACTGATCCCGCGCACCGCATCCACCGCCCCGCGACGGGTTTGAAAGGACACGGCAAGGTCTTTGACGCTTAACATAGGCTCAGGTCCTTTTGCGCGGGTCAACGATGTCACGCAGACCGTCGCCCAGAAGATTAAAGGTAAAGACAGCAATCATCAGCCACAGCCCCGGAAACACCGCCATCCACCATTCGCCCGAGACGATGAAATTCGCGCCTTCGGCCACCATGATCCCCCATTCAGCCGTGGGTGGACGCACGCCAAGCCCGATGAAAGACAGCCCCGCCGCGTTCAGGATCGCCCAACCAAGGTTCAACGACACCTGCACCATCATCGGCGGCAGCGCGTTGGGAAATATGTGCATGGCCAGCACGCGCACGTCCGAATTGCCCGCCAGTTTGGCCGCCTGCGCAAAACCGGCCTCGCGGCGAATGTTGACCTCGGCGCGGACAAGGCGGGCATAGAACGGCACGTTGATCACCGCCGTGGCGTAAATGATGTTCTCGATCGTGTTGCCAAGGGCCGCAACGATCCCCATCGCCAGCACGAACAGCGGGAACGCCATGATCGTATCAAGGATGCGGTTCAAGACGATGTCCAGCCAGCCGCCCCAATAGCCCGCGATGCTGCCCAAAACCGACCCCACGACAAAGGACAGCGCCACCGCCGCCAGCGACATCGACAGATCCAACCGCGTTGCGACGATCACGCGGCTGAACACGTCGCGGCCGACGTTATCGGTGCCAAACCAGTGATCCCATGATGGCGCTTGCAGCGCGTTGGATGCATTGGTTTGCAACGGATCATAGGGCACCAGCGCGGGTCCAAAGATCGCAGACAGCACGATCAGCGCGAACATTCCGAAGGCGATCATCGTCACCGGATTGGCCCGCAGAACATAGATCAGGTGATCCAACCCGCCAGATGTTTTCCGGCTTTGTTTCAAGGGTATATCGGTCATTTTGAACTAAACCCGATGCGCGGATCAATCGCAGTGTAGAGCAGATCAATCACAAGGTTGAGCACCACAAACAGCAGCGCCATGGCCAGCACAAAGCCCTGGACGGCGGCGTAATCGGACACCACCAAGGCCTCGACCGCATAGGATCCGATGCCGGGCCATGCAAAGACTTTCTCGACCAGCACGTTGGCCCCGAGCGCAAAGGAAAACACCATGCCCAGCGTCGTGACCACGGGCAGCAGCGCGTTGCGAAAGGCATAGCCGTACAGCACCTTGCCGTTGGACAGCCCCGCCGCCCGCGCGGTGCGGATGAAATCAGAGGACAGCGCCGTCAGCATCGACGCGCGGGTCATCCGGGCGATCGGCGCAAGCGTGAACAGCGCCAGAGTAATTGCAGGCATGACCAGTTGTTTGGCCGCCCCGCGCCATGTCTCCCAATCGCCCATCAGGGCCGCGTCAATCAGATAGAAACCGGTGACGTGGTCGGGATCAAGATAGATGAAATCAAGCCGCCCCAAGGGCGACGGCGCGATGCCCAGCAAATAATAGAACACATAAATCAGCACGATTCCGGTAAAGAACGTCGGCAGCGATACCCCCGCCGTCACCACCACACGGCACAGGTGATCCACCCATGACCCCGGACGCGTCGCGGCCAGAATGCCCAAGGGAATGGCGATGGCGCAGGACAACACCAGCGCTGTCAGCGTCAGCTCTAGCGAGGCGGGCAGACGTTTGGCCAAATCCTGCGCGACCGCCTGCCCGCTGAGCAGCGATTGCCCCAGATCGCCCCGCAGCAAATCCCCGACATAGATAAAAAACTGCTGGATCAGGGGCTTGTCCAGACCAAGGGCGGTGCGGACCTCGGCAATGGACGCCTCATCCGCAGCGGCACCGGCAAAATAGGCGGCCGGATCGCCGGGCAAGGCGCGGGTCAGCAAAAAGCTGATCAGCACCACGCCGATGACGACGGGAATTGACTGCGCGACACGCAATGCGATGGCGCGCAGTCTGGGATATGCGGGGCTGGACAGGACCTTAACCCGCCGCCAGAGGGCGCACATCAAGCTGGCGATGGAACCAGAATTCGTAGCCCTCGGCCCCGTTTACCGCCACATTCAACGCAGGCTGGTACAGTGGAATACGCGGCAGATCCTCCAGCACGATTTCGAACATGCGTTTGATTTTAGGGGCATATTCGGGATCGTCCATCTGCATATGCAAGGTGGCGTTCACCAGGTCTTCGACCTCGGGGTTGAGGTAGTTCGAGGAATTGAACAGATGCCCGTGCTGATAGGCCCAGAAGAAATAATAATCAGGCGTGTTCAGCCAACCACCAAAGTTATCCAGATGCAGGTCCAGACGTTTTTCGACCAAGGCCGCCGTGCGCCAGTTCGCGCCGGGTATTTTGTCGATTTCAGCCGTGATCCCGATTTTGCCAAGGCTTTCCTGGATCAGCAGTGCTGCAGGTTCCATCCAAGCCAGATCGGTGCTGATTGACAAGGGTACCTCGAAACCGTCGGGAAATCCGGATTTCGCCATATAGGCGCGCGCCATGTCCAGATCGGTGGCGTACTGCGTCTTGCGCGGCCAGGCGGTATCGGTAATCTCGGCCTCCCCCCCCCACAGCGGCGCACCGCGTTTATAGGCTGACGCCTCAAAGATTGCCTCGTAGGGCATCGCATAGGCCAGCGCCTTGCGCACGTTTGCGTCTTGGAAAGGTTCAAAATTGGTGTTCAAGCAGACGCAGTTAATACAGTTTTCAACCGGCGTCGAATAGACGGTCAGCTTGTCGGCCAGTTCGGCGGCATCCTTGTCGGGTATGTCAAACGACACCTGCACATCGCCGCGTTCAATCAGGGCACGGCGGGTGGCAGGGCTTGGGACTTCGCGCACGACAACGCGCTTGATCGCGGGCATCGGACCACCGGCCCAGTCGTCATTCCGCTCGTAGACCAGCTGTTCGCCCGGCGTCCAGCGCAGCACTTTATAGGCACCTGATCCCGCTGGCGTTGTGTGCAGATATTCCATCGCCCAAGGGTCGTCGGTCGTCGCGTTTGCCTTGGCTACAGCCGAATTGATGATGAACGGCACCGGTACCGCCAGATCGGGAAGCGCCAGCTTGGAAGGACGGTCCAGCGTCACGGTAAAGGTTTCGGCATCCACGGCGGTAAACTGGTCGGGCCGTTCCAGCCCGCCCGCCTTCATCTGTACTGTCGGAAAGCCGCCGACGCTGACGGCGCGATCAAACGACCACTTCACGTCGTCTGCTGTGACCTTGCTGCCGTCCCAGAACGTCGCGGCCGGCTTGATCTTGAAGGTGATCGTCAGCCCGTCGTCGGATGTGCTCCAGCTTTCGGCAAGTTCGGGGACGATGGTTTCATAATCATAGGACAGGCCACCGCTTGGCACGTCTTTGGTGCCAAAGGACACCAGACGGTCGTAGCAGTTCACCGACACCTGATAGGACGCGCGGTTCGTGCCCGTGCGGTGCAGGTCCAGCGAATTGACGGTTTGGCCGTTCACGACAACCAACGTATCAGACCCTTGGGCGGCGGCCGGCATCGCCCGCAGAAACGGCAAAACGGACGCCCCGGCGGCACCCATTTTCAGAAAATTGCGTCGTGTGGTGTGGTCCGTCATCGAAAAGCCCTCTTGCTGGTGGTGCGCCGATTGGATTCGGCCTTGGACAAAGCTTGCGTCGGATCAGCGCTTACTTCTATTGCTATAAATTCAGTATTACGATGCAAAAAATGCACCACATATTTTTTTACCGTTTAATATCAGCATCCTACACATAATCACACCGGAAACGGCCTTCAGAATGCCCCTTAATCAAAAAGGAATGGCAAGCGTGGACTGGAAAGATGAGAAATCTGCGACCTAGGCTAGGCGCGTCGCATAGCCGTCGCAATTGCCGCGGCAAAAGCTTTGGACGACCAAGGCTGCGGCTTCGTTCATCAGGCGGGTTTCTGCGTTGGCATGATCCAGACGCTCTGCAATAGTGCGGGCACGCGCGACCAAAGCGTTTTCATCCAGCGTCAGAATCCTGTCATTGGCCAAGACATAGCGGCCCGCGATCATCACCTCGCGCAGGGCGGCACCGTTTTCGGCCAGAACGATCTGGTCCAGCGGGGCGCGCAGCGGCGTATAGTGGCAATATCCCGCGTCCAGAAACACCAGATCAGCCACCCAACCGGCGGAAATCTTGCCCACGCGGTCAAGCCCGAGAATCCGCGCACTGCCTTCGGTGGCCATTTTCAGTGCGGCGCGGGTGCTGATCCACTGCGCCGGGTCAGAGGTCTGCGCGCGACTGAGGGTGGCAGCCAGACGCATCGCCTCGAACATGTTCTGCCCGTCGGATGTGTTACTCGCATCGGTGCCCACGCCCATGGTCACGCCCGCATCGGCCAACATCCGCACCGGCGCGATCCCCGATCCAAGCCGAAGATTGCTAAGCGGGTTGTGGCAAATGCAGGCGTCGTGTTGCGCCAGCAGATCCGCCTCGGGCTTGGACAGCCACACACCGTGCGCCCCGCTGAAATGCGAATTCAAGACGCCCAAGCGGCCTAGATGCTCGGTCAGACTGGTGCCGAATTTCTGCGCAGCCATCACCTGTTGCAAACGGGTTTCGGCCAGATGGGTCTGTAGCGGAATGCCGCCTTGCTGCGACAGCGCCGCGCAGGCCTGCAAGAACGGAACGGAACAATGCAGCGGTATCGTAGGGCCGATGCCAGGACGCACGCGATCGTTGGGCACGGGCCAACTGCCAAAGGCGTCCGCGCAGCTTGCCATGATCGTTTGCCAAGCCGGCAGCGTCAAAGCGGCAACAGCGTCGCGCAACGGCGGGTCAAACGTGTCGATCAGCCCCGGCAGCGCTTGGTAAATGGTTTGGTCCGCGATCATCGGGGCCACAACAGCGCGCATGCCGACATCGTGATACGCTTGCGCGACGCTATGGATGCCGCCCACGGTCGGTCCGGGCAGCTCAACGAACATGTCAAAACACGCGGTACACCCTTTGCGGATCAACTCGACCGCCGACAGCTGCGCGCTTAGATGCAGGTCGTCTTGATGACGCGCCCCGTTCAACCACGCAGCACCGGACAAAAACGCCTCGAGCGGGAGGTCATCAGGCACCCCGCCCCGCCCCAACGCACCATGTGAATGGGTGTGGCCGTTGACCAGCCCCGGCATGATAAGGCGATTGCTGGCATCGACACGCTCGGCCGCTTCGGGGCCTTCACCGGCGGGGATCAACGCCTTGATCCGCCCGTCACTGATCAGCAGGGACAGGGTCGCAAACCGGTCATTATCAACCAGAACAGTCCCGCCTTCCAAAAGAATTTGGCGCTGTGTCATGCGTATTTCCCTCTTGATACCGCCGACGTGGCCTCACCCTCTGGCAGCACGACCCCGACCCATTGCAGCGCGAACCTAGCCTGCCAAAGACGCGATATACCGCCGCCAGTCGCCCATTTCAGTGATGTCTTTTGCGTCTGCCGTGGCAATTGCTTCGCACATAAACCCTTGCACCTGCGATCCGTCCTCCAACACGATTGTGCCAAGCCCGAGGGGCGCTGGAATGCCGCCCAGAAAACTGCCGACGTGGGCAAACGGCACGTCCCAAAGTTCAAGCGCGATGGGTGCGCCTGAGCCCGCAGCACCACGCACCAGCCCCGGCCGCGCGGGCGGCCCGCCAGCAAGGGCATAGAACCGGTATGCATCCGAGGTCTGCGCCTTTTTCACGAACACCGCATCACGATCTGTCAATTGGTGGTTCAGCGGCAACCCCGCCATATGCGCACCGCAAACCGCCAACCGCAGCGTTGTGGCGGCCCC